>CBFHPD010000065.1:0-4980 GCA_965657495.1 uncultured Flavobacteriales bacterium
GCACCACCGTCGCCACCGGCGAAGTGGTCCGCATCGCCAACAACGTGGACCCCGCCACCCAAAGCGCCAGCGTGTTCTGCCGCGTGCGCACCTCCGCCACCCTCCGCGACGGCCGCTACCTCAGCGGTGCGGTCTACAGCCGCCCCATCCCCGACGCGATGTCCATCCGGCTCGACCTCGTGTCGGAAGCCGGCACCGTCTACGTCATCGCGGGCGATGCCCTCGCAGAACAAGAGGTCGAGGTGGCGTTCCGGGCCGTGGAAACGGCGGTCATCACCGGGCTTGCCGAAGGCACGCGCCTGCTCGCGGAACCGCTGAGTGGCGCGTATTCGGGTTTGGCCGTCAACGTCGCTGAATGATGCAAGGGCTGATCCGCTACTTCGTCAAGTACAACTTGACCGGCGACATGCTCATGATCGCCATCCTCGTGGCCGGCTACGTGGGCCTGACCAACATGCGCTCGAATTTCTTCCCGGAGGTCGATTCGAAGACCATCAGCGTGCAGGTCGTGTACCCGGGCGCCTCGCCGGAGGAGATTGAAGAGGGCATCGTGGCGAAGATTGAGGAAAACCTGCAAGGCATTGCCGGCCTGGATCAGGTCAAATCCGTGTGCAACGAAAACGCGGGCAGCATCACCATCGAGGTGCTCGACGCCCGCGAGACCGACGAAATCCTCCAGGACGTAAAGAACGCAGTGGACCGCATCGCCAGCTTCCCCGTGGGCATGGAGCCGCCCATCGTTTACAAGCAGGACGCCGTGGGCGTGGCGTTCACCTTCGCAGTGACCGGCATCGACGATTTGCAGGTGCTCAAGCACGAGGCGCGCCAAATCGAAAAAGAGTTGCGCGCCGTGGACGGCATTTCGCAAATCGCCCTGAGCGGGTTCCCCGAGGAGGAAATCGAAATCCGGTTGCGCGAGGATGCGCTGATGGAGCTCGGGCTCACCATCCCGCAGGTGACGGCGGCGGTGCGCGCGGCGAACATCGAGGCCACGGGCGGCCGGCTGAAGACGCCCAGCGAGGAACTCATCATCCGGGGGCGTTACCGCGAGTACACCGCGGCGGAGCTGCAGGACATCGTGGTCCGCGCGGACCGGAATGGCCGCGTGGTGCGCCTTGCCGACGTGGCTGAGGTCGTGGACCGGTGGTCCGATACCGACCCCTCGCGGAACTGGTTCAACGGGCAGCCGGCGGCGGTGGTCACGGTGAGCAACCTCAATTCGGAATCGATATTGGAGATCACCGATTACATCCGGAGTTACATCGACGCGTACAATGCGCGCGGAGGCGATACGCGCATTGAGGTCATCCGCGACTCGTCGGTCGTTTTGAACCAGCGGATTGAGTTGCTGGTGAGCAACGGCGTGGTGGGCTTCTTGCTCGTGGTGCTGTTCCTCGCCTTGTTCCTCAATGTCCGGATAGCGTTTTGGGTGGCGCTGGCCATCCCGGTGTCGTTCATGGGCATGTTCCTCATGGCGGATTATGTGGGCATCACCATCAACGTCATTTCGTTGTTTGGGATGATTTTGGTCATCGGCATCCTCGTGGACGATGGGATTGTCATAGCGGAGAACATCTACCAACATTATGAACGGGGCGCCTCGCGCATGCGGGCCACCATCGATGGCACCCTCGAGGTGCTGCCGGCGGTGTTCTCGGCGATTTTGACCACGGTGGTGGCGTTCTCGGCCTTCTTCTTCATCGAAGGACGGCTGGGCGACTTCTTCACCGACATGGCGAAGGTCATCATCCTGACGCTGGTGTTTTCGCTGGTGGAGGGGGCATTGATTTTGCCGGCACACATCGGCCATTCGAAGGCGTTGCGGACGGATTTCAAGCCCAACGCCATTGAGCGGACCATGCGCAAGGTCATGGACTTTTTGAAAGAGCGGCTGTACGGACCGGTCCTGCGGTTTGCCTTGGAGGCGCCGTGGATCATGTTCGCCATCATCGTCACGGTGTTCATGGTGTCGGTCCCGGGGCTGATCGGGGGCGGGTTTGTCAAGACCACCTTTTTCCCGTTCATCGAAGGCGACAACTTGACCATCAACTTGGCCATGCAATCGGGCACCCGGGAGGGGGTGACGCAAGGCCAACTCGACCGCATCGAGGCGGTGATTTGGGAAGTGAACGAGGAGTTGAGCGCGGAACGAGGGGACGGGCTGGAGATGATCCAGGCCGTGGACAAGCGGCTGGGCCCTACGACGTACAACGGACTCATCAACGTGCAGCTCCTCGACGGCGAGCGGCGCGGAATGCAGTCGACCGACATCAGTGCGATGATCCGGGAGCGGGTGGGCACGGTGTACGGGGCGGAGAACCTGAGCTTTGCGGCGTTCTCGCCGTTTGGGCGGCCGGTTTCGGTGTCGCTGCTGGGCACGGACCTCGATGCCCTGTCGGCGGCGACGGCCGAGTTGAAGGAGGCGATGTTGAACCGGGAGGACTTGAAGGATGTCACGGACAACAACCAGGAAGGGGCGCAGGAGGTCGAGGTGGAACTGAAGCCGCGCGCGTACCAGCTGGGTTTGAATGAGTTGGAGGTGATGTCCCAAATCCGGCAAGGGTACTTCGGGTCGGAAGTGCAGCGCTTGCAGCGCGGCCGGGATGAGGTGCGGGTGTGGGTGCGCATCGACGAACGGGATCGGGCTTCCGTGGGCGCGATGGAGAACTTCCGGGTGCGCACGGTGACGGGTGATTTGGTGCCGCTGACGGAAGTGGCGGACCTGCGCATCGGCCGGGGGGTCAGTGCCATCAACCGGTTGTACGGCCAACGTGAGGTGCAGGTGGGAGCGGATTTGGCCGGCCCCTGGGTGAGTGCCACCGACGCGAACGCCGACATCCGCGAACGCGTCGTGCCGGAAATCCTCGCCCGCTACCCCTCGATCACCGCGAGTTACGAGGGCCAAAACCGCGAGCAAGCCAAGTCACAGCGTTCCATCCAAGCGGTGTTGCCGCTCGTGTTCGCGCTCATGCTGTTCATCATCATCCTGACGTTCCGCTCCCCGTTGCAAGGCCTCGCGGTCTTCGGGTTGATCCCCTTCGGCTTCATCGGGGTGAGCTTGGGGCACTGGTTCATGGGGGCCCAAATCAGCCTGTTCTCCATCCTCGGCATGCTCGCTTTGATCGGCATCTTGGTGAACGACGCGCTGGTGTTTGTGGCGGCGTTCAACGGTTATTTGAAGAGCGGGCTCGATGTGCGGGAGGCGATTTGGGAGGCGGGCATGTCGCGCTTCCGCCCCATTTTGTTGACGTCGGTCACTACGGTGGCGGGCCTGGCCCCGCTGATGTTGAACAAGAGTTTCCAAGCGCAGTTCCTGATTCCGATGGCCATTTCGGTGGCGTTCGGGCTGCTCTTTGTGACCGTCATCATCTTGGTGCTGTTGCCGGTGTTCTTGCGCTGGATCAACCCGCTGCACCGCTCGTGGGTGTGGGTCAAACGGGGGGACTGGCTGAGCCCGACTGAGGCGGAGCCGGCGCGCAGGGAGTTGGTGGATTTGGACGACATGACACACCACTGAATGAAGACGATGATGCAGACATTTCGAATGATGGCGGTGCTGGTGCTGGCCAGCAGCATGCTCGGTGCGGTGGGTGCGCAAGGTCCGCTCAGCCGGGAGGATGCGGTCGCCCGGGCCTTGGATCGGAACTTTGGGCTGAAGGTGGTGCGGTTGCAGGCGGAGCAGGCGGCCCTCGGCAATGCTTGGGGGGCTGCTGGCGCCCTGCCGCGGGTGACGGCCACCGCGTCCCCTTCGTCCTCGGTTTCGGACCAGCGGGAGAACCCCGCCACCTTCCTGCAGGAAAAGATCGAGTCGTCCGGCTTGAGTTACGGGGCGCAGGCTTCGTGGACCCTGTTCGACGGCATGGGCATGTTCGCCAACAAGCGGTCGCTTGAGTTGCTGGAGGCGCAGGCGGGCGGCGAGGTGGAGCTGCTCGTGGAACAGACGACCGAGGCGGTGCTGAAGGCGTACGATGCTGTGCTGGTGCAGGAGGCGTTGCTCGGCGTCCTGCAAGGTGCGTTGCGGTTTTCGGAAGCCCAAATCAACTGGCTCGCCAGCCGGGAGGAAGTCGGTGCGGCCGGTTCCTTCGACCGGCTGCAGTTCGAGAACGCGGTCCTCGCGGACAGCGCCGCCTGGTTGCAGCAGCAGGTCGCTCACGATGCGGCTTTGCGCAACCTGAACCGGCTCATGGGCGACCCCGAGGAGGTGGAGTGGACGTTGAACGGGGCGTTGGCCGCGCCGCCGGAGATGGTGGATTTGGCCCAAATCGAAAGCCAAATCGCCACCTCAGAAACCGCCATCCGCAACGCGCTCCTCGGCGAAGCACTCGCCTCCACATCGCTCGATCAAGCCGAATCGCGCCTGTACCCGGTCCTCGGCCTGAATGTCAACTGGGGCGACCAATTCAACCAACTCAATGCCGGTGACCTCAGTGCCGAATCCCGGGTGAAAAACTCCTCCGCCGCGCTCACGCTCAATTTCAATCTGTTCAATGGCGGGGCTACGCGCCGGGCCATCGACCAAGCGCGCATTCAAATCGACCTCGCAGAGACGGCCACCGCGAACCAAGTTGCCGCCTCCCTGCAGGTGTTCCATAACGCTGCCGACCAGTTCGCTGTGCAAGAGCAGGTCTTCCGGCTCGTGGACACCCAAGTGCGCAACGCCGAGCAGCTCGTGGCCATCGCTTCCGACCGCTACACCTTCGGTGCCCTGACGTCCCTCGATGTGCGGGAACTGCAGTTGAGCCTGCTCCGCGCTGAAGTCAGCCGCTTGCAGGTCCTCCAAGCCTGGAACGCGGCGTGGTACGAAGTGCAGCGCCTCTCCGGGGCGTTCCGCACGGGGCTCAGTGCCCGATGATTACCCCGGTGCACAGGCACATCGGCTGAAACAGCGTGCGCTTGAGCTTGAGCGGCCTGTCCTCCGGGTCGAAGGGCAACGGCCTCGCCTGAAACCCCTTGCCGGTCTCCACCCAAATCGCCTCGGAC
>CBFHPD010000066.1:0-3049 GCA_965657495.1 uncultured Flavobacteriales bacterium
CCCCAGCAGGCAAAAGCCCTCCTGCACGAGGCCAAGCGGTTGGACGACAAAGGCATGCTCAAAAAGGACATCAAAATGGTGGAAGATGCCTTGCGCAACCCGCGCCAAGTGCACCAGCGTGCCCGGCGCTGAGTTTGGATTTGTGAATCGGATGTCCTACTTTGACGGGAGATTCTCAAACCTATTTCATGTCCAACCGACCCGCACCCGTCCGCCGTGCCGTGCACGTTTTACTAAATGATGTGGTGTTGGCCGGGTTCCAATTGAGCTTGGATTTACCGGAATTCGAGTCCGAGGCGCGCAGCATCATCCGCGAAGCCACAGCCGTGATCGAAGCCCTGTGCGGCCGGCTCGACGTGGTGGATGCCAAGCAAGTGGAGGGGGAGCCGCTGCCTGTGGAGTTGAAGGCGGAATTGCGCGCCATCAGCCAAGGCGCGCAGGACCAAAGCCTCGAGCTGCTGGGGCAACTGCAAGCCCTGCGCACCTTGCGCATTCCCGATTGAAGTTACCGCGACAGCAAGGCTTCTACGGCCGCCTCGAGGCGATCGTTGGCCAAGTACGCCCGCTCGAGGTCGGCCGCGAAGGGGATCGGGGTGTCCATGCTTCCCAGCCGGGTCACCGGCGCGTCCAACGCTTCCCAGCAACGTTCTTGAATGACCGCCGCGATTTCGCCGCCGATGCCCCCTGTGACGCTGTCCTCGTGCAGCACCAGCGCCCGGTTCGTGCGGCACACGCTTTCCATCACCGCCCCTTCGTCCCAAGGGCTCAAGGTGCGCAGGTCGATGACTTCGAGCTCCCATTCGGGGTGTGCGTTCGCCAATTCGGTGGCCCAGTGCACGCCTAGGCCGTAGGTGACGATGGTCGCGCGGCTTCCTGGGCGCACGGTTTGGGCCTGGCCAAAAGGCACCACGTAATCTTCCTCCGGCACCGGTCCCGTGAGTGAGCGGTAGAGGTACTTGTGCTCGAAGAACAGCACCGGGTTGGGGTCGAGGAAGGCCATGGTCATCAGGCCTTTGGCGTCGGCGGGGTTCGAGGGGTAGGCAATTTTCAGGCCTGGGACGTGGAAGAACCACGCCTCGGTGCTTTGGCTGTGGTACGGGCCTGCGCCCACGCCCGCGCCGGTGGGCATCCGCACGACCACGTCGGCTTGAGCGCCCCAGCGCCAGTGCAGTTTCGCGAGGTTGTTCACGATTTGGTTGAACCCACACGTGACGAAATCGCTGAACTGCATCTCCATCATGGACTTGCGGCCGGAAATGGACAAGCCCAATGCCGCACCAACAATGGCGCTTTCGCAGAGCGGGGTGTTGCGCACACGTTCCTTTCCAAACCGGTCGACAAACCCGTCCGTGACCTTGAATACACCGCCGTATTCCGCGATGTCTTGGCCCATTAACACGAGGTCGCTGTGCCGCTCCATGGCCCGGCCGAGCCCTTCGGAGATCGCGTCGATGAGGCGGATTTCACGTGCGGAAGGGGGGAGGTCTTCGAGGGCGGGGAGGTCGATCGATGGCGTGGGAGCAAACCGGTCCGCCAACTCGGTGGCGGGGTCGGCGGTGATGGCGGGTTCGTTGGCAGCGAACTTCAGGCCGGCGGCGATCGCGGCCTTGTGGGCGGCGCGGGCGCCGTCTAAGAAGGCGTCCTCAAACAGGCCCTCGGCGCGCCCCCAGGCTTCCATCCGCTCGACCGGGTCGATTTGGCCCCAGTGGTCGATGAGTCCTTCGGGGTAGTACTTGGTGCCGCTGGCTTCTTCGTGGCCCCGCATCCGGAAGGTTTTGAATTCGAGGATGATGGGGCGGGGGCGTTGGCGGATTTGGTCCGCTGCATCGCGCACCGCATGGTACACGGCCAGCACATCGTTTCCATCCACTTGCACCGCATCCTCCGCGGGAATCCCGTATCCCACCGCCTTGTCCGTGAAGTGCTCGAAGCGGAACTGCTCATTGGAAGGCGTCGACAGGCCCCACGCGTTGTTCTCAATGCCGATGATGACGGGCAACTGCCAAACCGCTGCTACGTTCACCGCCTCGTGGAAGTCGCCTTCGCTCGCTCCGCCGTCGCCGGTGAAGACCAGGGTCGCTTTGCCGCCGCCGTTGAGCTTGTTCGCCAAGGCGATGCCATCGGCGATGCCGAGCTGGGGGCCGAGGTGCGAGATCATGCCGACGATGCGGTGGGGGAGGGAGCCGAAATGGAAGGAGCGGTCGCGCCCGTTGGTGAACCCGGCGGACTTGCCCTGGAATTGGGCGAACAGTTGGCCGAGGTCGATGCCGCGGGTGGTGAATACCCCGAGGTTGCGGTGCATGGGCAAGATGAATTCGTCTGCATCCAAGGCGGCGGTCGCACCGACCGAAATGGCCTCTTGCCCCATGCCGCTGAACCATTTGGAAATCTTGCCCTGCCGCAATTGGCTCATCATTTTCTCCTCGATCATGCGGGGCAGAAGCAGTTGCGTGAACAGGCTGCGGATTTGATCGTCCGAGAGGGCGCGGCGGTCAAAGCGCAGCGGGTTGTGGGGGAAGGCATCTTGCATCAAGGCCCAAAAATAACCCCGAGAGGGCCGACTTGGTGCCCGTAGCTGAAGCCGCGCAGTATCTTCGCGCCGTGAATCCTACCGACCAACTTGTTCAAGTGCGCTTGCCGGCGCGGGATGCGTCCAGGCCGGAGGCGGTGGAACGCGCGCTGCGCCGTGCGGTCCGGGAAGTGGGGGAGTGGCGTGTAGAAAGGCGGTCGCTCGACGCGCGGAAGCGGCCGGTGATCGCCGTCTTGACGGTGCGGGTGGCGGCGCCGGGGAATGCGTTGCCTTCAGCGCCCATCGGGGAGCCGCTGCCCGCATTGCCTGCGGATGCGCCACGGGTGGCCGTGGTGGGAATGGGGCCGGCGGGGTTGTATGCTGCGCTTGATTTGGTGCGGGCGGGGATGCGGCCCGTGATCGTGGAACGCGGTGGGCCGGTCCGTGAGCGGCGCCGGGATTTGGTCCGCATCACCCGGGAACACCACGTGGATCCCGACTCCAACTACTGTTTCGGCGAAGGCGGTGCAGGCACCTATT
>CBFHPD010000067.1:0-28552 GCA_965657495.1 uncultured Flavobacteriales bacterium
AGGCACGCCTTTCAGCGATCGCGGCACGGGATACAACCTGAACACCGGTTCCGCCTGGGACGAGGTCCCTTACAACCGCATTGAATCCGTCCGGACCGGCTGGCCCTCGCTCGTCGAAACCGCGAGCAGCCGCGAGTTGTCCATCACCCACGCGGGCATCGACACGCCCTTGCACATGGCCTACCGCGAAGCCGGGGCTTCGACGTGGGAGGAGATGGACATCCCGTCCGATTTGACCGTCGGCAAGCTGTGGCCCCGGGCGGCCGTCGGTGGTCCCGATGGCAACACCGTTCACGTCATCTGCATCTCAACACCTGAGGGCAACGGCGGCGCCTTGCTCAACGGCCAAAACGGTGCGCTCCTGTACTACCGCTCCCTCGATGGCGGGATGACCTGGGACATCCAGGACAGCGTGTTCGCCCAGCTCGACAGCTCGGCTTTCCTCAACTTTACGGGGGACAGCTACGCCATTGCGGCGCAGGGAAACACCGTCGCCTTCACGGCATTCCAGGATTGGTCCGACAGCTTCACCATGATTTCGAACGACAACGGGGACAATTGGGAATACCACACGGTGGTCGACTTCCCTGTTGATTTGTACCAAATCGACGATGGCCTGCCCGAAATCGGTGTGGACTGGAACGAGGACGGGTTCTTCCAGGAGTTTTTCAACACGGACGGTGCGGGCAGCATCCTCGTGGACCTCGAGGGCGGTGTGCACGTCACTTTCGGTGGCATGTACTACATGGATGACGACACCACCGATGCGGGGCAATTCAGCTATTTCCCCGGCGTGAACGGATTGGAATACTGGACCCCGGACTTCGGCCCGGACAGCACGATGACCATCGCATACACCCTGGACATCGATGGCAGCGGCGCGTTGGACCTCGATGACGACATCGCCGCGTACTACGTGAACCTCGCGGGCATGCCCTCCATGTCCGTCGATGCGGACAACAACTTGTACGTGACCTACTCCGCGGTCATGGAGAACTACTCCACCGGCATCCAGAACTACCGCCACATCTACCTCGTGCATTCAGAAGATGGCGGCATGACGTGGAACACGGAGACGCCGTGTGACTTGACGCCGGACACGGACTTTGATGGGTTTGAGTGCGTGTTTGGGGCGCTGGCGCCGAAGGTGGCGAACGGGCATTTGGATTTGGTCTACCAGCGCGATTACGAGCCGGGGCTGCACGTGCGCGGCGATGAAGATCCCATCGACATCAACGACCTCGTGCACATGCGCGTGCCGATTGCGGACCTGGGCGATTGCGTGGACATCAACTACGAGGGCGTGAACGTGGACGAGCTCATCGCGGAAGATGAGGTGTGGATGTATCCGAACCCGGCGACCGATGTGGTGGAGCTGATCATCCACCGGGCAGGTGCGCACCAAGTGCAGCTCTTCAGCCCGGCGGGCCAGCTGATCCGTTCGTTCCAGACGGCGGACATGGTGGTTCAAATGGACGTGAGCGACCTCGCCAGCGGCCTCTACTTCGTGGAGGTGTCGCAAGGCGCTGCGCGCCGGATGGTGCGCCTCGCGGTGCGCTGATCCCTTTTGAGGGAACGGAACGGCCTGTCGCGCGTGCGGCGGGCCGTTTTTTTATGCCGTTCGCCGGCGCCTCCTTTGACGCCGTATTTTTGTTCCGTGAACGTGGAAATCATCAACGTGGGCGACGAGTTGCTGTTGGGCCAAACCGTGGATACGAACTCCGCGTGGATGGGCCTCCGCCTCGCCAAGCACGGGTACGCCGTCACCCGGAAGGTGGTGGTGTCCGACGAGCCGCAAGCGCTGCGGGATGCTTTGACCGAGGCCTTGGAACGGGTCCAAATCGTGCTCATCACTGGCGGCCTCGGCCCCACCCGCGACGACCGCACCAAGGAGGTGCTCGCCGATTACTTCGGCGTGGAGCTGGTCCTGCATGCCCCCACATTGGAGGCCGTGCAGGGGTACTTCGAGCGGCGCAGCCTGCCCTTCCTTGAGGTCAACCGCTTGCAGGCGATGTTGCCCACCGGCCCCGGCACTGCGATCTTGCCCAATCCCCGCGGCACGGCCCAAGGCATGTGGTTCGAGCGCGGCGCCGCCGTGGTGGTGAGCATGCCGGGGGTGCCGCATGAGATGAAGGGACTGATGGAGGAGGAGGTCATTCCGAAGTTGGATGGGCGGTTTGAGCGGCCGTTTCGGTACCACCGGACGGTGCTGTGCTTCGGGCGGGGGGAGTCGTATTTGAGTGAGTTGCTGGGGGATTGGGAGGTCGGTTTGGAGGGGCGGGGCGTGGGGTTGGCGTACTTGCCTGCTTTCGGGCAGGTGCGGATGCGGCTCAGTGCTGAGGGGACGGACGCGGGGGCGGTGCGGGCCTTGGTGGACGGGTGCGTGGTGGAAGCCGCGGAACGGTTGGCGCCGTTTGTGGCCTCGGTGGAGTGGGAGTCCGCGGCGGAGGGCGTGGCGGCGGCCGTTCGGGAGCGCGGGGAGTGGTTGGGCGTGGCGGAGTCCTTCACCGGGGGGGCTTTGGCGGCTGCATTGTCGGCGATTCCGGGGGCTTCGGGTTGGTTTGCCGGGGGGATCACGGCGTACACGGAATCGGCGAAGGAGGGGCTGTTGGGGGTGGAGGCGGATTTGCTCGCGGAGCACTCGGCGGTGAGCGCGCCCGTGGCGCAGGCGATGGCCCGGGGGGTGAAGGAGCGGCTGGGCACGGATTGGGCCGTGGCGACGACGGGGTACGCGGGGCCCGGGGAAACGCCCGAAGTGGGCACGGCTTTCATCGCTGTGGCGGGGCCCGATGGCTTGGAGCGCGTCGAGGAATTCAAGTGGGGGAGGGCCCGCGAAGTGAACATCCAGCGGGGCGTCACGCAGGCTTTGCACTTGATTTGGGCTGAGATGCGCGCGCAAGGTGAGGTTTGTCAAAAAAAGGTTGTTTGAAACCACTTTGTGTCGTTTCTTTGCGCTCCCTAAAAAGAGAAGCTATGAGCCGCGTTTGTCAACTCACCGGGAAGAAAGTGATGGTCGGAAACAACGTTTCCCACTCAAATCGCAAGACCAAGCGTCGTTTCTACCCGAATCTGCAAAAGAAGCGTTTCTTCGTGGAAGAGGACGGCACGTGGGTCACCCTGCGTGTTTCGGCTTCTGCCATCCGGACGATCAACCGCATCGGCGTGAAAGCCGCCATTGCGCAATCGAAGGACAAAGGCATCTTCATCGAAGCGTAATTCAGCGGCCCCGAGTCGCATAAAAAAGGCCGTCCCGCGAGGGACGGCCTTTTTTTTCGTGCCGTGTTTGGGCCCGGGGCCCGGCGGCCTCAGTTGCCGCCGAGGATGAGGGGCAGGCCGTCTTCGCCGGAACCAATGACGATGACCTTGGAGTTGGGGCTGTTCGCAAGCTCGGCGGTGGCTTCGATGCCTTTCCACTTCAGGAGCTCCTCGCTGATGCCGGACGAGACGATTTCCTGGAAGTCTCGGATGCCTTCCGCTTCGATGCGCTTCCGCTCGGCTTCCTTTGAAGCCTTTTCGATGCGGAACTCGTATTCGAGCGATTCCTGCTCCTGCTGCAATTTGCGCTCGATCGCTTCTTCGAGGGTGCGCGGCAGGCGGATGTTGCGGATGAGGACGTCGTTGAGCTGGATGAAATTGGCGGCGAGTTTGGCGCTGAGTTCGGACTCGATTTCGGCCTGGATTTCCTCGCGCTTGGTCGTGTTGAATTCCTCGGGCAGGTATTTGGCGATGACCTCGCGCGCGATAGATCGCATGGCCGGCGTGATGACCTTTTCCTCGTAATTCCGCCCGCGCTCGATTTCCAACTGAGGGAGTTTGGCCAAATCCGGTTGGTAGAAAATGGTCATGTCCATCTCAATCTTCAACAAGTTCGAACTGAGCACATTGAGCGCTTCCATCCGCTCCTTTTGACGGATTTCGTACTCGTAGACCTTGTTCCACGGCGCCTTGAAGTGGAAGCCGGACATCAGGGGTTCCTCCATCACATCGACCCCGTCACCGAAGGTGTGGAACACCAGTCCAGCGTGGCCACTCGGGATGGTGACCGTCAGGGTGTTCCAGAAAATGAGGACGGGCAGGACCACGATGAGTCCGACGAGTAGGCCGCGGAAACGGCCGTTGAGGGGGGATTGGGGGCGGGAATTCATGTGCCAAAGCTACAACGGGCGCAGCGGATTTGGCCTGACCCCATCAATAGCCGATGGTGCGGCGGCGGAAAATCCATTCGATGCTCAGCAGGGCGATGAGCAAGGCGCAAATCCACTCCAATTCCACAGCGTCCTGCAGCGTGATTTCTTCGAAGATGATCGGCTCCACGCCGCCCCGCGCCACCACCGCGTCCACCACCGCCTCGGGCGTTGCCTCAGGCGCTTCGAGCGCGCCCAAAAAAACGCCGCCAGTGCGCTCGGCAAGCCGCAAGAGCAGGCCGTGATCGGCTCGGTCTGCTGTCCACTCGAGGACCGAGGCTTCCACCGCGACTTCCCCTGCGGCCCGCTGCCATTCGCCTTCGAGCAAGGTCTCCGCGGTCCACGTGTACACTCCTGGTGCCAGCCGTCCCCAATCCAGTCGGTAGCGCCCCCCGGCCTCCACGAACACGCCATTGAGCTCGTTGCCCTCCGCGTCCACCAGCCGGGTGGTCACCTCGGCCCCTGTCAGCGGGTTCAGTGCGCCATCATACACTTCGGCTTGCAAGACGAACGCCTCGTCGGAGGCGACCCGTTTGGGGGACTTGACCCGGAACCGCCGCACATCGGAGCGCGACGTCAGGTACTGGGCGGTGGAGGTGACCCAAGCGTCCAGCACCTCCGGGTCGTCGCGGTCGAGGCCCTCAGCCATCCGCCAATTCCACCATCCCGACCCCACGCTGAAGGCCCAGCGCCGCTCGCCGTTTACATGCCGAAAGGCCATGAGCGGTTCGTCCGAAACGAGGTCGCCGAGGCGCACTTGCAAAGCGGGTTGCCAAGCCGGGGAGAGCGTCCATTCGCCGAGGGGCGCTTGGAGCGGTGGTTGCGCTTGGAAGGCGCGCGAGGCCGACTCGGGCCATTGGAACAGCGTGAAACCCGGGGTGGGTGCCCCCAGCACACGGTGCGGCAAATCCCGCGAGGCAAAGGATGCCCCGAGGTTGAGGCGGGTGAATGCGGCAAGCGAAGGCGCACCGGTGGCCATCCACCACACCGGGGCCGTGGAGCCGAGCAGATCCTGGATCCAAGGCGAGCCGGGTGCGAGGTCGTGCACGATGACGAGTTCCGCCTCATCGAGGTTCGCACGCCAGTCGGGGTGGGGGAGGCGTTCGTAATGCAGCCGGATGTCGTACGCGTCTTGTTGGTCGAGGGCGGCGATGACGTGGCCCAAATCCGGATGCGGTGCCCGGGCCGCCACCACCACCGTCTTCCGGCGCTCGAGCACGTCCACGTAAACCGTGGCTTGGTTGTTCACGGTCAGCCGCTCGTCCGCTCCGACGGCACACCGCACGATGTAGCGTTGGGTGCCGAGTTGGGAGGCCTCGAGGGTCCACGACAGGCGCGTGACGGCCTCGGGGGAGGTGGGGGTCCAGGTGGTGCGGTGCAGGATTTGGCCTGCATGCTCGACGGTCACCTCCACGGGCTCCACCGCCGCCCCACGGAAGCCCACCACGGCCTCCATCGGAAAGCGGTTGCCCAAATACGCCACGCGGTTGCACGCCACCTCCGCGACCCAGCGGTCCGCCCGGTCCGTCGTGTCGCCCACCCCCACGGTCCACAGCGGCACGCCCGTCAGGCCCTCCGCCCCATATTCCGGATCCACCCCGCGGTTCACCCGCCCGTCGCTGACCAGCACAACCCCCTTCACATTCCGGTGCTCAAACCGGTCCTTCACCTCCGCCAGCGCTCCGCTCACATCCGTCCGGTCGCCCTGCCACCCCAAATCCCCCGCCTCCGGCGCGAGGCTCCCTGCAAACCGATACACCTCCGCCTCCAAGCCCCGCTCCTGCAAGGCCAATCGCACCCCCTCGGTCCACCCCCGCAACGCCGCAGCCACCTCCACCGAATCCCCGTCCATCGTCACCGACCGGCTGTCATCCACCAACACGACCGCCACCGGCCGCTCCACGTCCTCCACCACCTGCCGGATCAGGGGCTGCAAAAGCAACACCCCCAACGCGGCCAGGACCACAAACCGCAGCGCGCCCAACGCCCAACGCCCCGAGCGCCGCAACCCGCCCTCACCGTTCCAAACCCGGTACAGGACCCACGCCGCCAAGGCGGCCCCTGCAGCCACCCCCACCACCGCAACCGGCCCAGCTTCGAGGACGAGGTCGCCCATCTTACGCCGTGATCATCCCGCCATCCACGTTCAGCGTCTGGCCGGTGATGTAGGAACTCATGTCGCTCCCGAGGAACACGCACAGGTTCGCCACGTCGTCCGGCGTGCCGCCCCGCTTCAACGGAATGGCGTCGCGCCATCCTTGCACCGTCGCCTCGTCCAGCTTCGCGGTCATTTCCGTCTCGATGAAGCCCGGCGCAATCGCATTGCAGCGGATGTTCCGCGAGCCGAGTTCCAACGCCACCGACTTCGTGAACCCGAGGATGCCCGCCTTTGAGGCAGCGTAATTCGCTTGGCCTGCGTTTCCTTGCACGCCCACCACCGAACTGACGTTGATGATGCTGCCGTTGCGGGCCTTCAAGAAGGTGCGCAGCACGGCTTTCGTCAACGCAAAGCACGACTTCAAATTCACGTCGATGACCCGGTCCCACTGTTCCTCCGTCATGCGCATCAGCAGGGTGTCGTCCGTGATGCCGGCATTGTTCACCACGATGTCCACCGTGCCGAAGGCCGCCACCACATCCGCCACGAGTTGCTCCGCTTCCGCCATCTTCGACGCATCGGACTTGAATCCGCGCGCCTCCCCGCCACCGGCCGTCAGTTCCGCTTCCAACGCCCGCGCCTTTTCTTCTGAACTGTGGTAGGTGAAGGCCACTTTTGCGCCCTGCTGAACGAATTGGGTGGCGATGGCCTTGCCGATGCCGCGTGATGCGCCTGTGATGATGGCGACTTTTCCTTGTAACAACATGCTCGTTTAAATTAAATCCGCTGCCTCAGCGATGAGTTCAGCAATGTCTTTCACTTCAATGTCCTCCCGGTTCGCATGCTTCACGCCGTCCGTCATCATGGTGTTGCAAAACGGGCACCCAGTAGCGACCACCTTGGCGTCGGCCTCCAGCACATCGTCGGTGCGGGCCACATTGACCTCGCGCTCACCCTGCTCTGCGTCCTTGAACATCTGCGCCCCGCCGGCCCCGCAGCACATCGCGTTCTGCTTGCAGCGGCGCATTTCGATGAGTTCGGCATCCAATGTTGCGATGACTTCGCGCGGAGCAAGGTACTCGCCGTTGGCCCGGCCGAGGTAGCACGGGTCGTGGAAGGTGATGCGCTTGCCCTTGAACGGTTGGCCATCCGCCATGCGCAGCTTGCCCTGTTCGATGAGTTCGCGGATGAATTGCGTGTGGTGCATGACCTCATAGGAGCCACCGAGTTCCGGGTACTCGTTCCGCAGCGTATTGAAGCAGTGCGGACAGCCGGTTACGATGCGCTTCACGCCGTATCCGTTGAGGACTTGGATGTTCATCGCGGCTTGCATTTGGAACAAAAACTCGTTCCCTGCCCGCCGCGCGGGATCGCCCGTGCACGACTCCTCCTGCCCGAGCACCGCAAAGGACGTTCCGGACGCGTGCAAGATTTTGGCGATCGCCTTGGTGATGCGTTTCGCCCGGTCGTCGAAGCTGCCGGAGCAGCCGACCCAGAACAGGACTTCGGGCGCCTGGCCCGCGGCCGTCATTTCGGCCATGGTAGGTACGTGGAACTGCGGCATCATTCTTGGATCCAGTTGGCGCGGCTCGCGGCCGGGAAGGCCCACGGCGCACCGTTGTTTTCGACGTTGTTGAACATGGCGGTCAGCGCTTCGGGCGACTTGCTTTCCTCCATGATGAGGTTGCGGCGCAAATCGAGCAAGATGCCCATGGGGCTGATCAAAATGGGGCATGCTTCCACACAGGCTTGGCAGCTGGTGCAAGCCCAAATCTCTTCCTCCGTAATCCGCGCAATCAGTGGAGTGCCCCCGTCTTCCTCTCCCTTGGCGCGCAGTCCGGCCAATTCCTCCGCCCGATCGCGCACGTCCATCATCACCTTCCGGGGCGACAGCAACTTGCCGGTCGCATTCGCCGGGCAAACACTCGTGCACCGCCCACATTCCGTGCAGGAATACCCCTCGAGGATCTGCTTCCAACTCAAGTCGGTCACGTCCTTCACCCCGAAGGTTTCCGGCGGCCCGGCACCTTCCGCCGGGGTGGCATACGGGTCTGCTGTCGGGTCCATCATCAGCTGCACCTCCTTCGTCACCGCCTCCATGTTGGGCATGGTGCCCGACCCCGTCAAATCGCTGAAGTACGTGTTGGGGAAGGCGAGCAAGATGTGGAAGTGCTTCGAGTACGTCACATAGACAAGGAAGGCGAGGACACCCACAATGTGGAACCACCACATGCCGCGCTCCACCAGCACCAAACCGCCATCGCTCAACCCCGCATACAGCGGCTGCAGCCACTGGCTCACTGGAAAGGCCCCGGCCACGTGATAGCCCTCCACCCCGCGTCCTTGCAGCAAGGCGTCCGAAGCGTTCATGCTCAAAAAGGCGAACATCAAGGCGATTTCGGCAATCAAGATCAGGTTGGCATCCAATTTGGGCCACCCTTGCATCTCCTTCGAACGGAACCGCTGGATGGTCAACACGTTGCGGCGCACGAGGAACACCACGCACGCGAGCAACACGCCCGCAGCTAAGATTTCAAACGCAGCGATGAACCCGTCGTAGCCGGGCAACCCGTGGAACATCCGGTGCGAGCCGGTCAACCCGTCGAGTACGATTTCGAGCATCTCGAGGTTGATGGTCACAAAGCCGATGTAAATCAGGATGTGCATGATGCCGGCCACTGGACGCGCCGTCATCTTGCCTTGCCCGAGGGCGACCCGGGCCATGACCTTCCACCGCTCTGCGGGTTGGTCCGAAAAATCAGCGTCCCGGCCGAGGTTGATGGCCTGTCGGACAAACCGAATGCGCCGCGCAAAGAGCACGATGGCGGCGGTGAGTAAGAGGGCGAACAACACAGGACTCAGCATGTGGTGGCGTTTCGGGGTTCAACAATCACTCGTCGGCGTCGCGGGCTTCAATCTGCTCATCGATCATCTCCCGCAACCGCTTCATCTCCTTTTCAGACAGTTTCTTGTCGTTCTTCTTGGAGAAAATAGAAACCTTCACGTAGCGCCATGGGTTCAAATACAGGTCGTTCAGGAGGTACTGCAGCTCCTGGTTGGTTTGGACCAAACCGTTGTGCAGCGAATCCGATTGGATCAACATCCCCAAGCTCCCTTCTCCGCGCTCGATCTTCCCAGAAATGGAGGCGAAGTCGGCGAGCACCTTGTCGACGTTGGCCAGGGTTTGGGCAAAATTCACGGCCGCGAGCGAATCACTGATTTCCGAGAAATTTTCCATGACGTTCGCCAGCTCATCGTTGTGATCCTTCAAGGTCCCGGTGACCGCGTCCACGTTGTTCAAAATGCTGTTCAGTGTGGCCCGATTTTCGGCCACCATCCCATCGAGTTTCAGGGAGGTTTGTTCCAAACTTTCCACCGTCCGTTGAATGCTCTCAAACGCAGTGGGCAAGCCGAGCGTGGCGTCCGCCTCGAACACCGCCTTCAAGTTCTCGAGGATGTCGTCGACCCCGTCAATGAGCTGGTCGGTCTTGTTTTTGAGCGGCATGAGTTCCACCCGCACGGCATCGGCGATGCCCATTTCGATGTCGGGCACGAGGGTGTCCCCGGGCTGCGCGAGTTCGTCGCTGTCGCCAGCGAGCAGTTCAATGGCCTTCGTGCCAAAGAGGTCGCTCGAGAAGATGCGGGCTTTGGTGTCTTTCGGGAGCAGCAGGTTCTCCTGCTCGAGTTCAAAGGCCACCACGAGTTCGCCCGAGCCCGAAGGCGCGAACTTCACCGAAGTGACCTGTCCCACCTTGAAGCCGTTGACGAGCACGGGGTTCGACACCGCCAATCCGTCGATCTTCGCGTACTCGGCGTAGTACACCTGCGAGGATTGGAACGGATTGAAGCCCTTGAGGAAGTTCACCCCGAGGATCAACAGCGCGATGCCCACTACGACGAGTGTTCCCACCCGAAATTCTTGCGAAAGTTTCGCCACGTGATTCGTTTTCCGCTGCTGGCGCCTACTCCGGCCAGGGCTCGTCACCTTTGAATCGAACGACGAACGCGTCGGGGAAGGCCCCTTGGCGCATCGTGCGCATCAATGCTTCGGCTTCGGCCCGGGTGGCTGCGGCGCCAACCGCGTATTTGTAGAGTCCGTTGCGAATATACTCAACGACTACCGGCTGACCACCGAAGCGCGGGTCATCTTGTGGAATCGGTTGCGATGAAGCACAAACTTGCACGCGAAAAACAACCTCGTTGGAAGGCGCCTGCACTTCCTCGGGGAGCTCCACCAGCGCTTCCCCCTCGGCGGCTTCCGTCGGCGCCGTGGCGAGCGGTGCGGACGCCCCCTGCGGGTGGTGCTTGTCCGTGTAGTCACGCACTGCCCGGAACAGGGCCGACGCCATGTAGTCCTTGCCTTGCTCGCTTTGCAGGAAGTCCTCCTCGCCCGGATTCGTCAGGAAGCCGAGTTCCACGAGCACGCTGGGCATGTTCGTGAAGGAGATGACGTAGTAGCCGGCTTGCTTCACGCCGCGGTCCTTGCGGCCGACGCGGTCGCGGAATTGGTCCTGGATGGATTTGCCCAGTTCGAGGCTTTTTCCGAGGAACACGTTTTGGCGCAGAGCAAGGGCGATGTACGTGTCGGGATCCCGCGGATCGAAGCCCTCGTAGCGCTTCTCGTAATCCTCCTCCTGGAAGATGGCGGCGTTCTCCTGCATGGCCACGCGCAAACTCTCCTCGCTCTTGTGCATGCCCATCACAAAGGTGGAAGAGCCCAAAGCGGCCGGCTTGTCGAAGGCATCGCAGTGCACGCTGATGAACAAATCGGCTTGCACCTCGTCGGAAATTCGGACCCGATCCTTGAGCGACGGGTAGCTGTCGCCCGATCGGGTCATGACGACCTCCACGCCGGGAAGCCGCTCCTCGATGTAGTCGCGGAGTTTCAGGGATACGTCGAGCGTGACGTCCTTCTCAGTTTGCTTGTAGCGCCCGGTGCCCAAATTGCCCGGGTCCTTGCCGCCGTGTCCCGCATCGATGACCAGCACCATGCGCGGCGATGCCGGGGTGAAGGCCGCCGCAATGACAACAGTTGCAAACAGCGCGCTCAACACGGCGCGTTTCGTTAGTTTTGACAGCTTGTTCATGCCCTTGTCCAAATTTAGAACGACGTTGGTATCCCATCCCTTGCCCATTGCGCGGATTATCCCGCTCATTTTGTGGATAATCGCCTCGGTGGCGGTGGTCCCGGAGGCGCGCGGTCAGGCGGTGGCGGACAGCACTGCCCGGGAAGAAATCCGGTGGTCGGCGGCGGACTCGACGCTCGTGGATGCAGAGACCGGCGCCGTTCGGTTGTACGGCAATGCGTGGGTCGAAATGGAGGACTTGCGGCTCGAGGCGGCGCACATCGTGTACACGGCGGAGGACGACAAGGCCTGTGCTTACGGGGTGCGGGACAGCGCGGGGGCGTGGACGGGGCGGCCGGTGTTGACGCAGGGGGGGCAGCGGTTTGAGCAGGATTCGCTGTGTTTTGATTTGGAAACCCGCCGGGGGTACAGCGTTCATGCGGTCACGCAACAGGGCGAGGCCTACTTCCACGCGGGGGTGTCCAAACGCCAAGCCGATGAACGCATCCACGTGGCGGACGGGATGTTTACCACGTGCGACGCGCCCAATCCGCATTACCATTTTCAGCTGAACAAGGCCATCATGATCCCGGGCGAGAAGATCGTGAGCGGGCCGTTTTTCATGAAGGTGCGCAAGGTGCCGATGCCGTTGGGGTTGCCGTTTGGGTGGTTTCCGACGGCGCCGGAGAAGCGCAGCCACGGCTTGCTGATGCCGGGCTATGGGGACGGCGGGGATTTGGGCTTCTTCTTGAAGGACCTCGGGTATTACGTGCCCATCGGCGATGTGGCGGGGCTGCGGCTCGTGGGCGACATCTACACGGGCGGCACGTGGGCGCTGCGGACGACGGCGAATTACAACGTGCGGTACAAGGGGAGTGGGGCGCTGAACTTGAGTTTTCAGCGGCGGCGCGTGGGCTTCAACGGGTCGGGCGATTTGAGCATTGACAAGACCTTTTTTGTCCGGTGGAACCACACCCGGGACCCGCGCGCGCGGCCCAACAGCCGGTTCAGCGCGAACGTCAACTTCGGGTCGAGCAACAACTTCCAAACCAACCTGAGCAGCTCGCAGCAGGAATTCCTTTCCAACACGTTCCAGAGTTCGGTTCAGTGGTCGCACAGCCTGCCGCGTACCCCGTTTTCCCTCGCCGCCAGCGCGCGCCACACCCAAAACTCCACCACCGGAAACGTGGACGTGACGGTGCCGTCTTTGACGCTCAACATGAACCGGTCGTCGGTGGCGAAACTCCTCGGCCTCCTCCCCGGCCGCGCTCGGCTCCTGGATGAGGTCCAGCTGACGGCGTCGAGCCGGTTCGAGCAGACCTTTTCCGCGCCGGATTCGGTGATTTCAGCGGGGGATTGGGGCGCGGTGGAAGCGCGCAACGGCATGAAGCACAACGTGACGGCGAACAGCAGCCTGCGCCTCGGGTTTGTGAGCATCACGCCCAGCGCCTCGTACAACGAGTTCTGGGCGTTCTCGTCGGTGGATCAGCGGGTGGAGGAAACCGAGCCGGGCGTTTTCGGTGTGGTCAGCGACACCTTGAGCGGCTTCACTTCGACGCGGGATTGGCGGGTGAGCGCCAACGCCAGCACGCGTTTTTACGGGATGTTCCGCCTCGGGGCGAACAGCCGGGTGCCCGCCATCCGGCACGTCCTGAGCCCGAGCATCGGGCTGAGCTATACGCCGGAGAACACCCGGACCCGGGAGTTGACCCTCGGCGACGATGTCGTAACATGGAATCCCTTCGGGCTCAGCCGGTTCCTGCCCGGTGACATCCGCAGTTCGGGTGCGGCGAACTTCTCGCTGTCCCAGAATTTGGAGGCAAAAGTGCGCACCGAAGAAGGGGACACGAAGAAGGTCAAGCTCATCGACAACGTGGTGACCAGCGCGAATTACAACTTCATGGCGGACAGCATCCGGCTGAGCGAGATCACCACGCGCGCGTTCACGAACCTGTTCAACCGGGTATCGGTGAATGTCTCAGCTACCCACAATGCCTATGCGCGCGATTCTTCAGGCCAAATCACGAACGAGTTCCTCGCCCGCCGCGGCGAAGGCCTCGTCCGCCTCACCCGCGCAAACGCTGCCCTCGGCACTTCCTTCCAAGGCGGAAACGAATCCGGCTGGCCGTGGAACGCCCGCCTCGACTACACCCTGAACGCGAACCGCAGCTTCGACCCCACGGCCCAAGCCGACACCACCATCTTGCGCCAGAGCGTCAACCTGCGCGGGGGCGCAACGCTGTTTGAAAAATGGCGCGTCGATGTGCAGACCGGCTACGATTTGGTCCAGCGCGAATTCACGCCCACCACCCTCAACCTCGTGTGGGACTTGCACTGCTGGGAATTCGCCGCGAATTGGGTCCCCTTCGGCGCCCGAAAGAGCTTCTACTTGCGGCTCAACATCAAGGCCTCCATGCTGCGCGACCTCAAGCTCGAAGCCCGAGGCGCCGACGGCCAGCTCATCTTCTGACCTCAGCTGCGCCCGATCCAGCGGATGACCAGCACGACCACGCAGAACAGGAACATCCAGATGCTGATCTTGTTGACCCCGTGCATCATGCGCAGGCTCACGTCGCTGTCCTTGTCGCGCTTGAACAAGTTGCGGGGATCGAGGTAATGGGCGAGTTTATTCCAAAACATGTTCAGGCGTTCAAATGGGCGATGACAGAGATTTCGACCCGGGCACCCTTCGGCAATCCCGCCACAAACACCGCCTCCCGCGCGGGGAACGGCTCGGGCATTACCTCGCGGTACGCCGCGTCCATGCCGGCATAGTCCGCCGGGTCCACCAAGAAAACCGTTGCCTTGACCACTTGGTTCAAAGTGGCACCGGCCGATTCGAGGATGCGGGTCACGTTGGCGAGGCTCTGCCGGGTGGCAGCGTCGATGGCATCGCTGACAAGGGCTCCGGTCGTGGGGTCGAGGGGGATTTGGCCACTGACAAAGACCAAATCACCTGCGCGAACAGCCTGGCTGTACGCCGCAACGGGCGCAGCGGCCGCGTCGGTGGAAACAGGGTTTGACATGGCCCGAATCTACGACAGTCCGTGCTTTTCCCGGCCCGAAACCTCCGGACTTGACGCTTGAATGACGAACTTCGTACCAGAATTTTCCGCCGTGCGCATCCTGCTTGTCGACAACTACGATTCGTTTACTTGGAACCTGCACCACGCGCTCGAACGCGAAGGCGCCACCGTGGACGTGCACCGGAACGACCAGGTGGTGCCCGCCGGCATCACGAGCTTCGACGGGGTGGTCCTTTCACCGGGGCCCGGCTTGCCCACCGAGGCGGGCCAAACCCTCAACGTCATCACCGCAGCCGCCACCAACAGCGTTCCCTTGCTCGGGGTGTGCCTCGGCATGCAAGCGATGGCCATTGCCTACGGGGGCGAGCTCACCCAACTCGAGTCCGTCCTCCACGGCTGCTCCACGCCGTTGGCCTGGATGGACGATCCGCTGCTCTTCGCGGGCATCCGCCCCGGTTCCAACATCGGCCACTACCACAGCTGGGTGGTCCAGGACGACGAGCTCCCCGCCGCCTTGCGCATCACCGCGCGCAACGCCGCCGGCCTGCCCATGGCCATGCGCCACGTCAGCCTGCCCCACGTTGGCGTCCAGTTCCACCCCGAATCAGTCCTCTCGCCCGACGGCCCCGTCCTGCTCGCCAACTGGCTGGCCGAAGTGGAGGCCTTCCGCCTCCTGCACCCCGTCCGCCCCGCCTCCGTGCCGGTGTGGAAAGTGGAGGAATGAAAAAGCCGGAAACCCCGCTGTGGGATTCCCGGCTCTTCTGAAGTCCGTCTGCGCAATCAGTTCCGGTAATTCTCCATTACCTCCTCAAAGGTGTCCTTGAACTGATCGTAGTTGTATTCCGCCCGGATGCGCTCCTCTTGTTGCAAGCTCTCCGCGTAGGCGTCGGCGATTTCCGCTCCGCTCAATTCGATGGCCAAATACGCGATGTACTTTTTGTCCGTCGTCATGGTGAGCTCCTGGCAAATGGTCACCGCGCCGTTCAAACGCTGGTTCACAATCGTCCGGGACAATTCGTTGAACTTGCTCGTGGCTTCTTCGGTGGTGTTGAACCCGAGCTGCGTGGCTTGGTTTTCGGCCACCAATTCGACCGTGGCTTCGATGGCCCGAGCCAAAGTGGCTTCCGCGTTCTGGCGCGCAATCTTCTTCGCAATCTCACGCTGCGGGCTGCTGCCGGTCGCCGAAGCGCGGAAGTAATCTTTGTTCGTCAAGAACTCAGGGCCGGAACAGTATTCGACGATGCGCACTTCTCCACGGGTATCGGGCGTGGAGGTCAGGGGCTCGTCCTTTTTGCAGCCCGCCAAGGCGAGGGGCGCGATGAGGGCCAAAGTGGCCAGGTGTTGGAATTTCATATCGTCGGTATTGGGTTACGTTGGTTCGTGTTGTTTGCGTTCAGGCGAATTTCGTGCCAAAATCATCACTGATACAGCGACTCCATCATTTCCTGCAAAAAACTGCCCCGGATTTCCATGCTGGCCTTGCTGTAAGCGGCCTGCGACGCCCCTTCCCAGTTCAACTGCACCCCCTTCACTCGGTCGAGGCTTTTGTGCAGAATCAAATCGCCGCCTTCCGAAATCAATTTCACCGAGGCGTTCAGCAAGGCCGTGTGGAACCCTTGGCCTTGCCCTCCTTGCTGGGTGTCCGCTTCGAGTTCGATGATGAGGTCGGCCTCGGCCTCGGTGTCGGTGATGCGCACCCCCCGCTCAGACAGGGCGCTGCTCAAGGCCTGTTGCAGCAACCGGTCGCGCGAAGGACGCCCAAATGCCGATTCCCGCCCGCTGACATACACCACCGGTTCAATCAATTCCACCGGTACGACCAATTCAGGTGCTTCGAGCCCTTCGATGAGGGCTTGGACCGCCAACCCCGGCAGCTCCGGCATCAAGTCGTCCACATCGATGTGGACCCGCAGCTCGGTGTGCCGCAACCCGGGGTCAAATCCGTCCAGCGGAATCGCCGCCATGCCATCGGCATTCGTGCGCACCACTTTCCGGTGGGGAAGGGTGCCCCGCGAGTACCGACCGATGAGGGGAAGGTTCGCCACCGGACCGCCTTCAAGCAGCACCTGCACCGCCACCTCCCCGCGGTAATGCGACCCAAACCCGAGGGCCACCTGCCGTTCATTCGCGTCCAAGCGCAAGCCGTTGAGGATGCGGTTGAGTCCGATGAGGCACGCTTGGTCGACGGCGATTTGTTTCCCCCCGGCGTCTTGCCACAGGTTCACTTCGCCCCAGTGCATTTCGAGCGCCGCCAAGCCGCGCACGAACCGGTCCAACGCACTCGCCACATCCCGCTGCTGCTCCGCCTGCAACCCGGCTTCATAGAACCCAGCCGCCACAGCGACGGCGGCCTGCTTGCGTTCCGCCTTGATGCGGTCGTACGTCGCCTTGTGCAACCGGTAGTACGCCCACACCTCGTTTGCACTTTCATAAACGCCCACCAACTCGTGCCCTTCGAGGTCCTCCTCGCTGGAACTGCGGATGTCCTCTTCGAACCGCTGCGTGACGCGCATGTTGTCCTGAAAGGTGTTCAAAACGGAAGTCGCCTCGACTTTCACGGAGATCTCACCCGCGAGGGCGCTGAGGGCCCGTTGTTGGGCGACTTCGACGGCGTTGAACGGGTGCTGGGATTTGGTCGCCGAGGCAATGCCCAAATAGTAGCCCGGCACAGCCGGCCGCTCGTTCACCCACGGCGGGGCGGCAGCGGCCAATTTACGTTGTCCTCCACACCCCCACGTCGCTGCCGCGAGCAGGGCCACCCCCCCAACCATGAAGGACCAACGCAGGAACCGATTCATGGCACCAATACTAACAAATTCCGTTCCAAAGCTTCCCGGATCCCAGTGGCCGACGCTTTCACCGCGTTGTTCAGGAGGGTGGATTCGGCGGTCAGTTCCTGCCGGGCCCCCATCAGGGACTGCAGTTGTTGCTTCCCGCTTTTGTTCACGCTGCCGCTCATGTTGGCGGGGTACAGCCGCGAACGGTTGCCGTTGTACTTCACAAAGCGAACGGCGTCATCGTCCGAGCGGGTGATCATTTCCGAGGCCAGCGTTTCGCCCGTGGCGAGCGAAATCAAGGACAGGTTGAACGTGACCGAAACCGATCGGCTCTGCTCGAATTCCATGTACGTCACTGAGCGGTATTGCGTGTCGTAGTATTTCTTGCCCTCGCTGTTCACTTTCTCCACTTGGTAGGACTCGAAGCCTTGGCGGGTGTAACGGCGCAATTCGGTTTGGCTCGCTTCATAAGAAACGACCGTGCCCTTCAGCAGCGCCTTCGCGCCAAGGAGTCCACCCACTTCCACGGCGGTGTTCTCGTCCAGCATGCCGCTCAGGGCCAATTGCTGCTCTTGCAGGATCATTTGTTGGTTCTCGCGGTCGACCACTTTCAAGAACGGATCGCTTGAGTTGGCCATTTCCTGCATCACGTAGGTGCGGAACTTGTTCTCCAGGTTAGGGCGATCGCTGCCGTTTTGGAAGCCAATGACCGCTACCGTGAAGCGGCCCAAATCCAAGGCTTCCTGCTTCATCGTGCCCACGTCCTTGAAGTCGGCCTTCCGGGCCAGTACTTCATCGAACTGCCGGTAAGCCGTGCGGTACTGCCCCGCATCCAATGCGGCCTTGCCTCCGCGGTACCGCGGCTCGCAGTAGGCGATGTCGGCTTGCAGTGCCGCGTCCTCGAAGGTCGGGTCCAAGCGCACCACCTCTTCGAATTTGGCCAACGCATCCGCAAAATGTTCCCCTGCCAAATCCTCCATGCCCGCATCGTACAAGTCGCTCATGTGCGCGGACTTCACTTGGTTGAAGGCAAGCTTGTAGCGTTCGGGAAAATCGAGCCGCACGTTGACGTCGGCGATCTTATCGAAGTACGCTTCGGCTGCCTCGTACTGGCGCACCGCTTCCGCCCGGTTGTTCAGTGTCACGGCACTCTGGAAATCGTCGAGGCGCATGTTCAGGACGCCTTGACCGGCCCGTTGCAGGGAGGCGAGGGCGTCGACGTGCGACCGGTCTTTGAGCACGGCGGAGTAGTACAGGTTAGCCGCCTGCTCGATTTGGCCTGCGGTCTCCAACTCCAATCCACGCTTCACCAGCGCCTTGGGGCCGTTGCAGCCCAATGCAATTGCACCCGCTGCGGCGAGCAACCAAATGGACCACTTCATTCTCCGATGGCTTCTTGCAAGTCGTCGATGGTCAGTTCAAATTCGAACGCATCGTACACTTGGTAGTAATTGCCCGGATCCACGCACCGTTTGTGGGCGAAAATGGCGAACTCCAACCGGGTGTCTTCGAAGGTGAAGGCTTGCATGACCTGCTTGATTTGCTTGGCCGTGAGGTAGTTGCCTGAAAGAGGGGCCTTTGCTGTGGACAGCTTGCTGTCTTCAAAGGTCTTGCTGCGGATGGCGCTCAGGTAGTCGTTGAAATCCAGGGAGGACATGGCGACGGGGCCGCTGGGGGCCGCGGGTTCAATGGGTTCCTCCTCCCATCCACCGTCCCAGTTGCCCGAGCTCGTGGTGGTCGTGGTGGTGGTGACGTTCACGTTCATGTTGCCCAAGGCGCCCGCCGCGGCCTGCATCATGTTGCCCATGTTGATGTTCATGCTGACCGTCTCCGTTTGGTTGCTGCCTCCGGCTTGGACGTTGACGGTGCCCATGTCGGTGCTCGTAGCGGGCGGCGGGGGAGGGGGCATGCTGTGTGCGGCCGGTGCAGCAGGTGCTTCGGCCACAGGGGCAAAGCCGTTGAATCGCAGGACGTAGTTGCCTTTGCGGTTGAGCTTGACCATGAAGGTCGAGCGGGTGCCGTCCTCGATGCCCACGTTGTTTTGGGCGAAGTCGGCGAGGGAGGGGTCTTCGAAATCGACGCGGACCTGGTAGAAGCCGGGGGTGATGTCCTTCACTTCGACGCGCGGAGCGGGCGCTTCGTTTTGCTTCATTTGGTTCACATACAGCGTGAACGTTTCTCCCAATTCGGAGAAGACTTCCAGTTGGCCTTGGGCATTGACGCCTGCAGGCGCTGCAAGCCAAAGAGCGGCCGCGGCCGCGAGCATTCCAATTCGTTGCATGATTCGGTCGGTTTGGTGGTGCAATTTAGACAACTCAGCCGTGCCTTGTTCAAAGGTTATGCCAAATCTGCAAGGCCATTCGAACGGTGGCCCCTTAACTTTCCCACCGAAAACCGAGCACTTTGAAACAACTTCTCATCCTCGGAGCGGGCCGCTCCAGTTCTACTTTGATTGCCGAGTCGCTGAAACGGGCAGCGGAGCTCGGTTGGCACGTGCAGGTGGGCGATGTGGACGGCGAACTCGCTGCATCGAAGGTGGGGGGGCATGCCCATGGAACGGCCTTTGCCCTCGACCCGGCGGATGATGCGGAGCGCGACCGGCGCATCCGGGAGGCGGATTTGGTCATCTCCATGGTGCCCGCCTTCCTCCATGCGCCCATCGCGAAAGTGGCGATTGACGCGGGCAAACCGGTCATCACACCCAGTTACATCTCCCCGGAAATGAGCGCCCTCGATGGGCGAGCGCGTGAACGCGGCGTGCTCGTGCTCAACGAAATCGGCCTCGACCCCGGCATCGACCACCTGAGCGCCATGAAGGTGCTTGACGAAATCCGCGATGCGGGCGGAACGGTCACGGCTTTCGAGTCGTACTGCGGCGGCTTGATTGCGCCCGATTCCGACACGAATCCTTGGCACTACAAGTTCAGCTGGAACCCGCGGAACGTGGTCATCGCCGGCCAGGCCGGTCCCGCCACCTTCCTCGACGGCGGGCGCGAGCGGATGGTGCCGCCGCACCGGCTGTTCGACCAGATGCGCCCGGTGGAGGTGGCGGGCAGCCCGTTTGAAGGCTACCCGAACCGCGATTCGCTGGCCTATCGCGAGCTGTACGGCCTGAAGGAGGCCCAAACCCTGGTCCGCGGCACCCTGCGCGGTGAGGGGTTTTGCGCGGCTTGGCAGGCCTTTGTGACCCTCGGTTGCGTTCGGGACGACGTGCACATGCGGTGGCCAGCAGGCGTGAACTGGCCCACTTGGCTCCGCACCTTCCTGCCCGCGCACCTGGCGGACCGGGACATCCGCGAGGCAGTGGCCGTGTGCACCGGAGCATCGGAATCGGCCCTCGACCGCTGGGCATGGCTCGGCTTGTTCGATGAAATGCACGGCCCTTCCACCACCGAAGGATCGCCGGCCGATGTCTTGCAGGAACTCCTTGAAGGTGCGTGGAGCCTCGAACCCGGAGACCGGGACATGATCGTCATGTGGCACCGCTTTGGGTACACGCTCAACGGCGTGCACCGCGAACGCATCAGCTCGCTCCGGTTGGAGGGGCGGGACAGCACCTTCACTGCAATGTCGGATACGGTCGGCATGCCCATGCTCATGGCTGCTGAGGTCATCCTCGAGGAGGGCGGCTTCGGCCGCGTGGGCGTCGAGGCGCCGATGGACCGCGCGTATTACGACCGGCTGCTGCCGCGCCTCGAGGCGTGGGGCGTGCGCTTTGTGGAAACGGACCGCGCGCTGTGATGGGCGGTTGGTGGCTCGTCCTGGGCATGGTGTGCGGCTGCGGGGGGCACCCCGATTGGCCGTCGCCGGGCGAAGTGGATGCCGCGTGGGTGGAGGAGGCGCTGGCGTGGCGCGCCCGAGCGAACGTCCGCCAGTGCCCGGAAGTGGCGGAAGCGGTGGACGCCCTGACGCTGGGGTGGATCGCGCAGTCGGAGGACGTGGTGGTGCGGATTGAGCAGGCGGATTGGGCCGTGCTGGAGGGCCGCGCGGACTGGGTGAAGCCGCTGGTGCAGTTGTGCGCCTACGAGCAGTTAACGGGCCAAACCCCGCACCGCCTGCGCACCACCCGCCGCCTCCGCCGCCAAATCATCCTCACCCACCCCCTGTATCCGGAAGACCGCCGCGCCCTGCGCCAAGCCGCCCGCAAGCAACGAAAAAAGGCGACCGAAGCCGCCTGAATGAAATCGAAAGGGGAGGAAGGTCAGCGGTTGACGCCGACGAGTTTGGCCTGCTCATACGTCATGCCCGCCACCCGCACATAGTTGCGCTCCGGCCCAAATTGCCCGTCTTCGTGCCACTTCAGCACCGCCACGGGAAACTCAAAGTCGTCGCTCAACGCCAACTCCGGGGTCAGGGGCAGCATGGTCATGTCCAGCGTGTAGGCGAGTGCGCCTTCCGACGACTTGTCGGCCAACGCGGCCGCCCACTCCGTCTGCACGTTGTCGGTCCGCGTGTCGAGCGAAATCCGCTTCGTCACGGCGCCGTCCTGCTGGAATTCCAGCGTGTACACGTGCCCCAACTCGACCTCCGCGGCGTATTTGCCCCGGCGGTTGGGGTGGATGGCGTACACGAAATCGTTGCCTTGGTAAACCCGCACCTCCACGCTACGCGGGGTGTCCATCGGGCTCAAAACCGTACCAGACACGCTGAGCTGCGCCTGGATCATGTTCGTCAGGGCGCTGGTCAAAACCAGGACCACCAACGAGGCGATGCGTAAGGGTTGCTGAATCATGACCCCGCTTACGGAAGGAATAAACAAAAGGTTACAAGTCGTGGTTTGGTCTTAGCTTCGAATGCTGAAACGACCCCGCATGCGCACCTTCGACATCCCTCCGTTTTACCGCAGTCCCATCATCAGCCGTGTGAAGCAGCACCGGAAGGCGGCGGACCCGCGCAAGCGCGACTTCGAGCCGACGCTGCTCGACTTTGGGACCGTGCGGATCCTGCTCGCCCGGCACTTCGGATTCTGCTTCGGCGTGGAGCACGCCATCGAGCAGGCCTACCGGGCGCTGGCCGAGAATCCGGGGAAGCGGATTTTCCTGCTGAGCGAAATGATCCACAATCCCGAGGTGAACGCTGACCTCGAGGAGCAGGGCATCCAATTCCTGATGGACACGGCGGGGAACGTGAGGATTCCGTTTGAAGCGCTGACGCCGGAGGACGTGGTCATCGTGCCGGCCTTCGGCACCACGGTGGAGATTGAGGAACGGCTGGCGTCGGCGGGCGTGGATTTGGCGACTTACAACACGACGTGCCCCTTCGTGGAGAAGGTGTGGAACCGGGCAGGGAAGCTGGGGGAGAAGCAGTACACGGTGGTGGTGCACGGCAAGCCGGACCACGAGGAGACGCGGGCGACGTTCAGCCACGCGGCGAAGTCGGCGCCGGTGCTCGTCATCAAGGACCACGCCGAGGCGGAGGTGCTCGCGGAAATGTTGCGGGGGGAGCGGCCGTGGGGGGAGTTTGGGGCGCATTTTGAGGGGCGGACGACGCCGGGATTTGCGCCTGAGCGGGATTTGGCCCGCATCGGAGTGGTGAACCAAACCACGATGCTCGCTTCGGAAACCCAGGGCATCAGCGCGCTGCTTGAGGCGGCGCTCACGTCGCAACGTCCTCCTGAAGATTTTGCAAACACGCGCGATACCTTGTGCTACGCGACCAACGACAACCAACAGGCGACCCGTGGGGCGCTCGACGCTGGCCTGGCCGACCTCGCGCTCGTGGTGGGCGGTTACAACAGCTCGAACACGTCGCACCTCGTGGAGCTGTGTGAAGAGGTGCTGCCGACGTACTTCATTCGCAATGAGCAGGAGTTGCTCGCGGATGGCGGGATCCGGCATTTCGACTTGCACCGGCGGGAGGAGGTGATCGCGGCATCGCCGTGGCCCGAGGGGGTGCCGACGGTCCTCGTGACGAGCGGGGCTTCGTGCCCGGATGCTACGGTGGACCGGGTGATTCAGCGCGTGCTGACGGATTTTCCGGGGGCGCGGCCGGTCGATGAGGTCTTGGCAGAATTTGGGGCGGGCCAAACGGCCTGACACCCGGTCGGCGTTCCGTACCTTCGCGTACGATGGAAGCACCGAAACTCCGCAGCATGTTCCGGAACGTGCGCATCGAGCCGCGCCGGTTTGCCTTTCGCAGCCGGCACTTGCCGGACGTTCGGGAAGAATGGATCGAACGCAAGCGTCGGGTCGAGGCCGAGGTCCTCGGTCAGCCCGTTGATGGCGAAGGCCGGTCGATTTCGTTCCGCCGCGGCAATGGCGAGGAAGTGCTCGGGGAGCGGGCGGCCCGTCGCCGGGCCGCCATCCGCGGCAGCCGCCGGGCGGCGGTGCGGGCGGCCATCATCGGCGTGTTCCTGTGTTGGTTGGCCTACCAAGGCATCCTCTGGCTCGAAGGCTCCGAATTTGCGAACCTCATGAAATCCTTGCAAGATGGCTGATCGGATTGCGCGATTGCCCGAACACGTCGCGAACCAAATCGCCGCTGGGGAAGTCATCCAGCGGCCCGCGGCCGCCGTGAAGGAATTGGTGGAGAATGCAGTGGACGCTGGAGCGACCCGCATCGAGGTGCGCGTGAAGGATGCCGGGCGCACCCTCATCCACATCATCGACAACGGCTTAGGCATGTCGGCCGCCGATGCGCAGCTGTGCTTCGAGCGGCACGCCACTTCGAAGGTGCGTTCGGCCGATGATTTGTTTCAAATCGCGACCAAGGGCTTCCGCGGCGAAGCCCTCGCCTCCATTGCGGCCATCGCCCACGTGGAGCTGAAGACCCGCCGGGAAGAGGACGAGCTGGGCGTGCGCATCGAGGTGGAGGGCACACAGCAGGCCGCCCCGGAGCCGTGCAGCACAGCGGTAGGCACCCAATTCGCCGTCCGCAACCTATTTTACAACGTGCCCGCCCGCCGCAATTTCCTGAAGTCCGATGCGGTGGAGATGCGCCACATTGTTGACGAGTTCCAGCGGGTGGCCCTCGCCCACGAGGCCATCCATTTTGTGCTGGTGCACAACGATGCGGAAGTCTTCAATTTGAAGCCGGGGAGCCGCCGGCAGCGGGTGGTGGGTGTGTTTGGGGCCAAATACGATGAGCGCTTGGTGCCGATCGAAGAGTCCACCGACGTGGTCGCGGTGGAGGGCTTCGTGGGCAAGCCCGAATTTGCGCGCCGAACGCGCGGGGAGCAGTTCCTCTTTGTCAACAACCGCTTCATCAAGCACGGGGCGCTGCACCGCGCCATTGTGGATGCGTTCGAGGGCTTGCTTTCGCCCAGTGCGCACCCGCTTTACGTGCTGTTCCTGACCATCGACCCACAGCGTGTAGACGTGAACATCCACCCCACAAAGGTGGAGGTGAAGTTCGAGGAAGACCGGTCCATTCAGGCCCTGCTGCGCCCGGCGGTCCGCCGGGGACTCGGGCGGTTCCAAGTGGCGCCGACCCTCGATTTTGACCAGGAGTCTTCCCTGAATATTTCGGAATTGCCGCCCGGAGCAGAGATCACGCCGCCCCAAGTCCGCATCAACCCGGATTACAACCCGTTCAAGCCGGCCGACGCTGCTCCCAGCCGGAGCGCGGCCATCGCCGATTGGACCGAGCGCCAACCCAGCCGCGGCCAAATCGATGCGTGGCAGGAACAGTATGCGGCTCCTTCAGCCCCTGCGCCCGAGCCGCGCCCTGTGCCCGAGCCGCTCCCGGAGGCCGCCGACGAAGCGCGGGCCCTGTTTTTCTTCCGTGGCCGCTTCATCGTCACGTCCATCCGCTCAGCCTTGTTGCTCATCGACGCCCGCCGTGCCCACCAGCGCGTCCTGTACGAATCGCTCGTCGAGCAATTGGAATCCGTCGCCGCCCAAGTCGCCCCCACCCAAACCCTGTTGTTCCCCGAAGCAGTGACCTTGCCCCCTGCCGATGCGATGCAGCTCGTCGAGGCGGCGGGTTGGCTCCGGAAGCTCGGGTTGCACCTCGAGCCGGCCGAAGGCGGCGTACAGGTCACAGGCATGCCGGTGGAAGGCGAGGCGTCTCCGCGGGATTTGATCGATGCGGTGTTGCAAGAGGAGGCCGGCGAGGCGGACGGCATTTCCCGCGAGGAGCGGGTTGCTGCGGCTTGGGCCAAACGCCTGTCTCACCGCCCGGGCAAGTCCCTCTCCCGCGAAGAAATGGGGGACCTGGTCGACCGCCTGTTCGCATGCTCGACGCCGGCACGCGACCCGTTTGGCCGACCGGTCATTGTTACCTTTGAAGGCACAGAAATCCTCGAACGTTTCGCTTGATGCTACAGAACACCCCCACCGTTGTCCGCAATTTGATCATCATCAACGTCCTGTTCTTCTTGGGCAGCATGGTGATGGGGCCCGGCGTTTCGACGGACTTGTTTGCGGGCACGTACCCGGGGTCGCCGTTTTTCAAGCCGTGGCAGGTGGTGACGCACATGTTCATGCACGGCGGATTGGCGCACATCGCCTTCAACATGTTCGCCCTGTTCATGTTTGGGAGCCAACTCGAGCGCTTGTGGGGGGCGAAGCGCTTCCTGAACTATTACTTGATCAGCGGGCTCGGCGGCTTCGTGTTGCATGAGTTGGTGCTCGGCATCCAATTGCATGAAGTCTATGGCACCTTCTTTCCGACGGTGGAACAGGTGGTGCCGCCGGGGCTGACACCGACGCGGGCAGCGCAGTATGTGGAGTACACGTATGGGCGTGTGGTGGGCGCGAGTGGTGCCATTTTTGGTTTGCTTTTGGCCTTCGGGATGCTGTTTCCCAACACCCGTCTCATGCTGCTTTTTCCGCCCATTCCGATCAAAGCGAAGTACTTTGTCATCGGCTACGGCGCCATTGAACTCTACATGGGTATGGCGAACAGTTCGGGCGACAACACGGCCCATTTCGCGCACTTGGGCGGCATGTTGTTTGGGTATTTCTTGTTGAAGTATTGGAAAAAGGATCGCGGTACGTTTTATTGATGAGCATGTGGAAACAGGGCATTGAACGGTGGAAGAACGGCCACACGCTCTTCCGTCTGGTGGTGGTCAACGTGGCCGTGTTTTTCGTTATGACAACCTTGCGGTTGGCGGTGATGTTGGGGTGGAGCGAAGGGGCGCTGTGGGAGGGGTCGGCCTTTGCGCTGGCGACTTCGTGGCGCTTGGAGACGTTGCTGAATCGGCCGTGGACGGTGCTGACGCACATGTTTGTGCACGTGGATGCATGGCACCTGGTGGTGAACATGCTTGTGTTGTGGTGGATGGGGAGGTTGTTCATGGCCCAGCACGGGAACAGGCGGTTGTTGAGCGTGTTTTTGACGGGCGGCTTGTTCGGCTGGTTGGTTTACGTGGGGGCGCTGAACGCCTTTCCTGGGTTGCGCGGTGCCACGTGGGCACTCGGGGCGAGCGGAGCGGTGATGGCGATTTTAGCGGCTGCCGCGGCGACGGAACCGGACCGCCAAGTGAACCTCATGCTGTTTGGTCCCGTGTCGTTGAAATACGTGGCCATCGGTTACGTCGTGCTGGATTACATCATGCTGAGCTCGGGGGACAACACGGGCGGGCATTTGGCGCATTTGGGCGGGGCGCTGTTTGGGTTCATGTGGGCGCGTGGATTGAGCGAGGGGCGGAACCTGACGCGGTGGATGGAGGCGGTGTTGGACGTGTTGGCCACGGGGAAGCGGCCGCAGCGCATGCGCGTGGTGAAGCCCAAAAAGCGGCGCACCCCCCCCAACACGCGCAGCGCACGGGTGAAGACGGACGAGCAGTTCAATGCGGAAAAGAAGGCGGATGCGGAGCGGTTGGATCGCATTTTGGACAAGATTTCGCGGCACGGTTACGACCGGCTGACGGATGACGAGAAGGCCTTTTTATTTCGACAATCCAACCGGTGAAGCAGGAGCAGCGGCGAAAAGCGTGGGGCAGTGGGCTGCTCGTGACGGCCGGGGCACTCGGCGTCCTGGCGGCGGAAGCAGCGTTGCGTGTAGCACCTGACGACTGGGTGTGGCTCGCACCGGCCGGCTTGGTGTATCCCCTGTCGGTGGGGTTGGTGCTGTTGGGGCTCGGCATGCGGTTGCTGGTCGGGAGGTGGACCGATGTGATCGTCCCGCTGCTGGTGCTGGGGTTCACGTTTCCGCACCTGCGTTTGTTGGTCGGAGGTGGCACGGGGGAGGCCGCACCGGGCGATGTCCGGTTGATGAGTTGGAACGTGCGCCAATTCGACCGGTACAACAAGCTCGAGGGGGCGAAAACCCGTGACGCAGTGCTGGCCGAGATTGCGGCTGCGGAGGCGGACATTGTGTGTTTGCAGGAGGTCTTTGAGGACCGTCGTCGCAATCCTTACATCAATACGCGGGCGGTGAAGCGGGCTGTGGGGTTGGAACATGCGCATGCGGATTTTGAGAAGGAGCGGGGATTGAATCAGGTGTTCGGCGTGATGACGTTGACCCGCTTCCCCATCGTTGGGCGGCAGCGGCTGCAGTTTGCCAACGACCCGGGCAACGGAGCAATCGTTACGGATGTGCGGCGGGACAAGGACACCTTGCGGATCATCAACGCGCACCTGAGTTCACTGCGTTTTGAACAGGCGGACTACGAGGCGGTGCGTGAGGGACCGGATGCCGCCTCCGGGAGGCGGCTGTTGGGCCGAATGCGCCGGGCATGGGAAAAGCGGGCCGAGCAGGCCCGGGAGGTGCGCCAGGCCGTGGAGGCCAGCCCCTACCCGGTGGTGCTGTGCGGCGACTTCAACGACACCCCGATGTCCTATGCATTGCACACCTTGCGCGGCGCGGGCCTTGAGGATGCCTTTTCGGAGGCAGGAAGCGGGTTTGGCGGTACATACATCGGCGATTTGCCGCCGCTCCGCATCGATTACGTCCTCGTCGACGAGGAGCTCGAGGCGGTGCAGGTCGAAGTGGGGGAGGCCGTGCTCAGCGACCACCGGGCCTTGACCGCCGTCCTGCGCCCCGCGCCTTGAGCCCGACCGCCCTATTTTTGCGGACATGAAGGCAGAGCATCGATACGATTTGGTCGCGTTTGGCGCGCACCCCGATGACGTGGAGTTGTCGGCCGGGGGAACTGTGGCGAAGGAAGTGGCGGCGGGCCGGCGGGTGGCGATTGTCGACCTGACGCGCGGCCAGTTGGGCACGCGCGGCACGGTGGACACGCGGGCGAAGGAGGCGGCTGCAGCGGGCCAAATCCTGGGCATCCACCACCGGGAGAACCTCGGCATGGAGGACGGGTGGTTCGAGATCGATCAGCCGCACCTGCTCGCCGTGGTCGAGTCGGTGCGCCGGCTTCGGCCGCGGGTGGTCCTCGCGAACGCGTTGGAGGACCGGCATCCTGACCATGGGCGGGGAGCGGCATTGGTCAGCCGCGCCTGCTTCCTCGCGGGACTCGCCCGGGTGGAAACGCAGGACCAGGAGACGGGAGCGGCCC
>CBFHPD010000068.1:0-4922 GCA_965657495.1 uncultured Flavobacteriales bacterium
CGTCGGGATCGCCAATTTTTGACCAAAACCAGCGCATCGTAGGCACCCTGACCGGAGGTGCTTCCTTCTGCACGTCACCCAACTCCCCGGATTACTACGGGAAAATGAGCTACCACTGGGACGGTCCCAACCCCATCACAAATGCGGAGAAACTGCAGGCCTTCCTCGACCCCGCGGGCACGGGCGAGGAAATCTTGGATGGCACCTACATCGGCGATGGTGCGAGCTGCGAGCCGGAGGATTTCTGCACGGCCTTGAGCGCGGAGAGCACTTTGTTGACGCGTCCGTCCTGGACGATGTACCCCAATCCGGCCAGCGGCGAAGTGCGCATGGAATTGCCTGCTGCCCTCGACGTCGTTGACGTGCGGATTTACGATGCCCAGGGCCGTCCCGTCCGCCATTGGACCAACGGCCGCGGCATCGCGAACTTCTCCGTGGTGGGGCTGCCAGCGGGGCTGTACTACGTCACCGTCCGGAGCTCGTCGGGCGCTTCAGGCACCCAAACCCTGCGCGTGGATTGACCGCTCAGTGGGCGAGCCAAGTCAGCTTGTTGCGCTCCACCCGCATCCGCATCTGACCGAAAAGCACGGTGATGTCGTCGCCCTTGACGGTCACCACTTCGCCGCGTTCATTTCCGTTGCGGAGGCGGACCTTGGAGCCGACTTGGATGCGTTCCACGTGGTGCTTGGGCCGCCGTTTGGGCGCGGCAGCTTTGGCCGCAGCCCGTTTCGCGGCAGCTAGAGCGGCAGCATCTTCTTGCCGGGCGCGCTCGACTGCGAGGTATTTCCGAACGTCCTCAAGGAGTTCCTTGTTTTTCGATTGCACGTTCCAGCGGTCGATGAACTGCTGCATGCGCTTCCCGCGGGTCAGGGCCACGTTTTGCTCGTCGGCGATTTCCTGCTGCGTAGCGGCTTTGGCTTCGAGGGAGGTTTGCTTGCGTTCGAGCGCCTGTTTGAGTTGTTCGACCTCCAGGTCCTTGCGGAGTTGCCGGTCGGTGAGCTTGGTGAGTTGGTTTTTCTCCCGCTCCAAACTCGTCAACAGGTCGTCGAGTTTGACCCGCCGGTGGTCGAGTTTGGCCTTTGCCCGCTCGATGAGCCCGTGGTGAATCCCGTTGATTTCGGCGACCTCGAAGGTGAAGGAACTGCCGGGTTGGCCCACATCCAGCGTGTACAGCGGCTCGAGCGATTCCCGGTCAAACCGCATCGATCCGTTCAAGGCATCGGGCAACTGCGCGGCCCGGGTCTTGATGTTCGCATAGTGCGTTGTGATGACCCCGAAGCAACCGCGCTCGTAGAGCTCCTCGAAGAACACTTCCGCCAAGGCACCGCCCAATTCCGGGTCCGATCCGGTGCCGAATTCGTCGAGCAGCAACAGGCTCGTGGGGCCGCTGACTTCGAGGAAACCCCGCATGCGGTTCAGGCGGTAGCTGTAGGTGCTGAGCTGGTTTTCGATGCTTTGGTTGTCGCCGATGTCGGTGAGTACGGCATCGAAGAACCCGACCTCGCTGTTGGGGTGGACGGGGATGAGCAGGCCGCTTTGCAGCATGATTTGGAGCAGTCCCACGGTCTTGAGCGTGATGGACTTTCCGCCGGCATTGGGGCCTGAGATGACCAGCATTCGGCCCCGGTCGGAGAGCTCGACGGTTTGCGGTTCGGTGTGCCTCCCGGAGGCGCTGTTCTGCATCCGAAGCAGCGGGTGGTACGCTTGGATCATGTGGAAGCCCTTCTCCTTTCGGAGGAGGGGCAAATGGCCGCCGCAATCCCCCGCAAGCCGGACCTTCGCTTGGGTCCAATCCAGTTCGACGATGACCCGCTGGTACGCCCGAATGAGCGGCAAGTGATGCCGGATGCGCTGCGTCAAGTCACGCAGGATGCGTAGGATTTCCTTGCGCTCATCGTCCTTGAGCATCTCGAACTCCGCATTGAGCGGCATGCACGCCCCCGGCTCGATGAAGGTGATGCTCCCGTTGTTCGATTGGCCGAGCACGGTGCCGGAGAGCTTGCGCTTGTGGGTGCTGTTCACCGCGAGCACCCGGCGCTCGTTGATGAACCCTTCGGTGGTGTCGGCGAGCCATCCTTTTTCCTGCCCGGTCTTCACGGCCCGCATGAAGGCGCGGTTGATGGCGCGGCGCACCCGGGTCATTTCTCCGCGAATGGAAACCAGCAAGTTCGAGGCGTCCGCGCGCACCTCGCCCTTGGCATCGAACACGGACTCGATGGAGGCGATCAGCTCATCGGTCCAGGTCACGTCCTCGGCCAAGGCTTCCATGCGCGGAAACCGTCCTTCCGAAGCCTCAAGCGCCTCGAGCAAGGCGTTCAACGTCTTCGAAGCGTCGAGGATGCGCAGGAATCCGGCCTCGTCCAACACCGAGTCCCGGACCTTGAGCATGCGGATTTCCCGCAGGAGTTCATCGCAGGTCACCCGCGGAAAGGGGATGCCCTCTTGCCGGATGGTCAGGAGTTCGGCGGTGGTTTGCAGCGCGGGAACGATGCGCTTCGTGGTGCGCCAAGGCCGCAGCGCCTCCGCACGTTCGGTGGCCGATTCGCCGTGGCAGTAAGAAGCCAGCAGGGCTTGGATGACATCGAATTCGAGGTCTTCGGCCACCTGACTATCAAATCCCCCGAGCCATTCGCCGTGGAAGGTGTGGTGCTTCGGTCGTTTCATGCAGGGTGCGAGGTCGATTGGATCCAAGTCAATGCCCGGTCGCGGGCGTCGTTGAAGTCGCCCGCGTCGAACCATTCGAGGTCGGGCATGCGGCGGAACCAGGTCATTTGTCGCTTGGCGAATTGCCGCGTCCGGATGGTCATCCATTCGAGGGCTTCTTCGCGTGAGCAGCGCCCTTCGAAGTGGTCGAACCACTCGCGGTACCCCACCGTTTTCAGGCTGTTCAGGTGCTTTTTGGGCCAAACCCCGCGCGCCTCTTCCTCGAATCCCTCCGCCACCATCGCCATCACCCGCCGCTCAATGCGCTCATTCAGTTCCGCGCGCGGCCGCTGCAGCCCGATGACGAGGGCATCAAACCCGCGATCGCCGCTGCTCCCCTTGTGGAACGCGGAAAACGGCTTGCCCGTCGCCCGGCACACCTCTAGCGCCCGCACCACGCGCTGCGGGTTCGACCGGTCGATGCGGCTGGACGTCACCGGGTCCACCCGCTCCAACTCCGCCACCAACGCCCCCAGTTCGCCGGCTTCCACGGCTGCATTCAACGCCGCCCGGATGTCCAAATCCCGGGGCACGTCATCCAACCCGTCCAACAACGCCTGCACATACAGCCCACTGCCACCGACCACCACAGCGCGCGATCGGTCCGCGATCCAAGCGCGCGCGTCCCGGGCGAACTCCCCGGCGCTGTAAAGGGATTCGAGCGGCAAATGCCCCACGAAGTGATGCGGCACGGCCGCTTGCTCCTCCGGCGTCGGTTGCGCCGTTCCAATCGGGATTTCCCGGTAGAACTGCCGGGAATCGGCGTTGAGGATTTCGCAGCCGAGGGCGTGGGCCAACTGAACCCCCCACGCTGTCTTGCCGACCGCAGTGGGGCCGACGACGAACACCGCTTTAGGGCGCACCGCAGGCATCAGTACAGGTCTTGGTCGAGGTCGTCCAAGCTGGTAAAACCGCCCACGTCGTCCGCGTCCTCCTCGTCATTCAGGTAGGCGTCGAGTTCGGGGTCCCCGGTGCTTTGCGGTCCCGGAGCTGTGTCGAGGCCGCCGAGGTCACCGAGGTCGATTTCGCGGCTTTCCGGCGCAGGGGCCGTGCCAAACTCGTGGATGAGCCGGGGGTACTGGGCGCCGGATTCGGGTGCTTTTTGGTCCATCAATTCGACGTAAAAACACCACATCCGGAGGAAATCGTAGACGTACACGGCCCGGTCGTTCACCTGCGCGAGCAAATCGCCCACCGCAAGCGACTCCATGCTGTTCGCCTTCCTCGGCGCGGCCGACAAGTCCATGTCCTCGAAACCCATCGCCTCCGCTTCCTCTTCGAATCCCTCGGGCATCGCCATGAGCGGGATTTCCTCCCCGCGGTCCCACGACGCATTGCTGCGGTAGAACGAGGCCATCTCATCCCCGTACCAACCGAACGCGTCCAAGGTGGCCGCGTGCAAGTGGGTCAACGGAGCGTCGCTGGCGATTTCGATGTCGCGGAAAACGTCCTCGACCACGTCAAGGACCACACGGATGGTGAGGATGGTCTTCATTCCGTCGCAAAGGTAGCGTCCAATGCCGACGGGTCGATGGCATGGTGGGAGAGGACTTGCGTGGCCATCCCGCGCTTGACGAGGAGCATTTGGGGCGATTCGTGGTCCACGCCGAGCACGTCCGCGATGGCGTTGCTGACGTCGCGGTGCGCAATCAAATCGAGGTGGTAAGCGGCGATGCCCGGGTGGTTCCAGCGCTGTTCGGTGAGCTTGCGCGCCATGCTGCTGACCGGGCACCGCGTGCTGTGTTTGAACAGCATGACCGGTTGTTGATGCGAGCGTTCGAGCGCCCGTTCTAAATCTTTCCGCGTCTCCATTTCATTCCATTCCATCGGCTCGGTACTTTTGTAGGCCAAAAATACCACCTCCACCATGGATACCCGCATCATCAAAATCGCCCTGACAGCTGCTGCCCTCGGTTACGCCATTTTCCTCTTCACCCGCGGCCACATCGGCAGTGGCATCGGCATGGTGCTCGTGGCGGGGCTCGGGGTGCTCGCGAGCATTCAGAGCGTGCGGTTGATTTTTGCCTTCGCGAACCTGCGTCAACAGAAAGTGGATGACGCCCGGAAGTGGCTCGGACGCATCAACCCGGACCACCTCTGGAAGCGCCGCCGCGCGTATTACCACTTCTTGCAAGGCAGTTTGTTGATGGAAATGAACATGAACGAGGCGGCGAAGCATTTGCGTTCAGCCTTGGATTTGGGCCTGAAGCAGGCCTACG
>CBFHPD010000069.1:0-6845 GCA_965657495.1 uncultured Flavobacteriales bacterium
AAGACGAGCAGCGGAAATCGCGCACGGGGAACGAGGATTTGGTCCCTGACAACCCTCAAATGATTGATTATCTGAAGTTTAATGAAAAATCGACCGAATTGTTGCAAACAATCCCACCTGAATTAGTTCCCTACTACCGCGAACGGGTGAACGAATATTTCAATAATTTGGACCTCGGTCCCGACGAACCCCAGCAGCCATGATCCAGACGATGCAGGAATTGCGTTTCCCTTCTACCCCCGACAACCTCTCCATGGTTGAGCGCTTGATTGACGATTTGCGCGATGCCGGTTCATTCAACGACGAATGCTACGGGGATGTGCTGATTGCGATGACCGAAGCGGTCAACAACGCGATCGTGCACGGGAACCGGCTGCACCCTGAGAAAGAAGTGGTCGTGGAGTATGCCATCCAGGAGAAAGACTTGTTCTTCCGGGTCACGGATGCCGGTGCCGGATTTGACTTCGAAAACGTCCCCGATCCCACCTCGCCTGAGAACTTGGAGAAACCGAATGGACGCGGTGTTTTCCTGATGCGCCAACTGGCCGATGAATGCGAATTCCTCGATGACGGGCGCATCGTTGAGCTGCTCTTCCAGGGCGTTTATCTGTAAGTCCCAGCCCTTCCTTGTGATGGGGAATATTGCATTCGATCGCCTCGACCATCCGTACCGGTTGAGGGAGATTCGGCGTGTTCGGGCCTGGCTCGAAACCGTCATTGACCACCATGGCCTTGAAGTGGGCGAAATTGCCATCATTTTTTGCACGGATGTTTCCCTGCTTGAATTGAACCAAAACGCCCTTCAACACGATTACTATACCGACATCATCACGTTCGACCACTGCGTAGGTGACATCGTTTCTGGAGACCTGTACATCTCCGTTGACCGCGTGAAAGACAACGCCCGCAGCTTGGGTGTTTCCCCGAGGGAGGAAATGCTCCGGGTGTGTGTTCATGGCGTGTTGCACTTGTGCGGTCAAGGCGATAAAACCGAAGCTGATGCGCGCATCATGCGCCGAAAGGAAGACCATTGGTTGAGCGTGTTTCACGTGGAACCTGCATGATTCATTCAACATACGACGTCATTGTAGTGGGCGCTGGCCACGCTGGCAATGAGGCTGCGGCCGCAGCAGCCAACATGGGCGCACAAACCCTGCTCATCACCATGAACATGGGCGTCATCGGTCAGATGTCCTGCAACCCTGCTATGGGGGGCATTGCAAAAGGTCAAATCGTCCGCGAAATCGATGCCCTCGGTGGATATTCCGGTATCGTAAGTGATGAAAGCGCCATCCAATTCCGCATGCTGAACCGGTCGAAGGGACCCGCCATGTGGAGCCCGCGCACCCAAAATGACCGCATGCTGTTCGCCCAATCTTGGCGTTCGAAACTCGAGCAAATTCCCAAACTCGATTTCCTCCAAGACATGGTCGAGGCCCTCATCATCGAGGGCAACACTGTCCATGGAGTCATCACGGCCATGGGGAATCGCATCCAATCGAAAACCGTCATCGTCACGGCAGGCACGTTCCTCAACGGCCTCATGCACATCGGTGAAAAGCAATTTGGCGGCGGACGCAGTGGCGAGCGCGGGGCAACAGGTATTACCGAACAACTCGTTGCACACGGATTCTCCAGCGATCGCATGAAGACGGGCACGCCTCCCCGCGTGGACGGACGCAGCTTGAATTACGCTGTCATGGAAGAGCAGAAAGGCGACGCCGACCCCAGGCGCTTCAGCTTCCTCGACACCCCACTGCTCACTCAACAAAGGAGTTGCCACATCACGTACACCAACCAAGCGGTCCACGACTTGCTGCGAACAGGATTCGACCGGTCGCCCATGTTCAATGGCCGCATCCAGGGATTGGGACCACGTTACTGCCCGAGCATCGAAGATAAAATCGAACGGTTTGCAGACAAAGACGCCCACCAGCTATTCGTGGAGCCCGAAGGATGGAATACCGTGGAAGTTTACGTCAACGGCTTTTCGACATCCTTGCCACAAGAGGTGCAAGTCGAGGCGCTTCGTTCGGTTCCTGGGTTCGAGCAAGTCAAATTCTTCCGCCCAGGCTACGCTGTTGAATACGACTTCTTCCACCCTACCCAACTCCAGCACAGCTTGGAGACCAAGTCCATCTCAGGGCTGTATTTCGCTGGCCAAATCAACGGCACCACCGGCTACGAAGAAGCCGCATCCCAAGGCCTCCTCGCAGGCATCAACGCCGCACGTTCCACGTGGAACCACCCGCCGCTTGTACTCGGTAGGGACCAAGCATACATCGGTGTGCTCATTGATGATCTCGTCACGAAAGGAACCAAAGAACCCTATCGCATGTTCACCTCACGCGCCGAGTTCCGCATCCTGCTCCGCCAGGACAACGCCGATGAACGCCTCACCCCCATCGCACAAGAAATGGGACTTGCAAGCGAAGAACGCCTGCGTCAGTTTGAGCACAAGACCACGCAAACAAAGGAACTTCACAAATCACTCAACCGACTCTCCGTGGAACCGGATGCCGTGAACCCTTACCTCCACGAGCAAGGATCACAGCCCATCACCCAAAAGGTCAAAGCGGCATCATTGGTGACCCGACCTCAGGTCGAGCTTGCGGCGTTGATGGATGCACTCGGTCAGGCCCTCCCAACACAGGACTACACGTCAGAGGTCATCGAGTCCACCAGCATCGCCATCAAGTACAAGGGGTACATCGAGAAAGAGCGGGAAATGGCAGAAAAACTGAAACGGCTTGACCCGATACAAATCCCAACTGGGTTCGATTTCCAATCCATCACCAGCCTCAGTGCTGAGGCTCGAGAGAAACTCACTGCGGCACAACCCCAAGACTTGGGACAGGCGAGCCGCATCTCCGGGGTTTCCCAATCCGACCTCGCGGTGCTTGTCGTTCGCTTCGGTCGGTGATGTTCCACGTGAAACACCAAGCCAACGGACGCAACGAGGCATTTTTAGGCCCATAGCGCCACTTCATGCCCTCGCACAACCTGTGGTATCAAAACTTCACGATGTCCGTTTTCCATAATTAATTGATTAACAAGAATTTAACCAATCCACACAGCGAATCACCTCCCCCGCCCTCACTGAACCCCTACCTTTGCAAAAAATTTCATCCCATGGACATTCAAAGCGTACTCAGCACGCTCGGCATCGCCGACCACAATGATGGTGTCATGATCGGCACCGAGAAGTTTGGAAGCGGTGAAACCATCGACTCCATTTCCCCCGTCGACGGCCAACGCATCGCCTCCTTCAGCACAGCAACTCCAGAAGAATACGACCGCGCCGTCGAAGCCGCTGCGAGCGCACAAAAGGAATGGCAACTCGTACCTGCGCCGAAACGCGGCGAAATCATCCGGCAGTTTGGCGAGGCCCTGCGGAAATACAAGGAAGCGCTCGGCACCCTGGTTTCTTACGAGATGGGCAAGAGCTTGCAAGAAGGACTTGGCGAAGTGCAAGAGATGATCGATATCTGCGACTTTGCGGTGGGACAAAGCCGGCAGTTGTATGGCATGACCACGCATTCGGAACGGCCCTTCCACCGCATGTACGAACAATACCACCCCATCGGCGTGGTGGGCATCATCTCCGCCTTCAACTTCCCGGTAGCGGTGTGGTCATGGAACACTGCACTGGCATGGATTTGTGGTGATGCGTGCGTTTGGAAGCCCTCTGAGAAGTCTGCACTTTGCTCCATCGCTTGCCAAAACATCTGGAACGAAGTGGCCACGGCGAACGAATTGCCTGCCGGACTTTCCTGCATCGTCAATGGCCGTGCAGATGTGGGAGAAGCGATGAGCAACGATGGCCGCGTGGGCCTTGTCAGTGCTACGGGATCGACGCGCATGGGCAAAGCGGTGGCGAAGGCCGTTGCAAGCCGTTTGGGCAAGTCGTTGCTTGAATTGGGCGGCAACAACGCCGTCATCATTACGCCGGACGCGGACTTGAAGATGGTCATTCCCGCGCTCGTCTTTGGCGCAGTCGGCACCTGCGGCCAGCGGTGCACGAGCACCCGCCGGTTGATCGTCCAGTCGTCCATTTACGACCAGGTCGTCCAGCATTTGGTCTCCGCTTACGGCCAACTTAAAATCGGCGATCCGCTCGATGAAACGAACCACGTCGGACCCTTGTGCGACCAAGGCGCGGTCCAAATGTACCTCGATGCCTTGCAAGCCGTAACCGACCAGGGCGGCACATTCCTCGTTGACGGTGGCGTCATGGAGGGTGATGCGTACGCCAGCGGTTGCTACGTGAAGCCCGCGATTGCCGAGGCCACAAACGACATGCAAATTGTCCAGCACGAGACCTTCGCTCCCATCCTCTACGTCATGAAGTACGAGACGCTCGAAGAGGCAGTCGCTATGCAGAACGGCGTTGTCCAAGGGTTGTCATCAGCCATCATGACGAACAACGTCCGTGAGTCTGAATACTTCCTCTCCTGCCAAGGATCCGACTGCGGCATCGCCAACGTGAACATCGGCACATCAGGAGCTGAAATCGGTGGCGCATTCGGCGGTGAGAAAGAAACCGGGGGAGGTCGTGAATCCGGATCAGACGCCTGGAAAGCGTACATGCGCCGGCAAACGAACACCATCAACTACGGCACCACCTTGCCCTTGGCCCAAGGCATCAAGTTCGATCTCTGATGCGTGCAGCCCGTTGGGCCTGGATCACAGGCTTGAGCGTCCTCGTCCTTTCCTGCGGAAGGGATGGGGACGCTTTTGTTCGCGGAAACGTGCAATGGAATTTTGCACTGAACGACTCCACCTCAGTTGAAATGACCGGACGCGTCACCCGCGATTCCATGATCTGGCATAACGGTGGCGAAGAAGTCGTCGCAGTCCGGAGCGGCGACACGGCATGGACCCTTCACCCATTCGATGGGCTTGTCAGCGGCATCTGGGACGGGGGGCAATTCCGAGGACGGTGGACCGATCGGCAGCGCGGCGACTACCACGTGGACCTCACAGGAACCGCTTGCACTGCCTGTACGCCACCGCCCTGGCCGGCCACCGAACCCTCGAACGCATGGGACTTCTACTTGCCCAGCAGCGACACCATTGCCATGGGCACGCTGATGCTCCACGATGATGGCCCCTTGTGGGCCGGAACAATCGCCACCCCTACAGGCGACTTGCGGTTTTTGACTGGGCAACGGGCGGGCAATGCAGCAGAGCTCCACACCTTCGACGGGGCGCATTTGTACCACCTTGCAGGACACATCGAAGGATCGGTTTGGACCGGCACCTTCCACTCCGGCACGCATTACGCTGCACCCTTCCGCGCGCAGCAACTTCCCGACGTGCCAACCCTACATGCTTCACAGGCTGAATTAAAGCCAAATGAGCCGTTTTCCATGGCTATTTACAACGCGGCCATGGAACAGGAAGTTTGGGGCGTTGATGACCTCCCTAAGGACGTCACGGTCATCGACATCATGGGTACATGGTGCCCCAATTGCCTCGACGAAATGCGCACCTTGCTGCAACTGCACCGAGAATACCCTGAAGTCGGATTCGTGACGGTGGCGTTTGAGCGCAATGCTACCGCGGAACCGGTGGCAGCCCAAGCCCGCCTGCTGCGATACGCTGAATCACTGGACATCCCGTGGAGCATGGTGCTCGGGGGCGATGCCGATAAAGCCAAGGCACAGGCCGCCTTTCCCTTCCTCGAACGGGTGGCCAGTTTTCCCACCACCCTGTTCGTCCACCGGGACGGCCGCATCCGCACCCATTCCGGATTCAATGGTCCGGCCACCGGCGAAGCATACGGGAAAGAACTCGACACGTTCCGGGAACACCTCGACGCCCTGCTCAACCGGCCTTAACGATCCGCCGGGAAATCGTTCTCAACATCCACCACAATCCGCTCATCCCGGTTCACCAATTCCCAAGCCGTGTGGAAGATGAGGCGCCCAATCTCCGCCGTCTTGTCGAACAGGATCTTCTCCGTGTCGTCCCCAGGCTTGTGGTAATCCTCGTGGACACCTGAGAAATAGAAGATTACGGGGATTCCGTTCTTTGCAAAGTTGTAGTGGTCGCTGCGGTAGTAGAAGCGGTTGGGGTCGTTGGGCGCGTTGAAGGTGTAGTCCAATGCCAGTCCCACATGCTCCTCGTTGGCGTCCTCGCTGATTTGGTGCAGCTCGGTGGAAAGCTTGTCGCTGCCGATCAAGTAAACGTAGCGCTCGTCGTCCGCATGGGCGTCATCCACCCGGCCGATCATGTCCACATTCAGGTTCGCAATCGTCTGTTCCAAGGGCCAAATCGGATGATCCGTGTACCACTCCGACCCCAGCAGCCCCTTCTCCTCTCCCACCACCGTCATGAACAGGATGCTGCGGCGGGGGCCCATGCCGGCCGCCTTCGCCTGCACGAAAGCGTCCGCCAGTTCCAGCACGGTCACGGTGCCTGAACCGTCGTCGTCAGCCCCGTTGTGGATTTGGCCATCGATGATGCCCACGTGGTCGTAGTGAGCCGTGATCACCAGCAATTCGTCGGCCAAATCCGGATCCGAACCCCGGAGGTAGCCCAGCACGTTGTGCGCGGTGATCGGCGTGCGCGCAGCTGTCATTTGGTAATTCCACACACCCAACACGCCGCGCTCGAACACCCCTTTCTTCGTGGCCCGTTTGCGCAATTTGGCCAGAGATTTCCACCCCGCCGCATCAAACCAACGCCCCAACGTCTCCTCCCCCAAGTAAAACAGCGGCAACGTCTGCTCATCCGATTCCGGCGTCTCCTCCCGAACAAGGGAGAGCGATTCCCGCGTCAACCAGGGCTTCATGCGGCTCCGCATGGTCGCGTAGTCCGATCGAACCACCACCAGACCA
>CBFHPD010000070.1:0-2829 GCA_965657495.1 uncultured Flavobacteriales bacterium
GCCGAGGTGGTCATCGGGAACCTCGATGAGGCGGGCTATTTGCGGCGCGACATCGAGAGCATGGTGAACGATTTGGCCTTCACGCAAGGCATTGAAGTGGAGCCGGAAGCGTTGGAAGAAGCACTGGAAGTGGTCCAAACCCTGGACCCCGCCGGCGTGGGCGCCCGCGACCTGCGCGAATGCCTGCTCCTCCAACTCGATAGGAAGCTCGAAGCGGAGCACCTTGACCGGGACCGCCGCTGGGCCGTCGGGGTGGCCTATCGCGTCATCGACCGCCAGTTCGAGTCGTTTTCGAAGAAGCATTACGACCGCATCATGAAGCGGCTGGAAATCAGCGAGGCCGAACTGAAAGACGCCCTAGAAGAAATCCAGCGCCTCAACCCCAAACCCGGCGGTTCTGGCTCCGATTCCAGCCGCGGCACCGCCGCCGTTGTCGTTCCGGACTTCCTCCTGAGCGTGGAGGACGATGAAATCCGGTTGCAGCTCAACCAGCGCAATGCCCCGGATTTGCGCATCAACCCGCAGTACAAGGAGATGATGGCCACCTACGCCAGTGGGGCGAAAACAGATGCTGCGACGAAAGAGGCTTTGGCCTTCGTCAAGGCGAAAGTGGACGCCGCCAAATGGTTCGTCGACGCCGTGCGCCAACGCCACGCCACCCTGTCCACCACGATGGAAGCCATCGTTGAACACCAGCGCGACTACTTTTTGACCGGCGATGAGACCGACCTCAACCCCATGATCCTCAAGGACATCGCCGACCGCATCGGCATGGACATCAGCACGGTCTCCCGCGTCGCGAACTCCAAATATGTCGCCACGCCCTACGGCACCTTCCTCCTGAAGAGCTTCTTCAGCGAGAGCCTCACCACCGAAACCGGCGAGGAAGTCAGCTCACGCGAGGTCAAGAAAATCCTCTCCGACGCCATCGACGCCGAAGACAAGCGCACCCCGCTGACCGACGAAAAACTCGGCCGCCTCCTAAACGAAAAGGGCTACAACATCGCCCGCCGCACCGTCGCGAAATACCGCGAGCAGCTCGGCATCCCCGTCGCCCGAATGCGCAAGGAGTTGTGAGCCGGCCGCTTTGGGCCCGCCTGGCATCCGCGGTGTTCCACCCTTTCCTGATGCCGCTCTTCACCCTCGCCACCTTGTTCGCGGTCGATGAGGTGTTGCGCGAGCAACCCGCCATGTTCCTGTACTTCGCCTTCATCCTCGTCGTCAACACGGTGGGGGCGGCGATTTCGCTGTATTTGATGTACCGCCGCGGGATGATCGGGGATTTGGACATCCGGAACCGGCGCGAGCGGTGGCTGCCGTTCACGGTGGTGCTCGTCTATTACGTGATGACGCTCGTCGTGTTGGAAAGCGGGGATGCGGTGCACACGCCGCAGATGTACGTGGGCATGCTGCGCGGGGTGGTGGCGGCGATTGCCACGGCGATTGTGATCACGCAGCGCTTCAAGTTGAGCATGCATTTGCTCGGGGTGGGCGGCTTGGTGGGCGCCGTTTTTGCAGCAGGCCAAATCCACTTCACCCCCCACCTGAGCGCCCTCGCCGCTTGGATTTTCATCGCCGGACTCGTCGGCGCCGCCCGCCTCGCCTTGCGGGTGCACCGCGAGGAAGAGGTCTACGCGGGGTTCGTTTGGGGCGCGGTGGTGGTGTACCTCGCCGTGATGTGGAGCGTTTAGTGCGCGGCGAGCGCTTCTTGCCACCGCCACGCGTCCGCCAGGGCTTCCTCGAGGCTGCGCTCGGTGCGCCATCCGAGTTCGCGCGCGGCCTTCTCGGCGTCGGCGTAAATGGCCACCACGTCGCCTGTGCGGCGGGGGCCCATGCGGTGCGGCACGGCGCGCCCGGTCGCGGTTTCAAAAGCCGCCACCACTTCCTTGACGGACGCCCCGTTCCCCGTTCCGAGGTTGTAAACCGCGAGGCGCTCACCGGTCGCTTCGGCCGCTAGGGCAGCGACATGCGCTTTCGCCAAGTCCACCACGTGGATGTAGTCGCGGATGCACGTCCCGTCCGGCGTGGGGTAGTCGTCGCCGAAGACGGTCAACGGTTCGCGGAGGCCAGCCACGGCTTGGGTCAGGAAGGGGATGAGGTTGTTGGGGCGGCCGAGGGGCAGTTCGCCGATCTGGGCCGAGGGGTGCGCGCCGATGGGGTTGAAATACCGGAGCAGGGTGGCATGGAAGTCCGGGGCTGCGTGGACCTGGTCGCCGATGAGGCGTTCGCAGGCCTGTTTCGTGTAGCCGTAGGGCGACTCCGCCGGTCGGATGGGGGCGGTTTCGTCCACGGGGATGTGCGCCGGTTCGCCGTACACGGTGCAGCTGCTGCTGAACACGAGGCGGCCGGAGGGGTGTGCGGCCATGGCGTCGAGGAGTACGGCCGTGGAGCCGATGTTGTTCCGGAAGTAGGCCGTGGGGCGTTCGACGCTTTCGCCCACCGCTTTGAAGGCGGCGAAGTGGATGACGCCAGCGAAGTGGGCTTCTTGTTCGAACACGGCGTTGAGGGATTTGGCATCCGTGCAATCCACCTCGTAAAACGGCACCTCGCGGCCCACGAGCGCGGCGATTCCGGCCAAGGCCTTGCGGTCGGAGTTCACCAAATTGTCCACGATGACCGGGGCATAGCCCGCGGCCACCAATTCGACCACGGTGTGGGAGCCGATGAAGCCCGCACCGCCCGTGACCAGCACCTTTCCTTTGCTCATGCCACGAATGTAAGGGTGCATCGGGCACGGATTGGGTAATTTTAAGGCATGAATTGGACGGAACAAGATCGTGCGGCGTTTGCATCGCGGGGATGGGCATTGGATGAAGTGGAAGCGCAGGT
>CBFHPD010000071.1:0-6512 GCA_965657495.1 uncultured Flavobacteriales bacterium
CTGGATCCGCACATGGATTCGTGTGGATTCACCACGATGGCGAGCTGCTCGCACTGCATTTGGAAATCGTTCGAGGCGTCGAGGAAGGCCTTGGAGGTGGATTGCGGCCCCACCACGCGGAGCAGGTGCCGCAGTGGGTTGTTCGCTTCGAAGCACGTGGTTTCCGCATCGAGCGTCATCCAGTCCCCGGCGAACGAGTTGAGCAGGAAGATCGCTTCGGTGGCGTGGGCACCTGACGTGATATCGCAGGAACCGAGTTCCATGGCTTGGTGGCCGTTGATGAATACGACCATGTGGTCGCAAGTCAGTGAAAGGGGGGCGATTTGGTTCGAAATGACGGCTTGTACGGAATTGTAAGTTTTCGCCACCACCAGCTCGATGCAAGGCAGTTGTCATCCCGGGTGAAGATGCGAGGCAGTATTCCGTTCGAAAGGGCATCTCTTTTCGGAATTCAGCTGTGCTCGACCACGTGGCTTGGGCGGTGTCGCTAATTAAGAATATCCTTGGCGTCTAAGATGAAATGAAATGAAATAAAAAGAGGCGATGCCCGAGAAAACCCGACTCTACTTTCGGAGAAAGAGAAAAATATGGGACAAGTATTTAAAGGCAACTTCGGCGAATTGGACTTCGTCGTTGATGGAAACAAAGCAGTAGGTTCGTATCAAGAAGGAACGCTGGAGGGCACTTTTGTGGATGGAAAATTCGAGGGGGTCTGGGAGAATAAGGGCTTAGAGGGGCGGGTGGAGTTCACCATCACGGATGGCCACTTGAATGGAACGTGGAAAAAGGGGCTCGAGCCGGGCCCCATGCGCGGCAAGTGGTTCGGTGATTTGGTTTCTGATGATTCACCAACGGAGGACACTTCGAGCGCAGCGGGGTCAGGCCCACAGATGCACCCGGACTTCCCGGACTTCGAGTTCACTGAAGCCAACATCTTGGCTTGTGCCATTGCAGCCTTAACCCGGCACATGATTGTGGCAGATCGTTCCGTGGACGACGGGGAAGCAGCATGGATGACAGAAGTCATCGAACATTACGACGCCATGGACATTCCCGTGGGCATGGTGTGGGATGAGGTGGATGACAAGATGCAAATCTTGGAATTGATTGGAGCGCATGCGCGGGTTCTCGAACGCAGTGCAGCGGCCATCAAGGTGGGTTTGGATGATGGAGAAAAGAACTTCTTGCTCACAGCATTCCAGAACATTGTGGCGCAAGATGATGTGGTCACCTATGAGGAGTTTGAAGGCCTCAAGTTCACGTTGGAACAGTGGTTCCCGGGTTCAACGGAACAATTGATTGAGAACTTTAAGAATTCGGGAATCCGCTTGGACTTCTGAAGATGAGGATGCGTCATTTTCATGGGAATTTCGGTTTCCTGCAACTTGCTGTGGACAATGACGGCAACGTACATGGCACCTACGGCGATGACGGGACGTTTCGGGGGAGGCTCCATCAAGGCGTTTATGCTTGCACTTGGAAGAACGGGGAAGAAGAAGGCAGGTTGGAGTTTGAAATCTCAGCCGGTGAATTAACCGGCAGGTGGAAGCGAGGCACGGAAGCGGGGGCCATGCGAGGGAAATGGGCCGGAAGCGAAGTCGAACAGGAAGAGGGTTGGCATATCCTGCATGACATCGGAACCTTTTATCTCTTCTTCGGCAACTTGGCAAAGGAGGCCGCCCAAGCCGCGGAAATCGCATTTGTGAACCAAGAAATCCGCAAATGGAACTTGACCATCGGAGAGCGCACTTACAGTTTCAATGCGCTCAAAGCGAAAGAAGCGGATGCGTATTTTGATGTCATTTACAACGCCTTGTACTGTGACGATTCGGGGGAACCCAACAAGAGTCCATTGGAGCAGCTTAACGCGTCACATGCCCACCTGTGTGACTTTTTCAACGAAGGGGTACTTGATGGGGGCAACATCCGGACCCTCATGTTTTCCTTGTTTCAGCTGTGCGAGATTGACGGCTTCACGGATGCACAACTTCAGCAATTGGGCTGGTATGTGGAGCAGTGGCAAACCGCGTGCCCCGAGGTGGAGTCTGCCGCACGGTTGATCCAGTTGGTCCGTGCGCGCAAGGATTTGAAAAACGCATTGGGTGATGTTGGCGAATTGCCTTGGGAGGGCAGTCAGTTCATGAACGATGATCAAAGGCCTCAATGATGAATGCAGATTATTTTACTTATTGCGATGAGCTGTATGCAGCGTGGCAACGTGGGGAGCTCGATCTGAGCGATGTACCTAGCGGGTTGTTTGATTTGGCCTTCGCCCCTGAGCCTTACATCCGGCTTCAAGAGGGCAAGCGCCCATTGCACATGCTCTTGACCAATCCAGGGGCCCCCATGGCTTTTCAACACCGATCGGAGGCTCCTCCAACCTACCGCGCCTTTGCCGAGCTCTCTCAAAGCATCTACCTGTCCGATCAATTCGCGAAGGAAGGAGGCGCAAATGCCCGCAGGCGAATCTACAAGAGTTTCGATTTTGCGCTGTTTTTGGGCTGTTCGGGGCTGGTGAATGTGGAGACCATCCCTTTTCACAGTGCCCGGCTTGACAAGCGCCAGGCCTTGAAGGTGTCCCAAACGGCTCATTCCATCCAAGCGTACCAATCCCAATTGCAATCCTTCTTAGTGAATCAACCGGTGTTGATTGTTGCCGCTTGCCGTACCGACGAATCCATCCATGCGGGTTCGGTTGCACAGAACCCTTGGTTGAGGTTTCAATGTGATTTGGCTTCGATTCAGATGGATCGACTGGAGCTCAAACCACTGACGCGCAAGGGCGCAAAGGTGACCAGTGCCCTCTTTTCCGCCGGCAGCAAGCACGTGGTGCTAACGATGGGGTCAAACAACCTGCCCAGCTTGGATGCCGTTTGACGGGACTGAGTTATCTTCCATTCGGTGAAAGCGCTGAACTCCGACATGCGGCAGGAAGTGTGGGATTGCTTGCAAGCAATGGGACTCCATTCTGGGTCCATACGGGATTGCAGCCAGCTTGCCCGTGAAATCCACTATTATACCGGGCGGAAAATCTCAGCGAGCACGCTCTACCGGATGTTGAACCCGGCGGCGCAGAGGGTAGTGCCTTCTAGCTATTCAAGGACAACGATAGCGGCGTTTTGGGAGTTTGTTCAACGCGCTGATTTTCAACTGGTCGGGGGTGGAGAGCTGAGTGGTCAATGCGAGGTGAAGGCGTCGGCGCTACATGCCTTCGTGTTGCAAGAGTTTCAGAGGGAAACCGACGGATTCGAGGATTGGTTTACGGCGTTGCCTGTGGAACATTGGGCCACTGGGCGCGAGCAGGTAGTCATCGGCCAGGCACTGGCTACGGGACTCGCTGCAGGATCGAGGGTTCTCCGTTCTAAGTGGAAGCAGCGGCTCTTCTTGACTCCCCAATTTCGAACGTTTTACACTGAGACCTATGTGGACCTGAACGCCCCGAAGGCAGCCTACCTCGAACTGCTTCGCATCCAGTTTGACGCATTGAACCGCGCATGGAGAAGTGCTAAGAATGCCCCTGCGAAATCCACCTTTGAGTCCCTTGTCTTCAATGTGGCGATTCAAGGATTGTTGTGGTTTTTGACCAACAATCGGAAGGAGATGGAGCGGATGCGCACTTACACCCAATCCGCCTCCTACCAAGCACTCCGGTCCGAACTGACTGCCGCAGGTATCTTGCCGCGCACCCGGTTGCTGTGCATGGAGTGGCTCCTGTTTCCAACCGACACAAGCCGACCCGAGCGCCTCCAGGAAATTCGGGCCGAGCTGAAAGCGCATTTTGAGCACGTCATCAACCCCCAGCTGCGTGAATTTGCCTATTGCATTCTCATTGACGCGTTGCTCCTTCATCGCGACATGGAAGGCGCGGTGCACGTGCTTTCGGACGTGCCTGCCCCGCGGATTACGTTCTTGCGAAGCGAGCCCTCCATCCACCGGATGAGCACGTACCGCAAGTTGTTTGAAGGAAGTCAAGAGGAGGGAGGGTTGGAGGCCGTTGAGGGGCAGTTGACCGTAGGGGCGAATGAAAGCACCTTCAGCAAGTTGATGGTGCTACTGGCAAGGCGGCTAAAGTCGGACGTGCCTCGTCTGAATGAAGCGATGCCCTTGATTCAACATTCCGGGTTCATCCAATTCAAGGCGCTGCTCCGGTGATGCCTGAAGGGTGGTGGGGGTGGATGGTGGGGTATGCAGCGGTGTTGGCCGTGCTGCATGCCAAATGGCTGGGGGCGAAGCAGCATCCGTTTTGGACTTTCCCGCAGCAAAAAAGTGCTTGGTGGCTGGCCATTTCGTTGGCGAGTTCGTCGTTCTCGGTCTCCAATGCCGGATTGATCAGCAGCGTCATCGGCCGCTACGGCCCGGATGGCGTGTTTTTCATTTGGTCAGGCATGCTCGGCATCGGCATCTTCCCGGTCATTTTCGCACCGCTTTGGTCCCGCTTGCAGTTCATCTCCGAAAACGAATTCGTCTTGATGCGATTCCGCGGTGCTTGGAGCCACCGCTTGTACCGGTTTCGGTCGTTGATGCTGACGGGGGTGGTCATTCCCATTTTGCTCGCGTTCATCTTAGTGGCCACGCGCGATTTGCTCGGTGCCTTCATGCCGTGGGATTCGAGTTGGACGCTGTTGGGCCTCGGGGCGGCTTTGGGGGTGGTGGGTTGGAATGCCTCTTTGCACCTCAAGTCCCGGGTGGACATGCTCCATTTCGTCATTCTGTTGGCGGCGGTGCTGCTGGCCTTGGGCGCACTGGTTTTGGACCAAACCCCTTCCACTCCATCCCCCACGCCCGCCCCCCGCATGTTGCCCCTCGAGCTCATCGTGTTCATCGGACTGCAGTGGTGGTCCGCCGAAATCCTCGATGGCAGCGGCATCCACGCCCAAAGCCTGCTCAAACAGGGCAGCAAGCGCATCGCCCGCCGAGGCGCCCTTGGGGGGCATGCCCTGACGTTTCTCCTTGGAGCGGCTGTTGCGCTCATCGCCGTCTACGCCCAGCGCGTTGCTGGAGTCCGCGGAGATGACGCGTACTTAATTGGTTGGAGTTTGCTGCTGCCCGACCATGCCTACCCCTTGCTCGCCATTGCCTTGTTTGGAATGGGCATGAGCACGGCATCGGGATTCTTGAACTGGGGGTCCGGCATGGTGGCGGCCCTGCTACCCCCGGCCTCTTCAGAGGCCAAACGGCATCGCTGGGGCAAGTTCGTATTGGTGGGGCTGGCGGCTTGGTCCACTGCCATTGCCTTCCACATGGATTCGCTGTTGGACGGCATTCGGCTCGTGTTGGCCATCACGGCTGGCGTAGGCCCCGTGTTCATCCTGCGTTGGTTTTGGTGGCGGATTACAGCGCAGGTGCAGTTGGCCGCCATGCTTGGCGTTTACCTTTGGGTCCCTTTAGCCCAAATCACGGTCCAGGCCATCCCGTCCCTCGCCCCCTGCCAATTCGCCGCCGAGCTGGCCTTGGCTACGGCATTGAACAGCGGCTGGTGGCTCGGCGTGGCCTTCCTCACCAGCACCCAGGACGACCGGCAACAATTCCACGCCTTTCGGCAGGCCTGCCACTTCCGCTTTTCGAAAAAGGCATTGTTGCAGGTCATCGGAATCGGCGCTGTGGCTTTCTTAGGCGTGCTGCTCCTGCGTCAGCTCCTGTTCGCACTGCAACCCGTTCACGCTTGATGGCGAACAGCCCCCTCTGCTAGATCAAGCCCAAAACAGAAAGAGAAAGCAGTCCGAATATTCCAGCGATGAAGTCCCAGGCCGAGGCATCTTGGACCCCTTTCTGCGAAGGAAGATGTTGGACGGCATAACCAACTCACCAGCAGAATGGGGCGCGCTGTACATCCCAGCAGCGGAGGTCGCCACCAGCCACAGTGCACTTCCTACCCGTGGTGCTCTCCCGCGATGTAAGTAACCGCTGCAGGTCCCGATTGAATCGGGCGCCTAAGGCCGCAAGAAGCGCCGTAGATTGCACGCGATGAGAAAGTTCCTGTGGGCGGTGCTCGCCCTGATTGTGGGGGTGGGGGGGTGGTTAGCGGTCCAAAACCGATCACTCCAGCCCGATTACTCCTTCACGCTTACCACGGAAGCGGTCCACGCCCCCGTCGACATCCGCTTTGACGAAATCGGCGTGCCGCACATTTACGCGGAAAGCGAACCCGACGCCATGTACGCCCTCGGCTACGTCCACGCTTCCGAGCGGCTCTGGCAGATGGACCTGCTTCGCCGGGCGGGCGCTGGCGAACTCTCGGCCCTCCTCGGGCCCGACATGGTGGAGAACGACCGGTACCTCCGCACCCTCGGCATGCGCGAAGCCGCGTTCCGCACTGCTGCCGATTTCGATGCCTCAGCTCCCGCCCCCATCGAAGCTGCCATGCACGCTTACCTCGAAGGAGTCAACGCCTACATTGCAGAAGGCCACCGCCCGCTGGAATACCGGCTCCTCGGCGCGGCACCGGAGCCGTTCACCACGCGTGACGTGTACTGTGCAACCGGCTTCATGGCGTATTCCTTCGCGATTCACCT
>CBFHPD010000072.1:0-8241 GCA_965657495.1 uncultured Flavobacteriales bacterium
GTCATCGCCGCGCTCGTGCAATCGCACGGAGTGGAATACGTGTACGCCACCATCATTTTGGCGGGCCTGCTGCAGATCGGAGCGGGGTTTCTCCGGTTGGGGAAGCTGATGCGGCTGGTTCCGCAGCCCGTCATCTTTGGCTTTGTCAACGGGTTAGCGATCATCATCGGGGGGAGCCAAATCGAGCAGTTCAAGTCCGGGGATGGGCACTGGCTCCACGGGGAGTCGCTGGCGATTTTTGGGGGACTGGTGTTGGTGTCCATGGCCATCATCGCCTTTTTGCCCCGGCTCACCAAGGCCATTCCCAGTGGACTGACGGCCATTTTGGTGGTGTTTGGACTGGTCCAGATTTTCGGTTTGGAAACGAAAACGGTGGGCGATTTGGCGGCCATCAGCGGCGGCTTCCCGCCGTTCCACCTGCCGGGCGTGCTGTGGAGTTGGGAAACGCTTGAAGTGATTGCCCCCTACGCGATGGTTGTTGCCGGGGTGGGGTTGATCGAGAGCCTGTTGACCTTGAACATCATCGACGAAATCACCCAAACCCGCGGTCGGGGAAACAAGGAATGCGTGGCCCAAGGCACCGCCAACGTGTTGAGTGGTTTGTTCAGCGGAATGGGTGGATGCGCCATGATCGGGCAGTCGTTGATCAATGTGTCGTCCGGCGCACGGGCCCGGCTTTCTGGCATATTCGCGGCATTGATGCTGCTGGTGTTCATTCTGTTCGGAGCTTCCCTGGTGGAACAACTGCCGATGGCAGCGCTGACCGGACTGATGATCATGGTGGCCATCGGCACCTTTGAATGGGCATCGCTGAAAACGTTTCGGCGGATGCCCACCTCCGATGTCCTCATCATGTTGCTCGTCACCGCCGTCACAGCGGTGATGCACAATTTGGCCTTGGCTGTGCTCGTGGGCGTGGTCATCAGTGCGCTCTTGTTTGCTTGGGACAACGCCGTCCGCATCCGGGCGCGCAAGCACGTTGATGCGCAGGGGTGGAAGCACTATGAAATCTATGGGCCGCTGTTCTTCGGCTCCACCTCCACATTCGCGGAGAAGTTCGACATCGCGAACGACCCCGAGCACGTCGTCATTGACTTTGCAGAAAGCCGGGTTGCGGACATGTCGGCGATTGAATCCTTGAATCGGCTCACTGCGCGGTATGCCGAGGCAGGGAAGAAGGTGCACCTCAAGCACCTGAGCGAAGACTGCCGACGGTTGCTTGATCGCGCGGACGCCATCATCGACGTGAACGTCTACGAAGACCCGACTTACAAGGTGGTCACCGATGCGTGATCCACGCGCACAAAAAAAACGGGGCGGCCCATTGGCCGCCCCGCTTGTCGTAACCCACCCGGGTTGAATATTACTTGATCTTCTTCACCACTTCGGCGAACGCTTCCTTGTGGTTCATGGCCAAATCGGCCAAGACCTTCCGGTTGAGTTCGATGCCCGCCTTCGACAGGGCACCCATGAATTGGCTGTAAGACATGCCGTGCTCGCGAGCACCGGCATTGATGCGTTGAATCCACAAGGAACGGAATGCGCGCTTGCGCTGCTTCCGACCGACGTAAGCATACTGGAGGCCTTTTTCGACAGCGTTTTTCGCTACCGTCCAGACATTTTTCCGGGCACCGTAGTACCCTTTGGCCATTTTGAGGACCTTTTTACGGCGGGCCCTCGACGCAACTGAGTTAGTAGAACGTGGCATGTTCTCAATGTTTTTTGACCGGTGGCGCCGATTGCTCGAGCTTGTTAGCCAGCGGCCGGGTTAACTTAAAACCAGAAACAGGTGCTCGATTAAGAGCAGAGTTGGCGCTTGATGTTCGGCACATCGACCTTATCGACCGTGGTAGCGTGCGTGAGGTTACGCTTCTGCTTGGTCTCTTTCTTGGTCAGGATGTGGCTCTTGAACGCGTGCTTGCGCTTGATCTTTCCCGTTCCAGTGAACTTGAAGCGCTTCTTCGCGCTTGATTTGGTTTTCATCTTCGGCATGGCCTCGGATATTATTTGGGTGGGTGTTACGTAATTACTTCTTCTTCGGGTTGAACATGATGGTCATGCGCTTCCCTTCCAACTTCGGCAACTGTTCAACCGTGCCCACGTCTTCGAGTTCTTGAGCGAACTTGAGCAACAGGATCTCTCCCCGCTCCTTGAAGACGATGGTCCTTCCGCGGAAGAACACGTAGGCCTTGAGTTTGCTGCCTTCCTCCAGGAACTTCCGCGCGTGCTTCAGTTTGAACTGGAAGTCGTGGTCGTCGGTGTTGGGTCCGAAACGGATTTCCTTCACCGTGACCTTCGTCTGCTTCGCCTTGATCTCCTTCTGCTTCTTCTTCTGGTCGTACAGGAATTTCTTGTACTCCGTGATCCGGCAAACCGGTGGATCCGCTTTGGGCGAGATTTCGACCAAATCCAATTCCATTTCACGTGCCAGGGCCAAAGCCGCTTGGGTAGACATCACCGCGGGCTCCACGTTTTCGCCAACTACGCGAACGGTGGACACGGTGATTTTGTCATTGATCCGGTGGGGATCTTCTTGGCGGACCCGTCCTCGGAAGGAGGATCTTTTTCTGCGAATAGCTATAACTTCAAGGTTTTAGTTGAACAATCAGCTTTGTTTGAGCATCTCCGACACCTCTGCGTTAATCCGCGCAGCAAAGTCTTCGGCACTCATTTCGCCCACGTCCCCTTCTCCTTGCTTGCGCACAGAAACGGTGCCGTTGGCCGACTCATTTTCTCCGACGATGAGCATGTAGGGAACCTTCTCCAGTTCTGCGTCCCGGATCTTTTTCCCCACCTTCTCAGACCTCAAATCAATGAGGCCGCGAATATCGTGATTTTCAAGGACTTTTAAAACCCCTTGTGCATATTCGTTGAAACGATCTGAAATCGGCAGGATTTTTACCTGTTCCGGCGTGAGCCAAAGCGGGAATTTCCCAGCGCAGTGCTCGATCAAAATGGCCACAAAACGCTCCATCGAACCGAAGGGAGCGCGGTGGATCATGACCGGGCGGTGCTTCGCGTTGTCTGCGCCGACGTATTCGAGTTCGAAGCGCTCGGGTAGGTTGTAATCGATTTGGACCGTCCCCAACTGCCACTTACGGCCGATGGCATCGCGCACCATGAAGTCCAGCTTGGGCCCGTAGAATGCGGCCTCACCAGTCTCCACCACGGTCTTCAGCCCCTTCTCGTCCGCCACCTCCTGGATGGCCCGCTCCGCTTTCTCCCAGTTCTCGTCGCTGCCGATGTACTTCGACGGGTTCTCCGGATCGCGCAACGAAACCTGCGCGATGAAGTCCACGAAGTCGAGGGTTTTGAAGATGTACAGCACCAGGTCGATGACCTTGCCGACCTCCTCCTTCACTTGGTCCACGGTGCAGAAGATGTGGGCGTCGTCCTGCGTAAAGCCGCGCACCCGGGTCAATCCGTGCAATTCGCCGCTTTGCTCGTAGCGGTAGACCGTACCGAATTCCGCAAAACGCACCGGCAAATCGCGGTAGCTGCGGGGACGCGCCTTGAAAATCTCGCAATGGTGCGGGCAGTTCATCGGCTTCAGCAGGTACTCCTCCCCTTCCGCTGGGGTGTGAATGGGCTGGAAGCTGTCCTCCCCGTATTTCGCGTAGTGGCCCGAGGTCACATACAGCTCTTTGTTGCCGATGTGCGGCGTGATGACCGGTTCGTAGCCGGCGCGGCGTTGGGCTTCCTTCAAGAACGCCTCGAGGCGCATCCGCAGGTCGGCGCCTTTCGGCAACCACAGCGGCAAGCCCTGCCCCACCTTTTCCGAGAAGTGGAAGAGGTCGAGCTCCTTGCCGAGTTTGCGGTGATCCCGGGCCTTCGCTTCCTCGAGGAGCTGCAGGTATTCATTCAGTTCCGACTTCTTCGGGAAGGTGACGCCGTAAACGCGGGTGAGCTGCTTGTTCGATTCGTCACCCTTCCAGTAGGCACCGGCAATGCTCATGACCTTAGCGGCCTTGACGAAGCCGGTGTGCGGCATGTGCGGCCCGCGGCAGAGATCGGTGAAGTTGCCCTGGGTGTAGAACGTGATGGTGCCGTCCTCGAGGCCTTCGAGCAGGTCGAGCTTGTATTCGTCCTGCTTCTCGGTGAAGTACGCGATGGCATCGGCCTTGCCCATTTCCTTCCGGATGTAGGGATTCTTTTGTTTGGCCAAATCCAACATCTTCTTCTCCACCGCGGCAAAATCCTTGTCCGTGAACGTGTGCTCGCCGAAATCCACGTCGTAGTAGAATCCATTCTCCAACGGAGGCCCGACCCAAAACTTCACGCCCGGGTACAGGTCCTCCAACGCCTCCGCGAGCAGGTGCGCCGAACTGTGCCACATGGTACGCTTGCCCATGTCGTCGTTCCAGGTCAGCAACTTCAGCGTGGCGTCGCCTTCGATGGGGCGCTGCGGATCGCGGACTTCACCGTTCACCTCAGCGGCCAACACGTTGCGCGCGAGCCCTTCGCTGATGCTCGTGGCAATGTCGAGGGCCGTCGTGCCGGCTTCCACTTGGCGGACCGAACCGTCGGGGAGGGAGATGTTGATCATGGCTGTTTCGAGTCGAGGGGCAAAAATAACCCGAAAACCGCCCCGTTCTGCGGTGGAAAGCACGCAACTCGAACACCCGAGAACAACGAAAGCCCGCCCCTACTCCTTCAAGCAGCGAATCGGTAAACCCGCTCGAGCTGAAACCAAGGATTGACTGAACCAAGAGCAAGAAGCATTGAACAACGCACCATAACTTGGATAAGATGGGTTTCCTGAGCTCCAATACTGATGGCTTCCCAGGTAAAACCTCCCGGCATTTGGTCCTGCCGAACCTTCCCTGTACCCACCGGGATCCGCTGAAAACAAATCTTCCCGTTCCGACGCGCACTCGGTCGCAAAGGGTTGGTTCAATGACTCGCCTAACGACGTGACCTCATCCTGATCGGGCACCTTCCATCCCGTCGGGCACAGGCCCCGTGAATCCGTGACGGCAGTCCAGTGGTAGAAGTAGCCGAATTGTGCATCATTTGTGGCATCATTGTCGGCATGGCACCAAGCTCCGTTGGTTACGCCCAACCAGGCCCCATTGTCTGCCACCTCAGGGATTGCTGAACCATCGCGGAACGATTCTGTCATCAAGGGTTCGGCGAACCAACATTGGCCATTCATGGCCACTACCCGGTACTCATCGCCGTGATAAGTCACCACCTCGATGCCTTCGCAAGGGTTGGCGTCAAAAGGATCCTGCAGGTAAACCTTGTCTGTTGCGGTTTCAAAGTCAGGGAAATGACTGCCCCAGTCGTAATAGGTTTTCCCTACAAGTTGACTGGTATCCAGCACCAATTCGGTCTCACTCACATCCACATCGAGGTACATACGGCCCGAAATAAGCAAGGCATCAAATTGAGCCAAAGATTGGTGCACCGCGCATGCGGCGAAGCACAGAAGTACATACCTCATCACAACGAAAATTTGGTGTTCCTAATGTACAACCTGAGGCGCAATGAAGCAAATCAACTCACTCATAAACAAAACATTACTTCACACCCAACCGCACGCATCAACAGCCACGGCACAAGAGGTGGCTGCATTTGAATTCGCCCACCTGCTAGCGATGGGCCGGCTGCGCGTCCTACCGGCCGCTCGGCTCCTCAGGTGACACACCAACTTGATGCTCCGCCTTCAGGTCGCCGAACAATGCGCTCGGCCATGTTTTCAAATCTTCCCACAACGGTCACTCATCCGCAACGCAGCGCACACTCCTTCCGCGATCCGCCACCCATTGCTGTTGAACGGTGTATTCATCTAATTGCAAGTAGGAACCATACAGACCCGCAGAGAAAAGGTAGGTGCTTCCTGCTGCATCCCCTGCCCCCCAGAAAACTGCCACCTGCCCCAATCCGCCGAATTGCCCTGTGGTGCCTCTTGAACCTGCCGGCATCGCACTGAATCCACTTGAATTGTTCCCATCCCAATTCGAAAACTCCGGCATGGATGCCCCCAGACCTTGCATGGCATAAATATCTCCCCCCAGTGTAGCCAACATCATGTTCCATTCGGAGCCCGTAGGGATGTGCCAGCCCGCAGGACACAACCCACGGTCGTCCAACACTGCCCACCCATTGTACAGCTTTCCGTAGGTTGCAGCTATCGACGCATCGTTGTTGTAATCACACACCGCTCCGAAACTTAAATTCCCCCACTCAACGTCGAATTCATAAACAGGGATGGGGCTGCCATCTGCGTAAGAGGAAGCTCTGAGGTTTTCCTTGAACCAACATTGTTCACCAATCGCGACAACAGGGTACGCATGCCCTTGGTAATCAACAAAATCGCTGCTTGAGCATCCTGGGTATCCGTCGCATGAGCCATCGTCGAAATTGGCTTCGGGATTGTAACCAAGGAGTGCTTCGTCTGTGCAACCAGGAATGATGAGCGAATCGCAAGACCCGTCGTCCAGGGTTGCGGCAGCATCGAATTCAAAAAAATCCGGATCTGTACAACCCAATGTTTCCGGGGCCTTTACGCAGCGAATGCTATGACCTCGCAGCAACGCATGTTGGATCAACGACACCGACTCAGATTCCGAAGCCAACCCGTAGGCGGAAGCAACTTGTACATTACCTGCATTTTCACTCCAAAACCATGCTTCTTCTCCCAATCCCACATGCCCTGCGCTTCCGCCCGTGAATTGCCCCCCGGGGAAAGCGGTGAACCCGGTGGAATTTGTAGCGCCCAAATTTGCCCCCGTCCAATCAGCGGTGCCAGCAGCCTTCAAAGCCCCTCCCGCTTGCTCCATCCCACCCAACGAATCGATGAGTGCACCCCAGTCCCCCGAAGTGGGAACTCCCCAACCCGCAGGACACAAACCCACATCCATGGAAGTCGCAAAACCGTTATAAAGGAAACCATACTGGGAGCTGCATTGTGACTGGGGGATGCAACTTCCGTCGTCTTGGTTCGCGTCGGGGTTGTAATTGCACGCACCGGGATCAGTGCAACCGCAAGCTTGACCCAAATCAGAATCCGGAGTCATGAAGGGAAATGCGTATTGCTGACCCAAAGGGAAGCCTTGATTATTCATGAACTGCAATGGAGACAAGTAGGAGCCAATGATGAATGCATTGTCCGACAACCTTTTCAATCTGACACCGCCGCCATTCCATCCGTCCCCATAACAATCGATGAACACAAAGGTGTACATGGTGTTGGATTGCAAATGAACCTCAAAAGTACCTTCGCCTGAACCTTCTATGCAGTTCATTTGATCGCCACCCGTTTGACCACCCGTTTGACCGCCCGCTTGCGCGACTACAGCACCATCCGAATCCTCGATGCGCCATCCAACCTCAAAAGGATAGCCCGAATTCCCAACGAATAGCTGGTACGATTCGAGCAAGCCACAATCATTGTTGGCAGCCCCTGAGGCCACGGCATCTGCAGCGGAGGCCAAATAAATCGACATGGCAGGCGCTTCAAACGATTGCAACACGGTAGGGTCCACCACGAAGGGAATCGGCGCACCTGAGCGCGTGAATTGCGTGGCTAGATTTTCCTGAAACCAACAGCTTCCTGCGAGGGGAATCACCGCGTAGGTCTTGTCATGGTACAGCAGGGTAGATTGCCCCAAACAAGGATCCAACACCTCATCGTAAATGCCGTCTCCATCCTGGTCGGCCAAGTAATCGGGGCACTCCCCTGCTTCATCGGGCACGTTTCCTGCACAATCGCATGCACCAACTTCCAGCGGCGTGCATCCGCAATCATAGATGGGACCTGGGCCATTGCAAACACCACATGCATCGACGATGCCATCGCACGGATCCGCCCCGTTGTCATCACAAACGCCGTCCCCATCGGCATCCGTTTGGCAATCGCCATTGCAAACCCCTACAGCATCAGGCACACCGACGCACGGATCCTCCACATCACAAATGCCGTCCCCATCTTCGTCTGCTAACCCCACGCAAGGATCCTCGCTGTCGCAGATCCCGTCGCCATCCGCATCCACCAAGCACCCACCACCACACACCCCGACCGCGTCCAACGCATTCCCTTCGCAATCACAGTCCCCCAAAGGAATGTCGCTGCACCCGCAGGCATAAATGGCTCCCGGTCCGTTGCAAATCCCACATGCATCCGGAAAAGTGCACAAGCTCTGAAGATGAACCGTTGCTGCACTGCTGTAATTGCAGGCATTGCTGTCCAAGCATCCTATGGCGTCTGGAGAAGTCGGAACCCAAGCTTCCCCGTCC
>CBFHPD010000073.1:0-7669 GCA_965657495.1 uncultured Flavobacteriales bacterium
CCACGCCGCGGTCAAGGCGGCCGGGGAGGAGCGGAGTGGCATGACGGTGCATTGGGTCACGGAAGCCTACGACGAAGGCGCCACCGTGTTCCAAGCGGAGGTGGAGCTCGCCGCCACCGATGACGCGGACCAAATCGCGCAAAAAGTCCTCCAACTCGAACACACCTACTACCCCTCAGTCCTCGAGGGCCTCATCGCCGGATGGGCCGAGCGCCTGCCCAACGGCCAACCCAAAAGCGACGCCTGATGGGATTCAGCTGGGAAGAATTTCTCAAATGCACCATGGTCATCTTCGCGGTCATCGACATCGTGGGGAGCATTCCGATTATACTGGACCTCAAGCGCAAGGTGGGCAACATCCATGCCGGCCGGGCGTCCCTCGTGGCCATGGGGCTCATGCTCCTCTTCCTCTTCGTGGGGGAGGGCCTCATCAACTTCCTCGGCATCGACGTGAACAGCTTCGCGGTGGCGGGCTCGTTCATCATCTTCTTCATGTCGCTGGAAATGATTTTGGGGGTGGAGCTGTTCAAGCAAGACGCCAACAGCATGAAGGCCGCCACCATCGTGCCGGTGGCCTTTCCGCTCATCGCAGGGGCGGGCAGCATGACGTCCATCCTCTCCCTGCGCGCGGAATATCACCAGTTGAACATCATCCTCGCCATCCTCGTGAACATCGCCCTGGTTTTCGTCGTCCTCCGGCTGACCGACCGCATCGGCAAAGCCCTCGGGGAAGGCGGCATTGCGGTGCTGCAAAAGGTGTTCGGCATCATCCTGCTTTCCATCGCGGTCAAGCTGTTCACCTCCAACGTGACCCACCTCCTCTGATGCATCAGGTCGTCGCGTATACGGATGGCGGAGCGAGCGGCAATCCCGGGCCGGGGGGCTTGGGCGTGGTCCTGCTGAGCGGCCACCACCAAAAGGAGTTGAGCCGCGCCTTTCGGCTGACCACGAACAACCGCATGGAGCTGCTCGCCGTCATCACAGCCCTTGAGGCCCTGCGCCACGCCGGCACGCACATTGACATCTATTCCGACTCGAAGTACGTCGTGGATGCCGTGACGAAGGGGTGGCTGAAGTCGTGGGTGCGCAAGGGCTTCAAGGACAAGAAGAACCCGGATTTGTGGCGGCGCTACCTCCAAGCCGCCGCCCCGCACCACGTCACCTTCCACTGGGTCAAAGGCCACGCCGGCAACCACTACAACGAACGGGCGGACCAGCTCGCTGTGATGGCGTACCGCGAGACCATGCCCCACGAGGAAGACACCGGCTACGAGCGCACACTCGGCAGCATCCGGTAACCGCCGAGGGCCCAACCCTCCGTATCTTTGCACCCGAACCTTGAAACTCGGAACGCATGCGCACGGATAACTACGCCGGACACGACTACTATCAGTTGGACGAATGGTTGACGGAAGAGCACAAACTCATTCGGGACACCGCCCGTGCTTGGGTGAAGAAGGAAGTCAGCCCCATCATCGAGGATGCCGCAGAGAACTGCGTGTTCCCGAAGCACCTCTTGCCGGGGCTCGGTGAGATTGGGGCGTTTGGCCCGTACATTCCGGAGGAATACGGAGGAGCGGGTTTGGACCAAATCTCGTACGGCCTCATCATGCAGGAACTTGAGCGCTGCGACAGCGGCCTCCGGTCCACCGCCTCCGTACAAAGTTCCCTCGTCATGTACCCCATTTGGAAGTACGGCAGTGAGGAGCAAAAGCAGAAGTTCTTGCCCAAGCTCGCCACGGGCGAGTGGATGGGGTGCTTCGGCCTGACCGAACCCGACCACGGCTCGAACCCCGGCGGGATGACCACGAACTTCAAAGAAGACGGCGACGACGTCATCCTGAACGGCGCGAAGATGTGGATCTCCAACGCCCCCTTCGCCCAAGTGGCCGTGGTGTGGGCGAAGAACGAGGCCGGCCGCATCAAGGGCATCATCGTGGAACGCGGCATGGAAGGGTTCTCGACCCCGACCATGAAGGGCAAGTGGAGCCTCCGTGCGTCCGACACGGGCGAGCTTATTTTCGACAACGTCCGCGTGCCGAAGGCGAACATCCTGCCCGGACGAGACGGATTGGGCGCGCCGCTGAGCTGCTTGGACTCGGCGCGGTATGGCATCGCGTGGGGCGCCATCGGTGCGGCCCTCGACTGCTACGACGTGGCCTTGAAGTACGCGAAGGAGCGCCAGCAATTTGACCGCCCCATCGGCGGGTTCCAGTTGCAGCAAAAGAAGCTCGCCGAGATGATCACCGAGATCACGAAAGCACAGCTGCTGACCTACCGCTTGGGCACCTTGCGCAACGAAGGCCGCGCCACGTCTGCCCAAATCTCGATGGCCAAGCGGAACAACGTCGAAACCGCCCTCAACGTCGCCCGCGAAGCCCGCCAAATGCTCGGCGGCATGGGCATCACCGGCGAGTACCCCATCATGCGCCACATGATGAACCTCGAGTCGGTGGTCACCTACGAGGGCACGCACGACATCCACTTGCTCATCACCGGCCTCGACGTCACGGGGCTGAATGCATTCACTTGATTTTGTGAGCAACTTGGTGTTTTGGGTTGATTTTGAGGAGATTCGGATGATGTAACTTTGAGGCGTTATCAAGCGTACACAAAGTTATGAGCGCCCACACATTCACAGCTTCTTGGTTCAGCGCCCTCGGTTGCGCTGCCGCGATGTTCCTCAGCCTCACGGCACTGGGACAAGGCCGGAGTTTCGGCTTGGCGGTTGGCACCTCGCATTACGTAGGGGACTTGGGTGCGAAGAATGGATGGGAGCCATGGAAGGCAACAGACGCGCGGGCCTCGCGCTTTTCGCTGACGGGCTTCGTCGAATGGCCGATTGAGGGAAAGTTTCAGCTGCACACCGCCTTGAGTTACATCCGGGTGACCGGGGATGACCGGTTTGCGGGCAACCCGGGCCGGGTGGCGCGCAACCTGCATTTTAGGAGCGATGTGGTGGAGTTGCAAGCCCGGGGTCAGTTTAAGTTCTGGGATCGCCCGCGCCACTGGAACCGCAGCGCGGGCTCGCGCGGTTACGTTTTCCTCGGATTAGGGGCCTTCACGTACAACCCGAAGAGCCGCATCCGCAATGAGGCGAATGACGTTGCGAACCCCATTTGGTACAGCTTGCGCGAGTTGCAGACGGAGGGGCAGGAGGAGCCGTACAGTTGGTTGGCGCTCTCGATGCCGATGGGCGTGGGCTTCGATTGGAATCTGCGCGGCGGATGGCAGGTGGGCATGGAGGTGAGCTGGCGGTACACGACGACCGATTATTTGGACGACGTGTCGCACACGTATGGGAACCCGGACCAAATGTCAGAGCTCGCCGCCCGCTTGAGTTCCCAGTCGAACGCCTACACAATCGCGCTCGCCGGCCCTGACGGCGGGAGCATCTACGACCACACGTACAGCGCGTCGAATCCCACGCCGCGGGGCAACCCCGAGAGCAGGGACGGATTCGGGACCGTTCAATTCACGCTGTCGCGCCCGGATGCCACGCTCCGCAGCCGTCCGGGATCTTGGGTCGGCCGGTTCCGCCGCCGCGGCTGGCTGCGCTGAACCGTTCAGCTGTTCAGCCGAGTTTCAAATCGAAGTCATCGCCGTCGGCAAGGACGGGAAATTTGGCCCGGAAAGCCGCTAGCGCGGCTGCATCCCACGTGCCACCGAGCCATCCTGCGCCCTCCGCTTCGCGTGCCACCCCATACGGGTCCACCACCGCACTGCGCCCCGAGTGCGCGATGCCATTGCCGTCTGCGCCCAACCGGTTCACGCCGATGAGGTAGGACTGGTTCTCGATGGCGCGCGCCCGGATGAGCGTCGCCCAGGCGTCCACCCGCACTGCCGGCCAGTTCGCCACGTAGATCATGCCGTCGTACGGGGCGTCCGCACGGTTCCGGGAGAAGACCGGGAACCGCGCGTCGTAGCAGGTTTGGAGCAGCAAATTCCAGCCGCGCCAGCTCACCACCACCCGCTCCGTGCCCGCCGCGTAATGCGCGTCTTCGCCCGCGAAGGAAAAGGTGTGCCGTTTGTCGTAGGCCGTCCATGCGCCGCTCGGCTCGACGGCGTAATGCCGGTTGTAGCAGGCGCCGTCGGGTGCGACCACGCTCAGGCTGCCGCACACGAGGGCATCGGCTGCGGCCGCCCAGCGCTGCATCGCCGCCAAGGCGTCGCCGCGGTCGCCGAAGGAGGTGGGCCGCATGGTGAAGCCGGTGGCCCACATTTCCGGCAGGACGAGCACGTCGGCGCCGGCCGGCCGGTCGGCCATCCACGCATCGACCGCCGCCGTGTTCGCGGCCGCATCCTCCCAGGCGAGCTCCATTTGCAGCCCCCAAACCGACAACTGCGCTTTCATGCCCCCGCGAGCTTGCGCAGCCGGTCGATGGCTTGGTCCAGGGTGTCCGGTTGCTTCGCGAAGCAGACGCGGATGCGGGTGGAGGAGGACCGGAGCGGGTGGCTCGGGTCATAGAACGACGAGAGGGGGATGGTGGCGATGCCGTGGGGCGCGCGGGTCCAGGCGCGGACCGTTTCTTGGTCCGGAGCGGTGTGGAAGGCCCCGTAGTCGAGGACTTGGAAGTAGCCGCCCTCCGCCGGCGTGAAGGACCAAGCCGTGTCCCGCAACCCGTCGCAGAGGCGGTCGCGGAGGAGGGTGTAGGATTCGGCGAGTTTGGCGAGGTGGGTTTGGCCTTCCCAATTCGAAAGGAACTCGGCAATGCCCGCTTGGAACGGCGCACCCGTCGAAAAGACGTCGTACTGGTGCACTTTCCGGACCTCAGCCATCAGCTCGGCCGCGCCCGCGAGCCACCCGATCTTCCAACCCGTGGCGTGCAGCACCTTGCCGAAGGAGCCCGCAATGAGCGAGCGGCAGGCCAAATCCGGGTGGTGAGCCGCACTCAACGCCTCCCGCCCATCGTGGACAATCGGCCCGTACACCTCGTCGCTCAGCACCACCACATCGCTGCCGTCCAAGCAGCGGTGCAGCGCCTCGAGGTCGTCCCGCGTCCAGGTGACGCCGGTGGGGTTGTGCGGCGAATTCACCACGACCATCCGCGTGTGCCGGCTGAGCACCGTCCGCAGCCCTTCAAAGTCCAGCCCGTAATCCGGCAACGTCCGCTCCAGCCGACGGACCGTCCCGCCCGCCAGCCGCACCACCGGCGCGTACAAGTCGTAGGCCGGCTCCATGATGACGACCTCGTCGCCCTCGCTCACCAAGGCCATGATGGCCGCAAACAGCACCGACGAGGCGCCCGCTCCGATCGTGATTTCGCTGCCAGGGTCGTAGGCGGTTCCGGTGCGGGCCGCCAAGTCTTCGGCAATCCACTCGCGCAACCGCACGTTGCCCGCCATGGGTGCGTACTGGTTCGCCCCTTCCTCCATCGCCCGGGCCACCGCCCGCCGCAGCACCGCTGGGGGGGCCATGTCGGGGAAGCCCTGGGCAACGTTCAAGGCGCCGCATTCCGCAGCCAGTGCGGACATTTCAGTAAAAATGGTCGTCCCCACGTGGGGCAATTTGGACGTGGGCAAATGGCCGGGATATTCCATGTTCATCGGGTGATTGCGAGCGGCGTCACCCCACCGGATTGGCCCTCATCATCGGTCGCAAAGATCAAATACATTCCAAAAGGCACCCGAGCGCCATCCGCGCCGCTCCCATCCCACACTGCGCGCCCGCCCTCGCTCTCCAACGTCGCAATCCACCGCCCGCCCACATCCGTCACGTGCACCGTGGAGCCGTACGCACAGCCGTCCACCGTGATGACGCCCTCGTACCCCGGCCGCACGGGGTTTGGGTAAACGGTCAGCTCGTCGATGGCCGCCACGAAATTCGTCCCCTCGCCGATGAGGCTCACCAACCCCTTTTCTGTCCCGAAAAACACCTCGCCGCTCCCGTGGTTGATGGCCACGTCGAACACGTTGTTGCTCAGCAGCGGACTGGAATCGGACGTGTAGTGCGCGACTTGGCCCAGCCCATCGGCCTCGACGAGGTAGACGCCGCTGGTTTGGGTAGCGATCCATTTCCGGTTGCCGCCGTCGATGCACATGTCGTTGATGACCTCGGTTTCCAGCAGGTACTGGAAGTTCCCATCTTGTTCAATCAGAATTGAACTGGCCAAATCCGCATCGTACCCTGCCTCAAAAACCGCCGACGGCAAGTACACCACCGACGGGCCGCTCTCGGTCCCGATCCAGATTTCCCCGTCCAAGTCCTCCTCCAAGCACAGCACGTTGTTCGACACCAAGCCGGCGTTCTCCTTCGTCAACACCCGCCAATCGTCGTCCGACACGTCGCCCGGCGTGCCGGCGGGGTCGTACACGAGGACGCCACCCCCGCGCGGAATGACTGCCCAGACGTAGCCGTTGCGGGCGGCGAGCACCTGTTCGATGAACCCGTCCGTGCCGAGGGCATTGCCGATGTCCATCGCGACCCAATCGCCCGCGGCCGTGCGCACTTGCAACGGTTCCTCCACGAAGGCGTTCGCCACCCAGAGGTTGCCGTCGAGGTCGAAGTCCAGCCCGCCCACACCCGTCCGCGGGGAGCCGCCGAAATTGGCCTCGGCCAGGGTGCTGTTCGCTGGGGTGAAGTGGTTCACCACGGCCCCGTCCTGGAGTTCAAAAATGCCGTCCTCCCACGACCCGTAACACACGTGCCCGGGGTCGAGCGGGTCGATGGAGACGGCCATGAAATCGCGCACGCCGGTGATGTCGTTGGCCCCTTCCCCCGCATCCAGCTCCACCCACTCCCGGCCGATCATCCCAAACATCCCGTGCTCGTAGTACAAGCTCGTCCACGCCCCGTCTACGGCGCCCGAAGCCACCCAGCAGTTGCCGTTCCAGCAATCCAACTTCCGCACGGCCGAAACCGGCGGCCCGCTCGGCGCCCACGCAGCATCCCGCGGCGCATCGAACACGTCCATCCGAAGCAGCCCGCCCCCGTCGTTCGCTACGTACAGGTCCCGGAAGGCCGCCACCCCGTCGGCATCGAGGGCGTGGTGGAAGACCAGGTCGTTGACGCGCAGCGGATTTCCAGCCACGGAGTAGTCGAGTTTGATGGGCTCCAGGGCGGCATCGTACTGGTGGATGGCGTTCCAGTCGGCGACGGCGAGGCGCCAGCCGGTCGCGTCGGAGCCGGTGGCCAGCGCGCGCACCGTGATGCCGTCGTAGTTGGGCAGCGGTTGCCAAAGCCCGTTGAGGCGCACCCAGATTTGGTCCGTAGGCGTGGCATCCGGCTGGTGCCAGTGCAGGATCGGATCGCCCGCCGGCGTGTAGGCCAAATCCCGGTAGTCCCCATCCTCCAACGGCACATCCCCCCACCGCGTCCACGCCCCCGGCGCCGACAAGAACGGGTCGCTCACCGCCGCCTCAAACACCCCCGCGTCGGTCACCACGACCCACGCCCCCTCGTGCTCCAGCACCTCCCGCACCGCCCGCGGCGTTCCGCTCCCCTCCGGGTACCACGTGTCCGCTACATACCGCCCCTCCCCGTCGAGCGCCACCACCCCAAAGTCGCACGCCGCGAGGACCCGCCGCCCGGCGAACGGCCCACGCAAGGCGTTGATGGCCTTGCTCCCGATCAGGTTGCTGTCCCGGATGTCAGTCAGCGTAAAGACCACGGTTCCATCCGGCGCCACCCAATCCACCGTCCCGTCCGCATACCCGATCAGCAGCAACT
>CBFHPD010000074.1:0-9755 GCA_965657495.1 uncultured Flavobacteriales bacterium
GTGCCGGCCCGATCCGCACGCCAAATCCAGCACGCGCGCGGGTGGAGGCGGACAGACGTTGCTCGCTAGCTGGGCCACGAAGCGTTCGGCTTCTGCATCATCGCGGGATCCATAGAGGATGTGGTATTCCGGGCAATTGAACCATTCCGCGAACCAATCCTTCGTGCTTTTCCACAATTCACTTTGCATTACTCTCAGCTTTCCCGGACGAAGTTCCGACATTTCCCGTGTAGATTAGTCACCATGTACGGGACTTCTCCTGCATCTGTGGAAATCACTGCTTGGCCGTTGGACCCCATCCCTGCGCACGGAACGATAGAATGCCAATTCGCTGGTCGTGTCAGCGAGGAGGTGTCTGACGTGTTGGTGCGGAACTTGGAAGAGCGCGTACAAGGTCTTCCGACTTTGGTGGGCAAGCGGGTGGTGCGCATTGCCATTGAATTGCTACAAAACCTGCACCACCACGCCCCCGGAAACGGAATCTGTGGGTTCCGCGTGGTGTCCACCGACGCCGGTTGGTGGCTCGCTTCCCGCAACGAAGTGAGCACCGAGGTGAAGGAGGAACTCGTGAACCGCTTCAACGAACTGCAGCACCTGGAGCTCGAAGAATTGCGTTCCCACCAACGGGCGGTGTTGGATTCCCCCGAACGCAGCGCGCATGGCGGCGGCGGGGTTGGATTGATTGAGATCATGCGCCGTACGAATCGAAATTTGGCCTTGAACACGACGCCTTCTTCGGAAGGGAAATGGATTGTAGAACTGACCGCACACATAGCTGTTTCAACATGAACGACATTCGCACCGAGGGCACATCAAAGACCCCTACCGTTCTCGCTACGCGCGAGCCCTTTTGCTTGGAGTTGAGCGGACGTTCCATTCCGGAGAATTCCATCGCATTTTACCAGCCCGTGATGGATTGGGTGGAGCTGCAGTGCGGGCAAACATCGGAGATGTTGGAGATCAACATCCGATTGGAGTACTTCAACACCAGCAGCAGCAAGTGCTTGATGGATCTGCTCAAGCGCGTAGAAGCGAGCAAATGCGCGGCGCGCGTGAATTGGTATTACGAGGACGACGACGAGGACATGCTCGAGGCGGGCGAAGACTACGACGCCATCATCGACTTGCCGTTCCGGCTGATTGCCTCGGCCACAAACTAACGCGGCCCTTGGGCCTTTGTGTTGGCCCACGCCCACAAGCGGCGTTTCAATTGCTTCCGCGAAGCGCGGTCCAATCGCTCCAGCACCCGGCTCCAGAGCAGGAGGCCCCAAGCGGTGCTCATGCCCCAGAGGACGATGAGGTTGTACGCGGGGGTGGAACACGTCCATCCGCCGATGCGTTTCATTGGAGCGTAATAGGGCGCGACCCATCCGGAGCGCCCGTCGGCCGGTTGCCGCAGGAAGTGACCGAGTTGGGAGAGCCCTGCTTCTGTTTGCACCAAACGCACGGAGCGATCGGTTTGCTCCAGCCAGTCCATCAGCGCGTCGTTGTGTTCTGCGGCTTGGAGCTCGGCGAATGTGCCTTCGGATTGCAGGGTGCGCCGCAGGTCGTCCCGCTTGCGGAAGGCGGACTTGAAGGCTTCGGCGAATGCGGTTTTGTAAGCCGCCGCCTCGTGTGCAGCGGGTGCGGGAAGGTTCCAGGCGGCCAATTCGGCCTCGGCCCGAGCGAATTCCCGTTCCTTGTAAGGACCGTCGGGCAAATCTGACACGGCGGGGGCCCAGAAGTCCCGGCGCCAAGCTGCGCGGGCGATTTGGTCTTCCCACTCGTTGAATTGCGCATCAAACCGGTTGTTGCGGGCCAGTTCCACGGCGAGCGCTTCGAACCCCCAGCGCGAGGCCATGGCGTTGCCGATCCACGGGACCTGGTGAGCGGACGTGAAGAACGGATTGAACCGGTCATACCGGATGATGACCCCGCCAAAGATGATTTGTGGAATGATCAACAGCGGGATGAGGATGTAGATGACCTTGGCGCTGTTGAAGGTCGCGGAAATGGTCAATCCGAGCAGGTTCGCATAGGCCGAAACGCTGAACAGTACGGCGAACAACATGGCCAGTGGCGGTCCCGAAGGCAGGTCCAACACCCACGCCGAAACCGCGACGTAGGCCAGGCTTTGGGCCGCCGAAAAGGCAAACATCACCCCGATTTTCGCAGCCAAGTAAGCCCCCCAACTCAAGCTCAAGAACCGTTCCCTGCGCAACATGGGCCGGTCGCGGATGATTTCCTCCGCGCTGACGCTCAGGCCCATGAACAGCGACACGATGACGCTGATGAAGAGAAACGGCGGCAGGTTTTCACTCGCTTGGAACGTGTACCCTGCGCCCAACTCATAAAAACGGGCAAACCCAGCGAGCAGCAGGGCCAGCACGGGCGCCTCGAGCAGGTTGATGGCGAGGTACTGCCGGTTCATCCGCTTCGCATGCACATCCCTGCGCAGGTAGGTCTTCCATTGCCCCCATTTGGACGGTGCTTTGCGCGGCTCCGGAAAAGGCGCTTCTACGGCGTGATGCACTTGGTGATCCGGCGCAATGCGCTCGTGGTAATGCGCATTCCAGTCTTGCGGACTCACCCTCCGTTCAGGGATTTGGTGGCCAAATTCATCCACCATCCGGGACTCGATGATGCTGAACAACTGCTCCGGGTTCACGTTCCCACAGGATTCGCACATCATGTCCTGCGCATTCACTTGGTGCGAGAGCCCTTTGAAATAGGTCAAACTCTCCAAAGGATTGCCCACAAAAATCGGATAGCCACCCGTGTCGAGCAGCAGGAGCCGATCGAACAGCTTGAAGATGTCCGAACTCGGCTGGTGGATGACCACGAAAATCAACTTGCCCCGCAAGGTCAACTCCTTCAGCAGGTCCATGATGTGCTCGCTGTCGCGGCTAGAAAGCCCGCTCGTCGGCTCATCTACGAAGAGCACCAACGGCTCGCGCACCAATTCCAGCGCGATGTTGAGCCGCTTCCGCTGCCCGCCGCTGATGGTCTTGTCCAACACGGAGCCCACCCGCAAATCGCGGATGCCCCACAATCCCAACCGCTTCAGCGTTGCATCCACCTTTTCGTGCAGCTGCCCATCGTCCAAGTCCCGAAAGCTCAGCCGTGCGCTGTACAGCAGGTTATCACGCACCGACAATTCACTGATCAGGACGTCTTCCTGGGCGATGTGCCCGATGAGTCCGTCGAGTTCCGAAGTGGGGTCGTGCACATCGAGGCCATTGAGCAGGACCCTGCCCAACGTCGGGCGGATGGTACCGTTGAGGATGTTGAGCAGCGTCGATTTGCCGCTGCCGCTGGCCCCCATGATGCCCACCAAGCGCCCCTCGCGCTCCTCCATGCTGACCAACCGCAAGGCGGCCGCTTGGGGAAAGGCGAAGAAATGCGCCACGTCTTGCACTTGGAATTGGACGGGAAGCTGCTCCTCCGGGGCCAAGCAGGACCGGATCAGGTCGCTGTAAAACAGGGCGTGGCCGTGGCCGTCCTTCAGCACACTCCCCTGGCCCATCGGTGCCACCACCCCTTCAGGAAGCGGTTGCCCGTTGAGGCGCATGTCGGCCCGGCCAAAGGTGCGCACGAAGAACAAGTCCTCCAGCTCCAAATGCACCCCGGCCAGCAAATTGTCCGGTTGGTGCCCAAGCGGCATCAAGAACGACCGGTCCCCTTCGAGCAATGCCTCGGGGCCGTGGGCGCCCACCAGCCTGCGGATGGCAGCTTCATCGGCCGTTCCGAGGTGCAATGCTTGCGCGGCATGCGTGAGGAAGCTGTCCTCGCCATCACCGGTCGCCGTGTCGCGGCCAAATTCAGCCAGCCGAACAAACAGCACGAGCCGCTCCCGGATTTCGAGTTCCTTGTTGATTTGGGCGCATGCCCGCATCAGTTTGGCGGCCAGCCGGGCCAGCCGCTTGATTTGGGCCGGATCCGCCGGCTCTTCAGGCAGCAGCCCCGCTGAGGCCGGCACCGCCGTCGGCAGGCGCTTCGCCGAACGCACGTCCAAGCGAGCCAATTCCTCGTCGTACAGCCGCAAGTAGTGCTCGCTCAATGCCGCAGACAACCGGCCCTTCAGGTAACGGCTCGCCGCTTGGCGACCATACATGGCATGGCGCGCCGATCCGCCTGCAGCGAAAAGCGCGAACAAGCGCATCAGCGCCTCGATCATGCCCGTGGTCATCATGCATTCCCATACGGAAATGCGCACTCCAATGTTTCAGGAAGGGGGCGTTCTGCGGGATTACTGCCGCTCGAAACAGCCCTTGTCGGCCACACCGACATTCCGCGGCAAGCCGTCGAGGTCCGTGGCAATGAAAAACTGGCTCGCTCCCCCCTCCCACAGCGAACTGTTCGAATTGAGGTGGAAATCGCGGTCCAAAACAGAAGCAAACGGCGGCGCTTCATCGGTGGTACACGCCTCGAGCAACTCCATTGGGAAGTCCTCCGACTGCACGTCCACCGCGCCGTTGAAAATCATAGGAGCCTCCACCGGATTGACCAAATCCACCACCAGCTCGTCGAAATCCGTCAGCCCCGCATTGTTGCCCCACATGATGCAATTCCGAAAGGAACTCCCTTCCAAACTGCGCACCACCAATTCGCCATCGCTCGACTCGTACCAATCATTGAAAAACACGGACGGGGCTTGGCGCACACCTTCCGACCAGTAATTGGCAAACGTGCAATGGTCCATGTTGTAAATGCCCCCGAGGGTGAACGCCGCGCACACCTGCCCGCAATCCGTGATGAGGTTGTTCCACCCCTCGATGACCCCACCTTGGGCGAACAGCCCCGTGGCGGACATGTTGCGGATGCGCGTGTTGGACAAGGTCAAAGCCGGGGCGGTCGCCGTGCCCACCGTATCCACTTGGATGCCGATCGTCCCCCCTTCGAGGACGGCGTGGTCCACCACCGACCCTTTGCTGCCGTAAAACCAAAGCCCGCCGCGCGCCACCGTGAACGTCTCCACGCCGAAATCCGTCTCATACTCAAAATCGACTTGGATGCCCCATTGCCCGGGCAGGCCCGCGTAATCGTCCTCGAGGCGGTCGCCCTGGAATGTGATGGGGGCCGACAAAACACCGTCCGCAAGGAGGGTGCCCTGGTTGATCCAAATGCCGCTCTTCGCATGGAAATACACCTCGGTTCCCGGTAAGATCTCGAGGGTGCAATCTTCATCCACCACGGCCACGCCGTAGACCACGTGCGGGCGATCGGGCGCCCAGGAAGCGTTGCACGGAAGGGCAAACACGCGGTCGATGCCGCCGTGGAAGTGGGCGTTGCGCCCCCAGGCGGCCAGGGTGACGGTTTGGCCTTCTCCGTTCAATTCAAACAGCAGCTCATCTTCCACCACAAACGGCGTCGTGGCAGCATTCGGGTCGACGGTCACCTCGATGAAAACCCATGCGCTGTCGCCCGACAAGATGGGCAGGTCCACCACATCAGGCCCCGGATAGCCGTCCACGTTGATGCGGAATGGACTCGCAGGATCCGCGAGGCTGATGCGGTCGACGGACACCGCCACATTGTTGGGATTGTACACCTTCAACGGCAGCGTGACGGACCCCACCGTCGCAAACGTGGTATCGAACAAAACGGTGTCCGCAGAAAACGCCAACTTCAATCCCGGTTCGTCGGAAAACACCACCTTACGGCACCCCGTGAACGACGCAGCGGCCGCCACCGCCAAACCGCACCCCCAAATCCATTGCCAAACCAGCTTGTTCATACCGCAAAGATGACCAAATTCGCACCATGAACGCGGACCACGCCCCTTTTCTTGCGCACCTCGCCGAAACCGACCCCATCCTGCACGCGGTCGCCACCCGGCAGGCTCACCTGACCTGGCCGGAACCCCGGCCGCACCTCGAAGCCATGATGCGCGCCATCGTCGGGCAGCAAGTGAGCACCCGGGCCGCCGCCACCATTTTTTACCGGTTTAGGCAGCTGTTCCCGGCGCAAGGCATCGATGCCGCCACAGCGCTTGCCCTCCCGGTTGACGAGCTGCGCGGCGCTGGGCTGAGCTCCCAAAAAGTCGGTTACATCCAAGCCGTGGCGCAGGCGTGGAGCGAAGCTCCCGAAGTCTACAGCCGCCTTGACGAGCAGAGCGACGAAGCGGTCATTGCGGCACTGACCCGCATCAAGGGCGTCGGGGTTTGGACCGCTCAGATGTTCTTGATGTTCACCCTCGGCCGCCCGGATGTGTTCGCACCGAATGACCTCGGGCTGAAAAAAGCCATGGCCAACCTGTACGGGTTGGCCATGGATGATGCTTTGAATACGTTTGAATCCGTCGCCGAGCGGTGGTCGCCCTACCGCAGCTGGGCCTCCCTGCACCTTTGGGAAAGCCTCAAGACCGGGTGAATCAGCCGAGGTAGCTCTTCAAAATCCGGCTGCGGCTGGTGTGCTTGAGTCGGCGGATGGCCTTCTCCTTGATCTGACGCACCCGCTCCCGGGTCAAATCAAAGCGCTCGCCGATCTCTTCCAACGTCATGGGGTGTTCCCCATTGAGCCCGAAGTACAAGCGGATGACATCGCCTTCCCGCGGGGTCAGCGTGCGCAGCGAACGCTCGATCTCCTTGCGAAGGGACTCGTTCATCAAATCCGTGTCCGGCGACGGCGTATCGCCTAGGCGCAGCACGTCCATCATCGTGCTCGAGCTCTCATCCCCCTCCTTCAACGGCGCATCGAGCGACGTGTGGCGGCTGGAGTTCTTCATGCTCTGCTTCACCTCGTCGAGCGTCATGTCCAACGTTTCCGCGAGTTCCGCAGCCGTCGGTGGGCGCTCGAACTCTTGCTCCAAGCGGGCAAAGGCCTTGTTGATTTTGTTGATGCTGCCGATCTTGTTCAAGGGCAGGCGCACAATCCGGCTTTGTTCCGCAAGGGCTTGGAGGATGCTTTGGCGGATCCACCAAACGGCGTACGAGATGAATTTGAAGCCGCGCGTCTCATCGAAACGCTGGGCGGCTTTAATCAGGCCGAGGTTGCCTTCGTTGATCAAGTCGGGCAATGACAGGCCTTGGTTTTGGTATTGCTTCGATACAGATACCACGAAGCGGAGGTTGGCTTTCGTAAGCTTTTCGAGGGCCACCTGGTCGCCTTGTTTGATGCGACGGGCCAACTCGACTTCTTCCTCCGCGGTGATCAGGTCGACGCGACCGATTTCCTGAAGGTACTTGTCAAGAGATGCAGTTTCCCGGTTGGTCACCTGCTTGGTAATCTTGAGCTGCCTCATATAGTGGGGTTTGGTGGGTTACTGTTGAATGTTTGAGGGACGGAAGCCCCGCTGCTGGGATGCAACGGGGCGTTCGCCTGCTCGTGGGGATGCTTCATGTAACGAAGCAATCACCGGGTGGGTTGCCTGCTTTCAGGCCAAAATTCATCAATCACGTGGGCGGCGGTCGCCGCGGTCGCGTCCGCGGCCGCCACGATCTCCGCGGTCACCGCGGTCACCGCGTGAACGGTCACCCCGCTCAGGACGCTCCACGTACCCTTCCGGCTTCGGCATCAGCGCCTTGCGGCTGAGCTTGATTTTGCCCGTCTTGGGATCGCGCCCGACCACTTTGAACTTGACGACTTCGCCTTCGGAAATCACATCTTCGACGCGTTCCACGCGTTCCCAAGCCAACTCGGAAACGTGCAACAAACCGTCCTGTCCCGGGATGACTTCCACGAAGGCGCCGTACGGCATGATGCTCTTGACCTTGCCCTCGTATTCCTCCCCGATTTCGACCGTTGGTGGGAAAGCAATCGCTCTGATGCGCTTCACGGCATCGTCGATGGCGGTCTTGTTGGAAGCGGCCACTTGGACCATGCCTTTGCCGTCCACGTCGTCGATGGAGACCGTCGCACCGGTAACGGCTTGGATTTCTTGGATGATCTTACCCCCTGGGCCGATGATCGGACCGATGGATTCGCCCGGCACTTCGAACTGAACGATGCGCGGTGCGTGTTCTTTGTAGTCGTCGCGGGGCTCCGAGATTGAACCGAGCATTTCGCGGCGAATGTGGTGGCGGCCTTCGCGGGCCTGGGCCAGCGCTTCGCGGAGCTGCGTAAAGCTCAACCCCTTGATCTTGATGTCCATTTGGCACGCAGTGATGCCTTCCTCGGTGCCCGTCACTTTGAAGTCCATGTCGCCGAGGTGGTCCTCGTCGCCCAAGATGTCAGAGAGGACCACGTACTTGCCGGTTTCGGCATCCGTGATGAGGCCCATGGCAATGCCCGAAACGGGCGCCTTGATTTTCACACCACCGTCCATCAATGCGAGGGTTCCGGCACAAACCGTGGCCATCGATGACGAACCGTTGGATTCCAAAATCTCAGAAACCAACCGGATGGTGTACGGGCATTCCTCTGCAGGCGGCAACACACCTTTCAACGCACGCCATGCCAAATTTCCATGGCCCACTTCCCGGCGGCTCGTGCCCCGCAAGGGACGCTCCTCACCGGTTGAGAACGGCGGGAAATTGTAGTGCAACAAGAACCGCTCGTTGCGGCGCACCAAGGCGCCGTCGATGAGCTGCTCATCGAGCTTCGTGCCCAACGTGAGCGTGGTGAGCGACTGCGTTTCACCCCGGGTGAAGATGGAGCTGCCGTGGCAACCTGGCAGGTAATCCACCTCGGTCCAAATCGGACGGATATCCGTTGGTTTCCGGCCATCGAGGCGCATGTGCTCGTTCAGCAACAAATCGCGCACCGCTTTTTTCTGGGCCGACTTGATGTATTGGGACAGCATGAAGCCCTTCTCCGCACGCTCTTCGTCGCTCAACGTGGCAACGAACGCTTCTTTGATGCGGCCGAAGGATTCTTTGCGCTCCTCCTTCGAGCTGCCGTTCTTCGCAGCTTCGTAAAAAGGTGCGTACAGCGCTTCGTTGACGCGGTTGCGCAGGTCTTCGTCGTGGTCTTCGTGGTTGTACTCGCGGGTGACGCCGTAGTGACCGGTTGACTTCGCCAACGCGATTTGGGCTTCACATTGCGCCTTGATCGCGGTGTGGGCCACTTCGATGGCATCCACCATCTCGTCCTCACTGACCTCGTCCATTTCCCCTTCCACCATCACGATGGAATCCAGGGATCCTGCAACCATGATGTCCATGTCTGCCTGCTCGAGTTCCGAACGCAGCGGGTTCACGATGAACTCGCCGTTCACACGTGCTACGCGCACCTCAGAGATGGGGCCATCGAAGGGCACATCGCTGACCGCAATGCAAGCAGAAGCTGCCAATCCCGCCAAGCTATCGGGCAGGACCTCCTCATCCGCAGACATCAACTGGATCATGACCTGGGTTCCCGCGTGGTAGTCCTCCGGGAAGGTGGGGCGCAACGCCCGGTCCACCAAGCGCATCACCAACACTTCCGAATCGGAAGGCCGCGCCTCGCGCTTGAAGAATCCACCAGGGAAGCGGCCCGCGGCCGCATACTTTTCACGGTAATCGACCGTGAGGGGAAGGAAGTCCACTTCGTCCCGGACTTCGTGAGAAGAAACGACTGTGGCAAGGAGCATCGTGTCTCCGGAGCGCACCACGACGGAGCCGTGAGCTTGCTTTGCCAGTTTACCTGTTTCAAGGGTGATCTCGCGCCCATTGCCGAGATCGATGGTTTGGTTGTGTACCGTATAATTCATCTATTCCTAAAAATCATCCTGTGAGCTGCACCTCCGTTGAGGTGAAGCAGCGCCCCACACACAGGCGCGAAAAAGAAGAAGAAGGCAATGGAAATTCCACTGCCTTCTTCTGTGCGAGTCAATTAGCGACGCAATCCCAACTCCG
>CBFHPD010000075.1:0-12930 GCA_965657495.1 uncultured Flavobacteriales bacterium
ATGTTACCCCCGGATGCTTGCGGGCCAAGCTCTGCATCTCCGCCAACAAATACCCCATGTGCTCGGTGTGTCGACCGGCTTTCCCGCCCGATTGCATCCACCCGCTCGCCGGCTGATCGAGGGCGGCTTCTGCCAAGGCCTTGCTCACAGCTTCTTCCCATGGTCCGCGCAAGCTGGCCAAATCGGGTGCGATCTCTGCGTCATGCGCCCATTCATCCACCGCATCGGCTGTGAACAGTTCACCGGTAAACGGCCAGAGCTGCTCCAGCGCTTGAGCGATGCGCCGGTGGCTTTCCTCTGTGCCATCGCCCAAGCGCACGACCCAATCCCGGGCATGCTCCACGTGGTAGCGGAGTTCTTTGACGGCTTTCGCAGCGATGGCGGCGAGTTCGGGGTCTGAGGTTTGGCCTGACAGGGCGTCCATCCGCAGGTAGGCGAAGGTGGAGACCAAGAATTGGCGCATCACGGTGAAGCCAAAATCGCCCTTCGGCAACTCCGCAATCAAGTGGTTCTGAAACGCTTCCTCGTCGCGGAAGTAGGCAAAATGGTCCTCGCCGTGCCCCGCGCCCTCGAGCGCCCCCGCGTGCGTGTAAAGCGCCCTTGCCTGGCCGATGCAATCGAGGGACAAATTCGTCAACGCAATGTCCTCCTCTAAAATGGGGCCGTGGCCACACCATTCACTCAGGCGCTGCCCGAGGATGAGCGCGTCATCGCCGAGCCGGGTGACGTATTGAACGTGTTCTCGCGCTGCCATCACATGTTTTTCACTTCGTCCGGCAAATCGTAGAACGTCGGGTGGCGGTACACCTTGTCGTTTGCTGGCTCAAACAGGCAATCCTTGTCCGCGGGCGAAGAGGCCGTGATGGCGGAGGCGGGGAGGACCCAAATGCTCACGCCTTCTTGGCGACGGGTGTAGACGTCGCGTGCGTTTTGGATGGCCATTTCGGCGTCGGGGGCGTGCAAACTGCCGACGTGCCGGTGGCTCAGCCCCTGGCGGCTGCGGACAAAGACCTCCCAAAGGGGCCAGGCGTTGGATGCGTTCATGCGGCGTGGGTTGAGGAGGTCGCGGCGCGCTTCTTCGCGTGGGCCAGGGCAGCTTCCCGCACCCATGCCCCGTCATCGTGGGCCTGCTGGCGGGCAGCGATGCGTGATTTGTTGCACGGGCCGTTGCCACGGATGACGTGGTAGAACTCGTCCCAGTTGATTTCGCCGAAGTCGTAGTGGCCGCGCTCTTCGTTCCACTTCAAATCGGAATCGGGAATGGTGAGTCCGAGGAGTTCGGCTTGCGGCACGGTCATGTCCACAAACTTCTGCCGCAACTCATCGTTGGTGAACCGCTTGATGCGCCACCGCATGGAATCCTCCGTATGCTGCGAATCCTCATCCCGGGGGCCAAACATCATCAGCGCGGGCCACCACCAGCGGTTGAGGGAATCCTGGGCCATCGCTTTTTGCGCATCGGTTCCGTTGCACAGGGCGAGCAGGATTTGGAAGCCCTGCCGCTGGTGAAAGCTTTCCTCTTTGCAAACGCGCACCATGGCCCGCGCATAGGGCCCATAGCTGGTCTTGCACAAAGGAACTTGGTTCATGATGGCCGCGCCATCGACCAACCACCCGACGGTGCCCATGTCGGCCCAATTTGTGGCGGGGTAGTTGAAAATGGAACTGTACTTCGCCTTGCCTGAATGCAAATCCGCAATGAGGTCGTCGCGCGAAACGCCGAGGGTTTCACAAGCGGAGTACAAGTACAGGCCGTGCCCGGCTTCGTCTTGCACCTTCGCCAGCAGGATGGATTTCCGCAACAAGCTCGGGGCGCGGGTGACCCAGTTGCCCTCCGGCAACATCCCGACCACTTCGCTGTGTGCGTGTTGGCTGATTTGACGGATCAACGTTTTCCGATACGCATCAGGCATCCAATCCTTCGGCTCAATTTTCGCGTCGGAGGCGATGTAAGCTTCAAAGCGTTCGTTCATGTTCATGGTGTCAAAGATACAACGAGCCCAGCCGGTTGGTTCTGACGCACATCGCAATCCTGCGCTTCGCGCGACGTCCTTCCTGCTTTATTTTTGCACCCGATGACGAAATTCTACCCCCTGCAAGTGACGGAAGTGCGGCGCGAAACCGCCGACAGTGTATCGGTTCGGTTTGAGGCGCCCGAAGCGGCCCGCGAGGCATTCGCCTTCACGGCTGGTCAGTACTTAACGCTGGAACACACCATCGGTGGAGAGGCGGTCCGCCGGAGCTACAGCTTGTGCGCTGCACCGGAGGATGGCGAGCTGCGGGTCGGGGTCAAGGAAGTGTCTGGAGGACGCTTTTCCACGTTTGTCAACCGCGAGCTGAAGGTGGGGGACACGCTGCAGGCCATGGTGCCGCAGGGCCGGTTCACCTTGGAAGCGGACGCGGCTGGGCTGCGCCATTTTGTCGGCATGGCAGCGGGCTCGGGCATCACGCCGATTTTGAGCCAAATCCGCCACGTCCTGCAATCCGAGCCCGCCTCCACCTTTACGCTGTTCTACGTGAACAAAACCTCGGCTAGCATCATGTTCAAGGAGGAACTGCAGGACTTGAAGGACCAGTACCTCGAGCGGTTGCGGCTGTTCCACCTCCTCACCCGGGAACCGGTGGACGCGGAGTTGTTTCACGGCCGCCTCGACGCCGATCGCTGCCGCGCGCTCATCCAAGCCGGTATGCTGGACCCAGCGAACACCGATGGGGTTTATTTGTGCGGTCCGGAGGCGATGATTTTGGACTGCCGGGATGTGCTGCAGGAAGCCGGCATGCCGGAGGGCACCGTCCACTTTGAGCTGTTCACCACTTCGGCACCGGCGAAAGCAGTTGCGCCCGTGGCCGTGGAGGAAGGAGCTGGGGATGAAGTGGCCATTGTGCTCGACGGCATCACCACCACGGTGAAGTTGGAAGGCAACAAGAGCATCCTCGATGCGGCGCTCGACGCCGGTTTGGACGCACCGTATTCGTGCCTCGGGGGCGTTTGCTGCACCTGCCGCGCGAAGATGACCTCGGGCAAGGCGGACATGGACATCAACTACGCCCTCGAACCCAAGGAGGTGGAGCAGGGCTTCATCTTAACGTGCCAATCGCACCCCAAAGGCCCCGGGCCGTACGTGGTCGATTTCGACCAGCAGTGATCACTCGGCGCGTTCCGAAAGTTCGAGCCACCGCATTTCCGAGGCGTCGAGGGTTTCGACCACTGTGCTGAGGCGCGCAGAGATTTCCATGATGCGCTCGTGGTCGTTTGTGCGTTCGAGTTCGGCGGTGAGTTCCGCCTTCTCCGCTTCGAGCGCCTCGATGGCTGGCCCGAGCTGTTCGAACTCGAATTTCTCCTTGAAGCTGAGCCGCTGGGAGTAGTCGTTTTTGACCGCAGGGGGCTCGGCAGGCGCGCTCTTCGGGGCGGCTTGGCGCTGGGCGTCGCGTTGGGCTTCCTCGTAGGCGAGTCGGTATTGGGTGTAGTTGCCGGGGTAGTCTCGGACCGAGGTTTGGCCTGATTCGCCCAAGACCCAAATGTGCTCGACCAAGCGATCCATGAAGTAACGGTCGTGCGACACGATGATGAGGCAGCCCGGGAAATCGAGCAGGAATTCCTCGAGGACCTGCAACGTGAAGATGTCCAAATCGTTCGTGGGCTCGTCGAGGATGAGGAAGTTGGGATTGCGCATGAGGACTTGCAGCAGGTGCAAGCGTTTTTTTTCGCCGCCACTGAGCACCGAGATGTGCATGTGGTGCATGTGCCGGGGAAAGAGGAACCGCTCGAGCAATTGAACGGCAGTGAGTTTTTGTCCCTTCTGCAGCGGCATGAATTCCGCAATCTCGCGGACCGCGTCGATGACCTTCAGCCCGTCGGGGAAATCCGCCCCGTGCTGGCTGTAGTGCCCAAGCACTACTGTTTCACCGATGACGACCTTGCCCTGGTTCGGTGTTTCGAGTCCGACAAGCAGGTCGAGCAGGGTGGACTTGCCGGCCCCGTTTGCGCCTACGATGCCCAGGCGTTCGCCCTTTTTGAAATGGTGGGTGAGGCCGCTGAACAAGGTGCGCGTTCCAAATCCGTGTCCGACCTTGTGGAATTCGACCAGCTTGCCCCCCATCCGAGCGGGATTCAGGGCGATGTGCATGGGGTCTTCCTCCAACCGCACCTTCGCACGTGCCTTCAGGTCATAAAAGGCGTCGATCCGCGCTTTTGATTTGCCGGTTCGCGCAGCCGGCGTCTGCCGCATCCACTCAAGTTCCCGCCGCATCGTCCGCCGTGCCCGGTCGCGTTGAGCGAGCGCGTTTTCCTGCCGTTCGGCGCGCTTTTCGAGGAAATAGCTGTAATTGCCTTTGTACAGGTACAGGGTTTGGTCGTCGAGTTCGTAGATGCTATCGCATACGTTTTCAAGGAAGTAGCGGTCGTGTGTCACCATCAGGAGCGTGGTGTTGCTTTGGGCCAAATGCCGCTCCAACCACGCGATCATGTCCAAATCCAAGTGGTTCGTCGGCTCGTCCAAGAACAACAAATCCGGTTCTTCGATGAGCACCTTCGCCAGGGCAATCCGCCGCTGTTCCCCCCCGCTCAACGTGCCCACCCGGCGGTCCAGGTCGTGCAAGTTCAACCGCCCCAGCACCTCCCGCGCCCGCGCTTCAAAATCCCACCCGCCGAAGCGGTCCATGGCATCGTAAGCACGCTGCAAAACGTCGCCTTCGGCTCCATCCGCCAGGGCCGACTCGTAGGCGTGCAACGCCTTGACCGCCGCGTTTTCTCCCGCGTACAGGTTGTCCAAAATGCTGCACTCTGCATCCAATCCAGGGTCCTGCGCCAAGAGGGACCAGCGGATGCCGGACTCAAAACTCACCGTGCCGCTGTCGGCCGGTTCACCGCCGGTCAGGGCGGACAGCAGGGTGGATTTGCCGGTGCCGTTGCGGGCGACCAAGGCGGATTTTTGGCCTTGACTCAACCCAAACGTGAGGTCTTCGAACAGGAGGCGTTCGCCAAAACGCTTTGTCAGCCCCTCAACCGAAAGCGCATTCGATGCTTGCATGCCACGAATTTACGACCGGCGGCTTTGCTACCTTCGAGGCATGCGATGGAAAACAGAGGAATGGTCGGAAATCGGCCGCGACGCGCTGTACGCGCTCTTGCAATTGCGATCGGAAGTCTTTGTGGTGGAACAGGATTGCGTCTACCAAGACCTCGATGGCAAGGATGAAGCGGCTTTGCACATCACAGCGTGGGAAGGCACGGCTTGCCTCGCAACCGCGCGGGTGTTGCCCCCGGGTGTGAGCTATGCTGAGCCGTCCATCGGGCGCGTCGTGGTCCAAGAGGAAGCGCGCAAGCGGGGGGTGGGCCGCGCCTTGATGGGGCACGCTTTGGCCGCCGCCTGCGACCGGTGGCCTGAGCACGGCCTGCGCATCTCTGCCCAAACCTACCTCGAACCGTTCTACCGTTCCTTGGGGTTCTCCCCCAGCTCCGAGCCCTATTTGGAGGACGGGTTGCCACACGTGCAGATGTTCCGTCCCGGTTTGCCGCCCGGTGCGTGGGAAGCGTTTGCCGCCCTTCCCGAGGCGGTCGACACGTGGGAGGCCGAGGTGGCGGCCTTGCCCGATGCCTGTGTGCTGGGGGAGGGAACGGGTTGGCGAGCAGGGGCGATCACGCACCATTTAGCAGCTGCCGAGGTGGCGACCTGGGCGTATGTGCAGAAGAAGGGCCAAACCCCCGTTGCCGAGCTCCCGCGCATCACCCCCGACACTACCTCCCGCGCCATCCAACTCAGTGCGGGATTGCGCAGCACCGCCCGCTTCGCCATGCCCGAGGGGCTGCCGCAACCGCAGCCCGCTGCCACCCGGGAAGCCCTCGCCGCGGTCCTTGCCGATTGGCGGGAGCGCCAGGCCGCCGGACGGGCCTTCGCCGCCAGCCTCCCCCTCGCATGGTGGGAGGTCGAAGTCTTCCGCCATCCCTTGGCCGGGCGCATCGGCTTGACCATGACCGCCGCCTTCCTCGGCGACCACATCTTGCACCACCGCCACCAGTTGAAGCGGCTGGCGGAGGCGAAGCCCCAGGAGTGAGTACCTTTGCGGCCCATGATCTCGGTTGTCATCCCCTGCCTGAACGAAGTCGACTACATCGAATCGACCCTGCAATCCATTCAGGACCAAGCACCTTGTGACGAGGCCTGGGAGGTGGTGGTGGCAGATGGTGGCAGCACCGATGGCACGCGGGAGGTGCTCGAAACGTGGGCCCACCAAGACGACCGCTTCCGGTGGATCGACAATCCGGACCGGTTCACGCCCCAAGCCTTGAACCGCGGCATCCGCGCGTCACACGGCGAGACGGTCATCATCCTCGGAGCTCACGCCCGCTGCGCCCCCGATTTCATCCGGCGCAATGCCGAAGCGTTGCGCGCCCACCCGGAGTCCGGTTGCGTGGGCGGCGTGGTGGAACAGGTCCATGGCTCGGCCCTGTCCCGGCGCATCGGCGCCGCACTCAGCACGCCCTTTGGGGTAGGGGATGCCCGTTTCCGCACGGGAGGCACGGCCGGCCATGTGGACACCGTGGCCTTCGGCGCCTACCGCAAGTCGGCCTTGCTCGAGATCGGGTTGTTCGACGAACACCTGGTCCGCAACCAGGACGACGAGCTCAATTTCCGGTTGCACGAAGCCGGTTGGCGCATTTGGTTTGACCCGCGCATCCGCAGCAGTTACCACGTGCGTTCCACGTATGGCAAGCTCTTCCGCCAATACCGCCAATACGGGTACTGGAAGGTGTTCGTCAACCGCAAACACCGCACGGTCACGACTTGGCGGCAGGTGGTGCCCGCTGTGTTCCTCGCCGTGAGCGCGGTGCTCATCGCGTTGTCGGTGGTCGATGCGGCAGGCCAAATCCCCCCGGTCTGGTCCGGCTTCAGCTCCTCCGTGCTCTTCACGGTGGTCTGCGCGTGGCTCATCGGCGCGGTGGTCTCGGCCTCTGCCGTCTCGGAGGGTGCCCATGAAATCGCAGGGGTGGTGCGGGCATACGCCACCATCCACCTCGCCTACGGATGGGGCTACTGGGAGGGAGTGGGCAGGTTCCTGCTCCTGCAGGGGCAACCGCCCGAGCGTTCAAAAGCCCTGACCCGATGACGCGCTTGCTGGCTTGGATGCCGCCGGCGTGTGCTTTCCTGTTTCCCTTGCACCCTCGGGCCACCACGCCGTTGTTGATTGCGTGGGGCGTGTTGGCGCTTGCGGTGGCGTGGGCCAAACAGCCCCGTCGCGAAGTGCACCAGCCCGCCGGGTGGTGGGGCGGACCCTTGGTGTACGGGCTGCTGGCCTTGGGGCTGGGGTGGTCGACCTCGCCGGAAGCCGGCTTGTTCGCGTTGGAGGTCAAAGCCGGGCTCCTCGTGCTTCCCGCCCTCTTCCTGGCCACGGAGCGCATGGTGGATGTCCGCAAGGACCGCATCTCCCGGGCGTTGCTCTTGGGGCTGTTGGTGGCGGCGGCCATCGGGCTGGTCGATGCCGCCTGGACCACTTTGCAATCGGGGAGCTGGGAGCAGTGGCGGTATGCCGAATTGGCCGGCCCGCTCCATCCGACATACTTGGCCTGGTACTGGACGTTTGGACTTTTTGTGGCGCTCACGAAAGCGGACAGCTTGGGGAAATGGGCGTTTACGTTGTTGGCGGCGGCCATGATCGGGCTGCTGGCCTCAAAGGCCGGATGGGTGGCGGGCGGCGTGGTGTTGGGCGCGGGCGCATGGCGGGGAAGGCGCTGGCGCATGGCGGCCGCCGCTTCGGTGGTGCTGGTCGCCGCGGGGTGGTGGGCCGGCGCAGGCCGGGCGGTGGAGCTGGCCAATGGGTTGCAAGCAGAGGCCGCTGTTGCGGCCACCGATTCCCCCACAACCGATGCAGCGCCCGCTCCTCGGGCCGGTTCCACCACAGGTCGGTTGCAGGCCTGGTCGGCGGCGTGGTCCGTGCTGTTGGAACACCCCATGGGCGTGGGGACGGGGAGCAGCCAAGCCGCCTTGGACCGGGTGTACGCAGAGCGTGGGGATGGGTACGCGGCGAGCCACCACATGAATGCGCACAACGCTTACCTCGAGGCTGCGGTGGCGTGGGGCTGGGGCGGCGTGTTTGCGCTCCTGCTTTGGTGGTCCTCCTTGGTTTTAGCCGCTTGGCGGTTCAAGCGTTGGGACGCGTTGGCCTTTGTGCTGCTGGCAGCATGGATGGCCTGCACCGAAAGTGTGTTCGAATTGCAGTCAGGCGTGGTGTGGATGGCCTTTGGCATGTACGCCTGGGGCCCCCGCCGGGATCACGCCTCCGCGGCCTCGGTGGCAGCTGCTTGAGCCAAAGAGCGCTCGCGAGCGGCCTGAACAAACGAGACAAACAGCGGGTGCGGGGTCAATACCGTGCTCGCGTACTCGGGGTGGAATTGGGACGCCACGAAGTACGGGTGCGACGGGATTTCCACGATTTCCACCAAGCCCGTATCGGGATTGAGTCCGGTGGCCTGCATGCCTGCGGCTTCGAACCGCTCCAAGTAGGCGTTGTTGAACTCGTAGCGGTGGCGGTGCCGTTCCTCGGTGGCCGTGGTGCCGTAAGCCGCTGCGGCACGGGATCCTTCGGCCATTTGGCACGGGTAAGCGCCAAGCCGCATGGTGCCGCCCATGTTGCGAATGTGCTTTTGTTCCGCCATCAGGTCGATGACCGGGTCCGCCGCGTATTCTTTGATTTCTGTGGAATGCGCCTCGGGCAACCCCAACACGTTGCGGGCAAATTCAATCACAGCACACTGCATGCCGAGGCAGATGCCAAAGAAGGGAATCCCTTGTTCGCGCACGAATTGGATGGCATCGATTTTCCCGTCAATGCCCCGCGAACCAAACCCGGGAGCGACCAACACCCCATCGAGGTGACCGAGTTTGGAAGCCACATTTCGGCTGCTGATGCCTTCGGAGTGGATCCAATCCAGTTCCACCTCCGTTTCGAGGGCCGCACCCGCGTGGATGAACGCCTCAGCGATGGACTTGTAGCTGTCCTTGAGTTCCACGTATTTGCCGACCAGCCCGATGTGCACCTTGCCCTTCGGCTCCTTGAACCTGCGAAGGAAGTCCTTCCAACGGTCCAAATTCGCCTCCGTGTCGCCCGCCGGGATGCGCAACTTCCGCAACACCACCTCGTCAAACTTCTCGCGCTGCATCAGCAACGGCACATCGTAAATGGTTTCCGCATCCAAGCTTTCGATGACGGCATCGAGGCCCACGTTGCAGAAACGCGCCACCTTCGTCCGCACCGAGTCCGTGAGTTCATGCTCGGTCCGGCACACCAACACGTCCGGCTGCACCCCAAACTCCAGGAGCTGCTTCACCGAATGCTGGGTGGGCTTCGTCTTCAATTCACCGGCCGCAGCGAGGTAAGGGATGAGCGTCAAATGCACCACGAGCGTGTCTTGCGGGCTTTCCCATTTCATTTGGCGAACGGCCTCGATGTAGGGCAGGGACTCGATGTCCCCCACGGTGCCCCCGATTTCGGTGATGACGAAGTCGTAGTCGCCCTGTGCGCCGAGGATCTGTACGCACCGCTTGATTTCGTCGGTGATGTGCGGGATGATTTGCACCGTTTTTCCGAGGTATTCCCCGCGCCGCTCCTTGTCGATGACGCTCTGGTAGATGCGCCCGGTGGTGATGTTGTTCGCCTGGGTGGTGCGCACGTTGAGGAACCGCTCGTAATGTCCGAGGTCCAAATCCGTTTCGGCGCCGTCCACGGTGACGTAGCATTCACCGTGCTCGTATGGATTGAGCGTGCCTGGATCGACGTTGATGTACGGGTCGAGCTTCTGGATGGTGACCGAGTAGCCGCGTGCCTGCAGCAATTTGGCCAGTGAAGCCGAGATGATGCCCTTGCCCAGGCTGGAACTCACTCCACCGGTGACGAAAATGTAACGGCTGTTGTGAACAACTGGAGCGATCGGCTCAGTAGCAGTGGAGGAGGTGGAAGACATGCCCGAATTCTCGTTGGTGAATACGGGTTTCAAAGGTAGTCAAAGGCCCACATCCTCACGTGATTTGTGGGGGAATTGTTACAAACTCTTTGTCAAACGATCGATGACCTTCAAATGCCCGAGCCATTCCTTCGCCACAATGCGGAACAAGGTGTAGGCCGGAATGGCCAGCACCATGCCCGAAGGCCCCGCCCACGTGCCCGCAATGGAAATGACGAGGAACACCTCCAACGGATGCGCATTCACCCGGTTTGAAAAGATGAAGGGCTGGGTGAAAAAGTTGTCCACCGCTTGCGCCACCGCATAGACGAGCACCGCCCAACCCAACTGGCTCGGCAGTTCACTGATGTTGCCGGTGAAGGTGCCGGCCACCAGCAAGAGCCCGAGGGCCGTGCCGAAGATGGGGCCGATGTACGGCACGAGGTTGAATACGCCGGCCAACAGCCCGATGAGGAAGGCATGCTGCACGCCGATCAACGCCAGGCCCACCGACACCGTGGTGGTGATGATGAGGACTTGCAGGATGAGGCCGCCGAAGTAGCGCGTGAGCAGCCGGGCGGTTCGGTCCATGACGGCAGAAATCTGCGCCTCGCGGTCGTCCGGCGTGACCGCCATCACGATGTTGCGGAACAACGCGCCGTCCTTCAGGAAAAAGAACGTCATGAAGGTGATGGAAAAGGCAGCGATGAGCCCGTTGCCGATGCCAGACAGGAGGCCGCCGAAGAGGCTGCTGACCCCATTGATTTGGACCAAATCCTGCACGCGCCCAATGAGGTAAGCACTGTTCGCTTGCCCCTCTCCACTCAAGTCAAAAGCGGCCAAATCGTGGTCGAGCCACGTGGACAGCCGAGCGAAGAGCTGCTGCATTTGGCCCACATCCAAGTCCTTGATGGCCTCCGCCTGCGCACCGACCAACGGGGCAAAGAGCATCACGAACGCACCTGCCCCCGCCGCAAACAGGAGCAACACGCACGCGGCGATCACCCCATGGGGCAATTTGCGCCCGGCCACTTGCACCCGTTGCAGCCCTAACACGAGCGGCCTTCCCACAAAACTCAGCGCCACGGCGGCGAGCAGGTAGCCCACCAACGCCCGAAACGTCCACAAGGCATAGGCGCCCACGGCCACCCCGGCCACTCCGAGCACCCACCGCCGCAACGAATATCCACCCTCGTTCATGCGCCGAAGGTAACGGATGGCGTCCAAACCGAAACCAATTCCCCGCAGCCGCCACCGACCTCCGCCCAACGGTCGGCCTGGAATCGGAGGGTGGCCAGTCCCGCAGTGGGCAGCGCCACGGGCTGGCCCGTCAGGTACTCCATGCAGGCGCTCAGGCCTGGATTGTGCCCGATGACCAAGCCGGCCGCGTGGTCGTCCGACCAAGCATTGACCGCTTGGAGCCAGAACAGGGCAGGGGCGAGGTAGCCGTCGGGCAGGGCCTCCGGTACCTGCCAACCCGTCACGGCCTGCACCGCTGCTGCGGTCTCGACGGTGCGGGCAGCGGCGGAAACGGCGCCGGGCGCATCCGGTGCCAATTGCCCTTGCAAGGTGGCGGCTGCGCGTTCGGCGTCGCTCCGTCCGCGGTCGGTCAGCTTGCGCTGCACATCGCGCAGACCGGCGTGCGGCCGCTCCGCCTTTCCATGCCGCAGAATGAACAAGGTTTTCATGCTTCGAAAATAAGGGATTCCCATGCGGTGCTTCGTCGAAAATAATCTTTTGTCTTGCCTAAAAACAACATTACCTTTGCCACATGGTATCGATGCAGCCGAGTGCAAGCAAGGAGGACTACCTCAAAGCGATTTACGTGTTGGCCGACGAAGGAACCGTTTCAACGAACGCCTTAGCTGAACGCGTGCAAGCCAAGCCCGCTTCGGTTTCGGGCATGCTCAAGCAGCTGGCTGAGTTGGGGTGGGTCGACCACACCGCGTACAAGGGCGTTTCGCTGACGGCCGCCGGGCGCAGCATTGCGGTGGACGTGGTGCGGCGGCACCGGCTGTGGGAGGTGTTCTTGGTGGAGCGGCTCGGATTTGGTTGGGATGAAGTCCACGAGTTGGCGGAGCAGTTGGAGCACATCGAACACGCCGAACTGATGAACCGGTTGGATGCGCACCTGGGGCACCCGGCCTTCGACCCCCACGGCGATCCCATTCCGCAGGCGGATGGTTCGGTGGTGGATTCGCGGCGCTTGGTCACCGCGGACACCTTGCGCACCGGGCAAGCGGCTACGGTGAAAGGCGTGGTCGACAGCGGCGACGCGTTCCTGAGGCACCTCGATGCCCTCGGAATTGGGTTGGGAACGGCCTTTGTGGTCAGTGAATGGCATGCCTTTGATGGCAGCGCAAGCATCCAAGGACGCGGCTTGTGGACGGCGTTGGTGCTGCGGAATTTGTACGTAGAAACAACAGGGTGATGGAACAGCTGGTCAATTGGTTTGAAGACGTCGGGCCGGTATGGGCGGCTCTGGCGGCCACCACGGGCACCTGGTTGCTCACGGCGGCGGGCGCCTCGTTGGTCCTGTTTTTTGGGTCCTTGCAGCGCCGGGTTTTGGACGGCATGCTGGGGTTCACGGGCGGGGTGATGGTGGCGGCGAGTTTCTGGTCGTTGCTCGCACCGGCCATCGAAATGTCGGAGGGCGAGGGCTTTTCGCGGGTCATCCCGGCGGCGGTGGGGTTTGGCCTCGGGGCGTTGTTCATTTTCTTTTTGGACAAACTCACCCCGCACTTGCACATCAATTTCGGCAAGGAAGAAGCGGAAGGTCCTGCCACCAAATGGCACCGGTCAACGCTGCTCGTCCTCGCCATCACGCTGCACAACATCCCCGAGGGGCTGGCGGTGGGCGTGATGTTCGGCGGGGCGGCGGCGGGCTTGCCGGGCGCAAGCGTGGGGGCAGCAGTGGCCTTGGCCATCGGCATCGGATTGCAGAACTTTCCAGAAGGGTTGGCGGTGAGCATGCCGTTGCGGCGGGAAGGGCT
>CBFHPD010000076.1:0-7774 GCA_965657495.1 uncultured Flavobacteriales bacterium
CGGCAACGTTCACGATCGAAGACACGACGGTACCAAGCATGGATGTGGCTGCAGCGAATGCGACGGTTGAGTGCGACGGCGCCGGCAACGACGCGGAGCTCCAAGCGTGGCTCGCCAGCAACGGCGGTGCAGCAGCGAGCGATGTGTGCGGCGGCGTGACCTGGTCGAATGATTTCGCTGGCTTGAGCGACGATTGCGGTGCCACGGGCGCTGCAACGGTGACGTTCACGGCGACCGACGATTGCGGCAACGCGACGTCGACCACGGCGACGTTCACCATCGAAGACACGACGGTTCCAAGCATGGACGTGGCCGCGGCTGATGCCACGGTGGAGTGCGATGGCGCTGGCAACGATGCGGAGCTCCAAGCTTGGCTCGCCAGCAACGGCGGCGCAGCGGCGAGCGATGTGTGCGGTGGCGTGACCTGGACGAACGACTTCGCTAGCTTGAGCGACGATTGCGGAGCCACGGGTGCTGCAACGGTAACGTTCACGGCGACCGACGACTGCGGGAACGCGACGTCGACCACGGCAACGTTCACGATCGAAGACACCACGGCTCCAAGCATGGACATGGCAGCAGCTGATGCGACGGTCGAGTGCGACGGCGCCGGTAACGACGCGGAGCTCCAAGGGTGGCTCGCCAGCAACGGCGGTGCAGCGGCGAGCGATGTGTGCGGCGGCGTGACCTGGACGAATGACTTCGCTGGATTGAGCGACGAGTGTGGTGCCACGGGCGCGGCCACGGTAACGTTCACGGCGACCGACGACTGCGGCAACGCGACGAGCACAACCGCGACGTTCACAATCGAAGACACCACTGTACCGAGCATGGACGTCGCTGCGGCCGACGCAACGGTTGAGTGCGACGGGGCCGGCAACGAGGCGGAACTGCAGGCATGGCTTGCGAGCAATGGCGGTGCCACGGCAACCGACGAATGCAGCGGCGTGACCTGGTCGAACGACTACGATGCGCTCAGCGATGGCTGCGGTGAAACGGGGGCTGCAACGGTGACGTTTACTGCAACGGATGCCTGCGGCAATGCCACGAGCACGACGGCCACGTTTACCATTGAAGACACAACCGCTCCGGTTGTTGACGAGGTGGCAACGGGTGTGGCGAACGGTGAATTCGTTGAAGCTTGTGCAACGGACGTTTGGGGAACCATCGACATTCCGGCAGCTGCGGACCTCGTGGTCAGCGATGCTTGCGCGGGCGATGTGGATGTGACCTTCTCGGAAGCGACGGTGGGTGAATACGCACCGCTGGCGGACGGATCGACCTTCTGTGCGGCAACAACTCCTGAAGCGATGCCGGATGGTCAGACGTGCTCGAATTTCGATGTGCACGCTTTGCGCATGTTCAACCTGCCGGGTGCAGAGTTCTTCAGCATGGTGAATGGTTTGGTGACGAACCACCCGGATGGAACGCGCACGGTGGAGGTGACCCTCGCTGCGGTGGACAACCCGAATGCCGGTTGGACGATGAACATGGACTTGAATGAAGAGCGCGACTGGCTCGAGTGGATTGCACTGCCAGGAGCACAAACCTTCAACGCGGATTGCTTCGACAACCACGAGGAGTGGTACTACCACATCCTCCAGAACTCGAGCACGGCGATCGGATGGGGTGATTACGACGGCGTGGTGTTGAGCTTGTCTCACATGCCGGGCAACGAGTTCTACGGATGGCAGTTTGGCATGGGCGCCAACAACCACAACGCCAACTTCGGGTACTGGGGTTGGTTCTACTGGGAAGGCACCATCAATGGCCAGTTTGAAGCGGGCTCGGGCTCGATGCACGGGGATTTGGACTGCACGATGCCATATGACATCGAGCGGACCTATGTCTCCACCGACTGTGCAGGCAACGTGAACACCTTCAGCTACACCGTGGCGGTCAATGGCGGCGGTTGCCAACCGTTGGTTCCACCGTTCACCGGCAACCCAGGCATCGATGTGGACTGGGGTGATGAAGAGACCGATAGCAACAGCGGCATCAACGGCGGTCTCGACGATCCGAAGGAGGACCGTGGGCCGATCAAGGTGTTGGGCTTGAACCCGAACCCGACCGACGAGCACGCTTACTTCCAGTTCGTCTCGGAGGAGCGGTTGCAGGTGGCGGTTCAGCTCTTCGATATGACGGGCACGATGCAGGCGAGCCTCTTCGAAGGCACAGTTGAAGCCGGTCAGCGCATGCAGTTCGAGGTGAATGCCTCGACGTTGCCAGCAGGTTTGTACCAAATTCGCATCGCTTCCGCGGTCCAAATCGTCAACACCAAGTTGATGGTGATGGATTGACGGACGGAGATCGGATTCCCCGATGGAAAGGGCTGCCCGGAAGGGTGGCCCTTTTTTTTGTGAAATGGAACGGGATTTGGTGAGCCCCGTTGGAACTTTGCGGCATGGCAGCAGCTCGACACCCCCGCGATACCTACGCGTCCACGACGCGCATCGTGATGCCCAACGACACGAACACGCTCGGCAACCTCATGGGGGGCAACCTCCTCAACTGGATGGACGAGACGGCGGCGATCAGCGCCATGCGGCACAGCCGGCGGGTGTGCGTGACCGCGGCGGTGAACAACGTGAGCTTTCAGCGGCCGATTGCGCTGGCGGATGTGGTGACGGTGCACGCGGAGGTTTCGCGGGCGTTTAAGTCGTCGATGGAGGTTTACTTGCGCGTGAGCGTGGAGAACCCGGTGAACGGGGAGTCGTGCATTTGCAACGAAGCGATGTACACGTTTGTGGCGGTGGACCAATTCAATGCGCCGATTCAGATTCCGGAGCTTGAGCCGGAGACAGCGGAGGAGCAGGAGCGGTTTGATGGAGCATTGAGGCGGCGGCAGTTGCGGTTGATTTTAGCGGGGAAGCTGGAGCCGGCGAAAGCGACGGAGCTCAAGGCGCTGTTCTCATAGGAGGGGGCTGGGCGCGCGTTACGGTCAGCCAATGAGCGGCCGCCAAGCCTCGAGGACTTCGGTGACGGCAACGTGCTGGGAGCAGCCGGGGTCAAGGCGGTAATGGCACTGGTTGCCGAGCTTGGAGCATGGGCGTTGGTCCCCGCGGCCTGCGGGCAAGACGTTTGCAGATCCTGCGGCCGGACGCCAGGCTGCCATGCCCAAGGAAGGCCGTGTGCATCCCCAAACCGTCACCACCGGCGTGCCGAGGGCGGCCGCGAGGTGCATCATCCCGGTGTCTCCGGCGAGGACGGCCCGAGCGCCCCGCAGCAACGCAGCCGACTCGCTGAGGCTTGTGGAGCCGACCCACGATTCGGCGCCTCGCAACCGGGCCGCAATCGTGCGCTCGGCGTCGCCGCCGATGAGGACGGTGCGCAGGGGCGTTGCGTCGATCAGGGTTTGGAGCAGTTCGACCGTCATCGCCTTTCCGGCATGGGCCGCTCCGAGCGCCACCACGGCCCAGGGCGTGTCCCAGTCGAAGCCCGGAGGCAGGGCTGCCCCCACGAACAAAGGCGGCCATCCCTGCGGCACGGCCGCCCCCGGAACCGCGGCCACATACCGCTCCACAATCGGCGACACGCTTGCACTCCGCCACCCGCGCACGAGCGCCCATTTGGCCCCATTCCGCTTGTCCACGCGCCCCACCGGCAGCCCCAACGCCCGCACAACCGCCCGCGACCGCGCGCTCGCCTGCAGGTCCACCACCTGATCGAAGCCCACCGCCTGCAACGCCGGCAAGGCCTCCCGGCCCGACCGCTCCACCGCATGGACCACGTCCACCAGCGGCCCGAAGCCCTCCACCACCGGCGCGAAGGCCGCCCGCACCAGGAAATGCACCTCGCACGGCCCGTCTACCGCCGCCCGAAAAGCCGCCACCGCCGGCGCCGTCAGCACGACGTCCCCGATGGAACTGAAGCGGATGAACAACACGCGGGTCATGCCGCAAAGCTACGTCCCCAAACGTACCTTCGCGCGCAATGCGACTCATCGATACCCACACCCACCTGTACCAACCGAAGTTCGACAGCGACCGCGACGCCGCCGTGGCCCGCTGCCTCGAGGCCGGCGTGGACACGTTGCTTTTGCCGAACATCGACACCGAGAGCATCCCGCGGGTGCGGGCCATGCTGGCCGACTACCCGGGGCAGGCACGGGGCATGATGGGGCTGCATCCCTGCCACGTTCAGGCGGACACGGTGGAGGCGGAGTTGGCGGCCATCGAGCAGGAGCTCCGGGCGCACCGGGCGGATTACGTGGCGGTGGGGGAGATCGGGGTGGACCTGTACTGGGATCAGTCGACGCTCGCGGTGCAGCAGGAGGCGTTCCGGCGCCAGGTGGCGTGGGCGAAGGAGCTGGATTTGCCGGTGGTGATCCACGTCCGCGACGCGTTCGAGGAGCTGTTCGCGCTGCTGGACGAGCTGAATGACAGCGCGTTGCGGGGCGTGGTGCATTGCTTCACGGGGACGTTGGCGGATGCGCAGCGGGTTTTGGCCTACGGCGACTTTTACCTGGGCATCGGCGGCGTGGCGACTTACAAGAATGGGGGGTTGGACCAAACCCTGCCCACCATCGCCCGCGACCGCATCCTGCTCGAAACCGATGCGCCCTACCTCGCGCCCGTGCCCTTCCGCGGCAAACGGAACGAGAGCGCTTACGTGGTGCACGTGGCCCAGCGCGTGGCGGACCTGTGGCACATGCCCCTCGCCGAGGTCGCGGCCATGACGACGGCCAACGCTGAGCGGCTCTTCCGGCTCGAACCTGCAACTCCCGCCGAATGACGATTTCTTCCGACTCCAGCGTCCTCATCATCTACACGGGCGGCACCATCGGCAGTGCCCAGGACCCGGCGACCGGCGCCCTCGTGCCCATCGATTTCAGCCAGATCCACCAGTTCGTGCCTGAGCTCGACCAGCCGGGGCGGGTGGTGGACGCGCACAGCTTCGACCCGCCCATCGATTCGTCGAACATGGGGCCGGCGCATTGGCGGCAGCTCGTGGCGATCATCGCCGCCCGCTACCACGAGTTCGACGGCTTCGTCATCTTGCACGGCACGGACACCCTCGCCTACACGGCGAGCGCCCTGTCGTTCATGCTGAGCGGCCTCCACAAACCGGTCATCCTCACCGGTAGCCAGCTGCCCATCGGCCTCCCGCGCACGGACGGCCGGGAAAACCTGCTCGCCGCCGTCGAGATCGCCGCCGCCCAACGCTTCGGTGAGCCCCTCATCCAAGAAGTCGCCGTCTACTTCGGCTCCTCGCTCTACCGCGGCAACCGGACGCACAAGGAGAGCGCGGAGTCCCTCCAAGCCATCGTCAGCCCCAACTTCCCTGCGCTCGCCGAGGCGGGGGTGGACATCTTGTACAACGTGCCGATGTTTTGGCGGGACGAGGCGTCCGAGCTGTCCACGTGGATGGACCTCGAGGAGCGCGTGGCCTGGCTGCCCATTTTCCCGGGGATGCCGATGGAAGTGTTCGAACGCGTCATGGCTTGGGAGGAGTTGCGGGGTTTGGTCCTCGCCACGTATGGATCGGGGAATGCGCCAAACGATGCCCGGCTCCGCTCCGCGTTGGCCTCCGCCACCGACCGCGGCGTCACCGTGGTCAACGTGTCCCAGTGCGGCCACGGCGCCGTCCACCCCGAACGTTACGCCACGGCCCACCTCCTGCGCGATTGCGGCGTCATCCCCGGCGGTGACATGACCACCGAAGCGGCCCTCACGAAGCTCATGCACGTCCTCGCCCTGCACCAGGACAAACGCGACGACATCCGCGCCGCCCTCGCCGCCAACCTCCGCGGCGAACGCTCCGACTTCAGTTCCCTCATCTAACCGTTGGAACGCACGCGGTTTCTCCCTACTTTTGCCCCCGCTGATTGGAGAGGTGGCCGAGCGGCTTAAGGCGCACGCCTGGAAAGCGTGTTGGGGGCAACCCCTCCGGGGTTCGAATCCCCGTCTCTCCGCGAAAAACGGGAAAAGCTGGTGCGATAGCACCAGCTTTCTTGCTTTGGGAGGCGGATGAAGCCCCACTTCAATCCGTCGCCCAAAGCAAAAAAGCGGCGGCCCCCGGCCGCCAAGCTTTTCCAGTTTTTCAAGCCCCCCCTTGGGGATCACGAGCGCCCCAGCGCGAGTAATCCCCCCTCCCGCCCCCAAGCCCCGCCCCCCATATCCCGTCCCCAATAAGCCGCCCTTCCCAATCCCCCCCCCCTCAATTGAGGAGGGGGGCCCGACGACCAACCAGGCGACCTTGCCTGCATGAAGAACACAACTTCCAACTACGTTCGGCTGGCGTTTGCGCTCGGCCTTGAACACGAAATGCTCACGCCGGAGGCCATCGAATCCATCCCGGCCTCGTCCCGAAGTTATTGGCGAAGGCAACCTCCTGAAATCTACGAGCAGCGCCTGTCCGCTGCCCAGCATCGCAAGGTGGTAGAGGCGGTGCGGGCGGTGGAGCGCAGGGTGCTTTGGCGCGTGGTGCGGCGCGTGGCTCGCTCGGCCCGCGCTTTGGAATCCGAGCTTGGCCGCAAAGGCTATCGTGAGTTCATGGACAGCCTTGTCCCCGAGTTCATGGCGTACTTCGAAAGCTCCGATTCCCGCCCCGCTCGCCACCGGGTGCTGACGCTCTTCAATTACCCGGAGAGCCGCTTCCTTGTAGAGCAGGCGCGCCGCATTGCTCCCTGCGCTTCAAGTCCCGTTGAGAAATGTGTGAGCCGCATCCCAAACCAAACCAGCCAAGAGGAGTGCGATCGCCTCCAAGCTTGCGTCAACGTCCCGGGCCGCGAGCATTGGCCCACGGCCTCGCTTTGGGCCCAAGGCGTCCGCGACGGCAAGATCGGCATGGGCGCCTCCACAGCCTACCGATTGATCCGCATCAAAGGTTACCGCCCGACGCGTGTCACGCACAAAGCGCCCACGCGGGAGGGCGTTCGCGCGGAGGCCCCCAATCAGATTTGGCATGGAGACGTCAGCTACGTGCGCACGGAGGACGGCCAACTCAGCTTCATGTACGCCATCAAGGACAACTACTCCAAACTCATCGTCGGCTGGCAATTGGAGCGCGAAATCTCCGGCACGCACGCCCTTTCATGCCTGCGAGCTGCCCTCAAGCGTCATCCCGCCGCCCATCCGCAAATCATCACTGACGGTGGCAGTGAATTCAACAACAAAACGATGCGCCGGTTCCTGAACCGGTGCAATCGCCAACTGACCCACCTCATTGCCAAGCGCGACATCCGTCAATCCAATTCGATGATCGAGCGCTTCTTCCTGACCATCAAATCGGAGTCGCTGCACGGTCGCCGCATCATGAACCACTTCCACCTCAAGGCGATTTTGGCCGTCGAGGTTCCTGAGTACAACAACCGGCCGCACGTGGCGCACAAGCTCTACACTCCGGAGGAAGTGCACGCGGGCGATCTGCATTTCGATTTCGAAGAGGCCAAATCCAAAGCCCGCGCCCGCCGGCTCCAATGCAACCGCGAAAACATCTGCGCCAACTGCACCTGCGCCCCGCTCAAACCCTCCCCCCGTAAAACCAGTTGACGCCGCTCCGGACGGCCCCACTTGAATTTTCACTTCATCAACCACCGGCAGCACAACGCTGTATCGCGTCGCGCTGGAGTCGGTTTATCAATGGGTTTTCGCTCGCTGTGCACGACAACCCCTCGATGCAGTTAAACTGCATTTGACCCTGAGAAATTGCGGAGATTCTCAGTGTGTCTGAAAATGAATGGGTTACGTTCGTTTTCGTGAAATGGGCAATTGTCGCTCAGATTATCTCCGGGGTTCGAATCCCGGTCTCTCCGCTAAATACAGTCTTTTGT
>CBFHPD010000077.1:0-5237 GCA_965657495.1 uncultured Flavobacteriales bacterium
CATGTTGGATGCGGGCGACGGCGTGCTCATCGAGCGGTTGCGGTTCACCGACGCCACCGGGCGGGTAACCCACGACGTGGAACTGAACAACGCGGTGTCTCCGTATACGTTCTACACGGCGGACTTGGCGGTGGGGACGTACGTGGTGGAAGTGTGGCCCGTGGGAGCGGCAAGCCCGATTTGGGGACGGCTCGCGGTGGTGGCGCCTTAATCGCAGGCGCAGTCGGCAATCTCCCCTTCCGTGATGCGGAGCGTCCACCGGCCACCGGCGCCGTCACGGGTGAAGGCAATGGCCGCCGCGGGGCCCGCGGTCGGATTGAACACGTAACGCTGCGGCGTTTCCCGGGGGCCGCTGGCGTCCCAATTGAGCTCCGCGCTGTACAACCATTCGAGGACCGTGGCCGGTTGCAGGCCTGCCGCGTCCCAGCACTCCCGCAGGCACACCGCCCGGGCAGACTCGTCGAAGCCCGCCATCTCAATGTCGGCCCGCACCCGGCGCTCCGGCAACCAATCCCCACATCCCCGCCACCCGAGCAGCAGGTACGAAAGCACGGTCCCGATGAGGAGGCCCGTGCCAAAAATCAATAACCGGCGCTTGATGGTCATGCCGCGAATCTACGACCTGCGTACCTTCGGGGGGATGATTCGGACTGAAAACCTGACCTTCCAGTACACGGAGACCTCCCCCTTGCTGGCGTTCCCGGATGTGCAGTGCGCGGCGGGCGAACGGCTGCTGCTGCTGGGCGATTCCGGGTGCGGCAAGACGACTTTGCTGCACCTCATGAGCGGGCTGTTGCGGCCGGCGACGGGCACGGTGTCCATCGCGGGCACGGGCCTCTCCGGGCTGAGCGGGCGGGAACTCGATCGGTTTCGGGGGGCTGAGGTGGGCATCGTGTTCCAGCGGCCGCATTTTGTGCAGAGCTTGACCGTGCTCCAAAACCTGGCCCTGCCCGGCTTCCTGAGCGGGAAAGGGGCGGACGAGGAGCGCGCGCGGGCGATGCTGGAGCGGTTGGGCATCGGGGCGAAGGCCGAGCGGCGGCCGCGGGACTTGAGCATCGGCGAGCAGCAGCGGGCCGGCATCGCAAGGGCGCTCATCCACAGCCCAAGCGTACTGCTCACGGACGAACCGACGAGCGCGCTGGACGACCGGTCCACGGAGCGGGTCATTTCGCTGCTCGAAGCCGAGGCCGATCGCGTGGGGGCGGCGCTGGTCGTGGTCACGCACGACACGCGGTTGAAGGACCGGTATGCGAACCGGGTGACGTTGAATCCTGTGAACGAAGGGGCATGAAATTGAATTGGTTGTACATCGCGTGGCGGAATTTGGCCTCGAAACCGCTGAGCACGGCCCTCAGCATCGCGCTGCTCGCCTTCGGCGTGGGCATGGTCAGCCTCATGATGCTGGCGGAACATCAACTCCGCGACGCCTTCGACCGCAACATCAAGGACATCGACATGGTGCTTGGCGCGAAAGGCTCGCCGCTGCAACTCATCCTCGCGAACGTCTACCACGTCGACGCGCCCACGGGCAACATCAAGCTGAGCGACGCCCGCAAGGTCATGCGTCACCCTTACGTGGCCGAGGCGATTCCGCTGGCGTACGGCGACAACTTCCAGCGCTACCGCATCGTCGGAACGGAGCCGGGGTACATCGACCACTACGGAGCGGCGCTGGCGGAGGGGCGGATGTGGGCCGAACCGTTCGAGGTGGTGGTGGGCGCGCGGGTGGCGCGGGAAGCCGGGCTCAAGGTGGGCGACACATTTTACAGCGCGCACGGGCTCGTGGACGAAACCGACGTGCACACCGACAAGACCTTCACGGTGGTGGGCGTGCTGGGCGAGAGCCGGAGCGTGCTGGACCAGCTGCTGCTGTGCAACGTGGAGACGGTGTGGGGGGTGCACGAGCACGCGGGCGAGCCGGTGGACGAGGCGGAGCGTGAGGTGACCGCGGTGTTGCTGAAGAAGCGCAATCCGCTCGCGGTTTTGACCTTGCCCAACTTGATCTCAGACACGAACATGCAGATTGCCCTGCCGGCGATTGAAGTGAACCGGTTGACCCAAAACTTTGGACTGGGCCTCGGGACGTTGCGCACCATCGCCCTGCTCATCATGGCCCTGAGCTTCGCAAGCATCTTCATCTCGGTGTACGACAGCTTGCTCGCCCGGCGGTACGAGTTGGCCCTGATGCGGACGATGGGCTCCACGGCGCGCGGCCTCTACGGGTCGCTCCTCCTCGAAGGCGGGCTGCTGAGCCTTGCCGGCGTCCTCCTCGGGGCGGTCGTCAGCCGGGTGGGCATCGCCTTGCTCGCGACCCTGGTTGAGGACAAATTCCGTTACGACCTCAGCGCCCTCGCCGTCCTCCCCTCCGAATGGCTGCTCGGCGGGGCCGCCCTCGGGGTCGGACTCCTTGCCGCCGCCATCCCCGGCATCCGCGCCCTGCGCCTCGACATCTCCCGCACACTCGCTGATGCGTAACTTGCACCCGATGAAACACCTGCGTTCTTCCTCTTTGATCGGTGGATTGCTCCTGCTCGGAGTGAGCACCTTGGACTTGAGTTCTGCCTGCCACCCGTCGGACGAGGCCGTCGCCACCCGCGCCACGGTGTTGCGTGCTGCGGAGGCGCGGCCGGAGGCGGTGGCGGAACGGCCTTCGCCCTTGAAGCCGGTGGAACTGACGTGGCGCACCCTCGAGGACGTCATCTTCACGGACGTCTACATGGAGTCGCTCGAGTCGTACTACTGGAAGCCGACCTTCGGATCCGAGGTGGAGGCCATGGAGGGCAAGGAGGTCCACATCACGGGCTACATCATCCCGGTCGACCTCGATGAGGACTTTTACGTGCTGAGCCGGTATCCGTACGCGAACTGCTTCTTCTGCGGGGGCGCTGGCCCGGAATCGGTCATCGATTTGCGCTTTGAAGGCGGCTCAAGCCGGGTGTACCAAACCGATGAGCGACTGACCTTCAGCGGCACGCTCCGGCTCAACGCCGACGACATCTACCAAATGAACTACATCCTCGACGGCGCCGTCGAGTACACGCCCTGATCAGCGCAACCGCGCGGTTTCGAGGTCGGCTTTTGAAAGGGCGGGGCGCTTCGGGCGCAGCCGCCCTTTGCTGTACCGCTCTTTCGCTTGGTGGCCCTTGCGCAACTCGGCTTGCTCTTCTTCGGGAAGGTGGATGGTGGCCTGACATGCCTCGCCGCAGGTGCCCTCGTACTTCTCGGCGCAAGCGGGGCACTGAATGAACAGGAGGTTGCAGCCGAGGTTCACGCAGTTCGTGTGGTCGTCGCAGGGTTCGCCGCACTGGTGGCAACTGGCGATGACGTCGTCCGAAATGCGCTCGGCCATCCGCTCGTCGAACACGAAGTTCTTGCCGATGTAGAGGTTGTCGAGTCCTTGGTTGCGAACTTGGCGCGTGTATTCGATGATGCCCCCGTTGAGCTGGTGGACGTTGGGGAAGCCCTTGTGCTTGAGGTAGGCCGAGGCCTTTTCGCAGCGGATGCCGCCCGTGCAGTACAGGGCGATGTTGCGGTCCTCGTGGCCTTGGAGCATGTGCTCGACCTGGTCGATCTCCTCGCGAAAGGTGTCCACGTCGGGGAGGATGGCGCCCTTGAAGTGGCCGACCTCGCTCTCGTAGTGGTTCCGCATGTCGATCAGGATGGTGTCTTCTCGCGCAATGAGGTCGTTGAACTCAGCCGCGTTGAGGTGGGTGCCGCAGTCGGTGGCGTCGAAGGTGCCGTCGGCGAGGCCGTCTGCTACGATTTTTGGCCTGACTTTCACGATCAGCTTGAAGAAGGACTTGCCCTCATCGACCGTGTAATTCAAGCGAATCCCCTCGAGAAACGCGATGGAATAAAGGTGCTCGCAGAAGGCGTCCAGCTGCTCGGTGGGCACCGAAACCTGGGCGTTGATGCCTTCCGTGGCCACGTACGTGCGGCCGAGGATGTCCATGGATTCCCAATGGAGAAAGAGGTAGTCGCGGAAGAATTGCGGATTCCGGATGTTCGCGTATTGGTAAAACGAGATCGTCGTACGATTCTGTTTTTCCTCCCGCATCCGCTGAATCAACACCTTCCGATCGACCAAGTTGCGCAATTCGTGCTTCATGCGATTACAAGTCACAGGCCTCCAGCGCGGAGGGTCGTTCAGAAAATTCAGAGGTGCAAGATACGCCAAACCAACGGGTAACGCCTGACCTCACCCCGCCGTGTTCATAACCGCCTCGGTTTTGGCGATTTTTCACTTGGTGAGCCATCCGAATTGAACGATTTTTGAGTTGATGCAATGTTCATCCTTAAACACTATGTGCCATGCTGGAATTTTGTAAGCGGGTGCTGGCGAAAGTGAGTTTTGACCGGCAGCTATTTGCGAAAGAGTTGAAGAAGAGCACACGTTGGCTGAATGCCAATGAGTTGCGAGCCCTGAGAGACTGGTGTCTGGGGCAGTATGGGGGGCGCTACGGCGACCTCATCAATGAAACGTTTCACCCTTTGGCCCTCAATTGAGGGCCTTTTTTTTGGCCCTTCGGCCTCAAGCGTCGTCCGCGATCCAGCGCAAGTTGCGCATCAGCCCTTCGTAGCCTGTGCGCATCAGCGGGGTGCCCTTGAAGTGCTCCCGGAACGTCGTTTCCGTCAATGCCTCCCAGTCCCTGCGGCCCCAGTTGAGCAAGTCCGGTGAGGGCTCGAAGCGCGGTTCGGTGTGGCGCTTCGCGTGGCGGTTCCAGGGGCACACGTCCTGGCAGATGTCGCAGCCGAACACCCAGTTGCCGTGCGCGGCGGGGGCCGGTTCGGGGATGGGCCCTTTGAGTTCGATGGTGAAGTAACTGATGCAGCGCGAGCCGTCCACCACACCGGCTTGGATGATCGCCCCCGTGGGGCACGCGTCGATGCAGCGCCGGCAGGTGCCGCAGTGGTCGGTGGCGGGCGCATCGGGCTCGAGTGCCAAATCGATGAGCAGCTCCCCGATGAAGAAGGTGCTTCCCATGCCCTTGTTCAGCAGCAGGCTGTTCTTGCCGGTCCAACCGAGTCCGGCGCGTTCAGCCCACTGGCGCTCCATCACCGGAGCGGAGTCAATGAACACCCTCCCCTGGATGTCGCCAAACGCCGCACGAAAGCGCTTGAGCAGCTCCTTGAGCTTCCATTTCACCACGAAATGGTAGTCCTCGCCGAGGGCGTATGCCGCCACGCGCGGGGCATCGGGGTCGGCCGGCCGATCGGGGTTGTGGTATGTGTGGAGC
>CBFHPD010000078.1:0-6864 GCA_965657495.1 uncultured Flavobacteriales bacterium
GGATGAGCGGGGATTGGCGGATTGCAGTGGAGGCCGGGTCCACGATGATCCGGGTGGGGAGTTCGATATACGGCGCGCGGGCATGAAGCCGCAGGGTGAACGCGAGCCGCTGCCGGCCTGGGGCGAGCCGTGGCTGAAGGCGTGGCTGGTGTTGCTGCCGTTGGTGGTATGGGCGAGCCACGCGTTGATTACGAACCAATGGGAGCGCACCTGGAACATCTTGCATCCGGACGAACCAGGGCATCCACCCGCGAAGCTGTGGTGGTACGCGGGGATGGTGGGAACCGGGTTTTCTGTCGTTTATTTGGGCGTGGCGCGGCTGTTCCGTGGCGCGAAACCTGAATGAAATGAACCGACTTCTCCCTTTGTGGGCATGCTTGGCCGCGCATTTTGCGGGGGCAGCCCAAACCCCGTCCAACATCGAAGCCGTGGAGTACGACCCCGCCGGGCGTTGGCTGGTTTCGAATGGCACTTCCATCCTGAGCACGGACGATGCAGGGGCGACGTGGACCACGTTTGGCTCGGTGGGCGCATCGCATGGGATGGAGGTGGTGGACGGCCATTTGTTCGCGCTGCACAACGGCGTGTTGCGGGCGTTGGATTTGGCGAGTGAAGGCCAAACTTCCACGCTCACCATCCCTGGCGCTTCGTTCCTCAATGGCATGGGCAGCCGCTCCGGCGAACTCATTATCAGCGACTTCGGGACAGGCGCGCTGCACCGCGTTGACATCTCAGACCCGGCCAACATGGCGTCGAGCGTCCTGGTCAGCGACCTCGGCGCCACGCCCAACGGAGTGGTCATCGACGAGGCGAACAACCGCGCCCTGGTGGTGACGTGGGGACCGTGCAGCATCTTCGCCGTCGATTTGGAAACGGCCGAAGTGAGCACCGTGGTCGCGTCGACGGGACTGAGCAATTGCGACGGCATCGACCTCGATGGTGCGGGACGGGCCTACATCAGTTCGTGGTCACCCAACCGCATCACCCGCTACAACGCCGACTTCTCCGCGAGCGAGGCGGTGGTGACGAGCGGCCTCAGCAGCCCCGCCGACATCAGTTACGCCGTGGAGTTGGACACGCTCGGGGTAGCGAATTCCGGGAGCGACGTGGTGACTTTTCACGGATTCGCCCCCGCCGTTGGGGTGCGCTCCCCCGAAGCCGCGACTTCGTTTGTGCCTGCGGCTGGAGGCGTGCGCGTGGCAGGCGCGGACGCGGGCGCATGGCGTGTAGCCGGATGGAACATCATGGGGCAGCAGCTTTGGTCCACCCCGGTGGTCCTGCACGGAGGTGATCAGTGGGTTGCATTGCCCGAGGAGGGGCGGCTGGTGACGTGGGAAGGGCCCAACGGCCAGCGCGCCACGCTCAAGCGGGGTCTACGTCTACCGTAACGCGGATGCGCTTGCCCCACTCGGTGGCCGCAAATTCCGCCAAATCCTCCGCGAGGAGCGCCTTGTATTGGACGGGGGCCAAATCCCGCTCGAACTTCAGCAACACGACCCGGTGGTAAAGCAAGTTCACCCGCTCCAACGGCGGCACCTCCGGTCCATGCACCCGTTCGCCAAACCGCTGCTTCAACCGGTTCCCGAGCCCTTCGGCGGCCCGGCTCAGGACGTCCACATCCGTGTGACGTAATATGACCCGGATCAGCCGGCAGTATGGGGGAAAGAGCAGCTCCTTCCGCTCCATCAGCTCGTGCCGCGCCAGCCCCGCGTAATCGTGATCCATGACGTGGCTGAGCACCCAGTGGTCCGGCACGAAGGTCTGAATGACTACGCGGCCCCGTTGACCGGAACGACCGGCACGCCCGGCGACTTGGGTCAGCATTTGGTACGCCCGCTCAAAAGACCGGAAATGCGGAAAATTCAGCATCCGATCGGCGCTCATCACCCCCACGAGGCCGACCCGCTCGAAGTCGAGCCCCTTCGAAACCATCTGCGTGCCCACCAGCACGTCGTACTCCCCCGCCGCAAAGGACTGCACCATCCGCGCGTGGCTGTGCTTGCTCCGTGTGGAATCCTGGTCCATCCGCAACACCCGCGCCTTGGGAAACATCTCCGCGATTTCCTCCTCGATCCGCTGCGTCCCCAACCCCTTCGGCTTCATCTTCGTGCCGCCGCATTGGACGCAGGCCTGCGGCGGCGGAGCCAATTGGTAGCCGCAATGGTGGCAATTCAGCTGGGCATGCGACTTGTGCAACGTCAAGGGCAAATCGCAGCGCGGGCATTCGGGGGTCCAAGCGCAAAAATCGCAGAGCCAGACCGGTGAGTAACCCCGGCGGTTTTGGAACAAAATCACCTGCCGGCCCGCCGCAAAGGCCTCCTCCATCGCCGTCCGCAACATCATCGAGAAGTGGCCCTTCATCGAGCGCTGCTTGTGCTCCTTCCGCAGGTCCGCGCATTGAATCTCCGGCAACTGAACCTTTCCAAACCGCTGATTCAAAGCCACATACGCCAGCCGCCCTTCCTTTGCGTGCCAAGCCGTCTCCACCGAAGGCGTGGCGCTTCCGAGCACGCAGGGAATGCCCCGCTGGTGCGCCATCCACAGCGCCACATCCCGCGCTTGGTAACGCGGCGCCGGGTCGTGCTGTTTGAAGCTCTGTTCGTGCTCTTCGTCGACGAGGATGAGGCCCAACTGGGGCAGCGGCACGTGCATGGCGCTGCGCGGCCCCACGACCAGCCGCCCCCGAAACCGGCGCTCCGCCGCCAAGGTCTCCAGCCACGTTTCCGTGCGCTCGCGCGACGTGAACCGGCTGTGGTACACGGAAATGTACGCGTCGAAATGCCGGCGCAATCGACCGATGAGCTGTGTCGTCAGTGCGATTTCCGGCACGAGAAACAGGACCTGCTTGCCCTGCTCGAGGGCATCGGCGATCAGGTGGATGTACACCTCCGTCTTGCCCGAACCCGTGACGCCGTGGAACAGGCTGCTCTGGCCGTTGTCACACGCAGCGCGCAACGCGGTGTAAGCGCGGTCTTGTGCCGGGCTCAGCACCGGAAGGGCGAGCGGTGTGGCTGGAGCGTCCGCCTCAGCGACGCGCTGTGCGCGGAGCACCCAACCTTTCTCGGCGGTGGAAGCCGCCACGGCGGCGCTGACATCGGCGTGAGCCAGCAGTTCCTTTTCGGGAACGAAACCGCCATCCGAGGCACGGCTTAGCAGCGCGAGCAACAGGGCGAACCGCTTCGGAGCCGTGCGTTCGGTGCGATCAAGCAGGTCGTTGAGCCGTTCGTCCGCTCCCACCAGGCTGGGATCCAAGGCGATGACGCGTTCAAGTTTGGGCGTGTAGCGGGATTTGATTTCCTCCTCAGTCATGATCCACTCGCCGTGCAGCAGCCGCGCCACGTTCCGCTGGGGGTGGACCACGTCGAGCACCTTGCCGATTTCCAGCAGGGACAGCACATTGCGCGCCTCGAGGGCTTCGAGGAGCAAGCGATCGTTCAAGGCCAAATCCCCATACCCCGCCACCGAGCGCACGCCCCCCGCCTCGACCACGCGGGGGTGCAGCTGCACCGAGGTCTTGCTCGCCAGCTTCAGGCCGGGGGGCATCGCGGCAGCGACCACCTCCCCGCGCGTGCACATATAGTATTCGGCCATCCACGCCCACATCGCCAACTGTTCCGGCGTGGCAATGGGCGATTCGTCGACCACGCTGTCCACGGGCTTCACTTCATACGCCGGGGCCTCGCCATGGACCCGCCACACCAGGCCCGTATACTTCCGGCGCCCCCCCACAGTCACGACCACCCGCATGCCCGGGGCCACTGATTCCTCCGCGGCATAGGTCAGCAGGTTGGGGATGGCCAAGGGGACGGCCACGTCGACAAATTGGGGCTTTTTGGCCATGTCGCGAAGGTGGGGAAAATCCTGCGAAGTAATTTGGTCCGACAAATCAAAAACCATGGTAGCAGCACCTCTCACCGCGGGCACGCGCGCGCCCGAATTCAACGTCACCCTCCACGACGGCAGCACCCGCAGCCTCGCCGATTACTCCGGCCGCAAGCTCGTCCTCTACTTCTACCCGAAGGACAACACGCCGGGCTGCACCGCGCAGGCGTGCAACTTGAACGAGCACCTCTCCGACCTGACGGACAAGGGCATCGCGGTCCTCGGCGTCAGCCCGGACTCCGAAGCGTCGCACCTGAAATTCATCGCGAAATACGACCTGGGATTCGACCTCGCTGCGGACACAGATCGGTCGTTGCACGAGGCGTTTGGGGTGTGGGGACTGAAGAAGTTCATGGGCCGGGAGTACGACGGCACCCACCGCACGACCTTCCTCATCGACGAATCGGGGGAAATCGTGCACGTCATCCTCAAGCCCAAGACGAAGGACCACGCCGCGGAAGTGTTGGCGGGGTTTGGGCTGGCCTGATGCGGCCCCGCGTGCGCACGGCTAAGCGTCATTCACAAATTTCTGATGAACGTGGACAAATTCCCGGCAGTTCGTAAATCCTTTACGATGTGAGTGGAATAACTTCGTCTCAAATTCAAATCCCATGGCGGCAGATAAAGAAAAACTGAAAGCGCTCCAGATGACCCTGGACCGCTTGGACAAGACCTACGGTAAGGGGGCGGTGATGAAGCTTGGAGATGAGGCAGTGGAGAAAGTGGAATCGATTCCTTCCGGATCGCTTTCATTGGATTTGGCGCTCGGCATCAGTGGTTACCCACGCGGCCGGGTGGTGGAGATCTACGGGCCAGAATCTTCGGGTAAAACCACGTTGGCCATCCACGCGATTGCGGAAGCGCAGAAGAAAGGAGGCATTTGTGCCATCATCGATGCGGAGCATGCCTTCGACAAGTTCTACGCAGAGAACTTGGGGGTGGACACGGAGAACCTGTTCATTTCCCAACCGGACAATGGGGAGCAAGCCCTGGAGATCGCGGACAACTTGATCCGCTCTGGCGCCATCGACCTGTTGGTGATTGACTCGGTCGCTGCGTTGACGCCGCGTGCTGAAATCGAAGGTGAGATGTCCGACTCGTCGGTGGGCTTGCAGGCCCGGTTGATGTCGAAGGCGCTCCGGAAGTTGACGGGCTCCATCAGCAAGACCGGATGCTGCTGCATTTTCATCAACCAACTTCGGGAGAAGATCGGGGTGATGTTCGGCAACCCCGAAACGACCACCGGCGGTAACGCATTGAAGTTCTACAGCTCCGTGCGCCTTGACATCCGCCGTTCTTCGCAAATCAAAGACGGCGACCAAATCTTGGGCAACCGCACGAAGGTGAAGGTGGTGAAGAACAAAGTGGCTCCTCCTTTCCGGAAGGCGGAATTCGATATCCTCTACGGCCGGGGCATCTCGAAGAGCGGTGAAATCATCGACCTCGGGGTGGACCTGAACATCGTGAAGAAGTCCGGTTCTTGGTTCAGCTATGGTGAGACGCGCTTGGGCCAAGGCCGCGACGCGGTGCGCCAACTCATCGAGGACAACCCGGAATTGATGGAAGAACTCGAGACGAAAATCAAGCACGCCATCGCGGGAACCACGCCTGAAGTGGAAGAAGTGGTGGCCGAATAACACGCCGATGATGTTGAACGCATTGCGCACCATGTACCACCCCGGCCTGCTGGTCGGGGTGGTTGCATGTTGGGGGCTTGCGGCTGGGTGCGACCGCCCCGCCCCTGCAAGCCAAGAAAGCTCCCCCACATCCCTTCCTGCGGACACCAGTTGGAATGCCTTGACTGCCCTCATTGCAGAAAACCCGGAAGCCCCTGCGCCGTATGTGGATCGGGCAGTGTGGTGTGCCCAACAAGGCCGGTTCGAGGACGCCATCGGCGACCTGGATTTGGCGTTGCGTGCCGACAGTGGATTTGCCCCGGCGTGGGAGTACAAAGCGGAACTCCTTTACAATGCCCGGAATTTCGAGGCCACGCTGCAGACCCTGAACCGATGCGTCCGCAAGGCTCCTGCTTCCACGGCGTGTCGCTTGCGCCGGGCAGAACTCAACATCCACCTCGGACAAGTGGAACGGGCGTTCAACGACTTGAATGAGAGTTTGCGCATCAACGACCAATTGCACGAGGCCTATTGGATGAAGGGGAAGCTCTATGAAGGGCTGGGCAATGTAGAATTGGCGCGCAGTTCGTTCACCACGGCGGTGGAGGTCCGGCCCGACTTTTACGACGGGTTCATTGCGCTGGGGCTGTTTTGCGCCAGCCAAGGCGACCCGCTGGCAGAGGAGTACTACCGGTCAGCCATTGAGCTCAAGCCCCGGTCGGTGGAGGCCCATTACAACTTGGCGATGCACTTGCAGGAACGCGGCGACCTCGAGGAGGCCCTCGCTACGTACGACCTGATTTCGGAATTGGACCCCAGCAATGCGACCGCTCCGTTCAACCAAGGGTACATCCACTTGGAGTACCGGCAGGATTACGGAGCGGCCGTGGAGGCCTTCTCCAAAGCGCTCGACCGTTTGCCCTACTACCAGCAGGCCTTTTACAACCGGGGGCTCGCACACGAAAGCCTGGGGGAGCTGGAACGTGCACTCGCCGATTATGAAAGTGCACTCGAAGTGAAGCCCGACTACACCGAAGCTGCTTTAGCGAAAGGGCGGGTATTGAAAGCGATGCCGTGAGCGGTTTCGGCCGCATGGGGCTGCGGACTATCTTTGCCCGCTCAAATCCAGCGCCATGAAGCTTGCCCTTTTTGATTTCCGCCAATCCGTCGATTACAAACTCGAAATCCTCAGCGGGTTGACCGTTGCGCTTGCGTTGATTCCGGAAGCCGTGGCATTCGCGCTCATTGCGGGGTTGAGCCCGTTGACGGGGTTGTACGCGGCCTTTGTCGTGGGGCTTGTGGCGAGCGTTTTGGGCGGGCGGCCGGGCATGATTTCAGGGGCGACGGGGGCGGTGGCTGTGGTCAT
>CBFHPD010000079.1:0-10155 GCA_965657495.1 uncultured Flavobacteriales bacterium
TGTTGATGCATTGGGACGGTTCCCGCCTGCAGTGGGCGGTGACCGCAGGGCGCGCGTGCTTGTCGGCCGGCGAGGAGGTGGCCGACGGGGCTTCGCAATTGGTTTCGACGTTGGAGGGGCTTCGGGGCAAGGGGCTCACGGCCGATGAAGTGATTTGGTCGGTGCGGCATCCGAGGTTTTCATTGGTTCCGGATTTGGTGGACGGTGGCGCGGCGTTTGCCTTGGAGCACGGCGTGCCGGCCGGGGAGTTGCGGGCGCACCGGTCGGACCGGTTTGGCGATCCGATGGCGTGTTGGGAGGAAGTGGAGGCGGCGGTGGAGGCGGCGGTGCTGAAGTTGTGGCCGGGAGCGCGGATGGTAAGTGGGGCGCTGGCGTGGTTGGAATCGGTGGCGCGTCGGGAGGAGTTGGAGCGGGGGGCGGCCGTGTACCTCGATGTGTCGCCGGCGCGTTCGGCGTGGTCGCGTTGGGCGGATGGGGCGTTGCGGGGGGCGATGGCCACGGCTGAGTTGCATCCGGAGAACCTGTTGTACCAAATCGCGAACGCCCTCCACCGCGACGGAGCCGACGCCGCTTCCACGCGGTGCTACCTCAGCGGCGATGTGCCGGAGGGGCTGGAGGAATTGCTGGGCCGGTTTTTCAAGGAAGTGGCGGCTTTGGAGCCGTTTCGGAGGTTCGCCTCGGAGGAATTGCAGTTGAAACCGGGCCGGTGGGCGGCCCTTTGGAACTTGGTAGGATGCGCATCATAGGCGGGGCGTTGAAAGGCCGGCGGGTGGCGCCGGTGAAGGGTTGGACGGGGCGGCCGACCACTGATTTTGGGCGGGAGAGCTTGTTCAATTTGCTCCGGAGCCGTGTGGACATCGACGGGGCAGACGTGCTGGACTTGTTCGCGGGCACCGGCATGGTGTCGCTGGAATTCGCCTCCCGGGGTGCCGCCTCCGTGACCGCACTCGAACGCGACCCCAAAGCCGTGCGACACATTTCCACGGCCTTCGACCAGTTCGACCTCGGCCATTGCCGGGCGCTGCGCGGGGACGTGTTCCAGTTCATCACCCGCCCCATCACCTCGTTCGACATCGTGTTCGCCGACCCGCCGTATGACCTCGACCGCTTGAAGGAGTTGCCCGCCCTGGTCCTCGGTAGCGGTCTCCTCGATCCCGACGGCCTGTTCATCCTCGAACACGGGGAGCGCACGCACTTCGATGACGAGCCCGGCTTCCTCGAGCACCGCCATTACGGGCAGGTGCATTTCAGCTTCTTCGAGCATCCTGAAGACTGAAAAACGCCGATTCGGTGAATGGGTTCGCTGCATTTGCGTTTTAGAGCTGAATGCACGCGAATTTTGTGCGGTTGGCGTTTTGTATTTTGGTCCCAAATCTCCCCATGAAACGAGCAGTTTTTCCTGGTTCATTCGATCCCCTGACGAAGGGGCATGAGAACATTTTGCGGCGTGCGCTGCCCCTTTTCGACGAGGTCATCATCGGTGTCGGCGTGAATTCGTCCAAGCAGTCGATGTTCAGCTTGGAACAGCGGCTCGCGTGGCTCGAAGCCGTGTTTGTGGATGTGCCACAGGTGCGGGCCGAGGCGTACGAGGGGCTGACGGCTGACTTTTGTGATCGGGTGGGGGCAACGTGGCTCATCCGTGGGGTGCGCAACGGGGGCGATTTTGAATACGAGCGGACAATTGCCCAAATGACGCGGCAGTTGCGCCCTTCCATCGAAACGGTCATCCTCTTCACCGACCCGGAGCACGCGCCCATCCATTCGACCGTGGTGCGGGAGATTTTGCGGAACAACGGGGACGTGTCGGCGTTTGTGCCGGAGGCCATTGCGAAGTCGATCGGATGAGGGTGGCGGTGGCGGTGTTGCTGGCCCTGCCTTTGTGGGCGGGGGCGCAGGGTTTGCAGGTGCGGCTGGAAGGCTGTCCGGAGATTGGAACGGTCCACCTTGAGCGGGAGGATGCAGTGACCGGGCGGTTGCGGTGGGTGGATGCGGCGCTGGTGGATGCGGGGCGGGCGGTCTTTGCGGTGGAGCCCGGGGCGGGGGAGCGTTGGGCGGTGGAGGCGCCGCCGTATACGTGGCGGTTGACGACCCGGGCGGGGGAGGTGGCCGTAGCGGTCTGCCACTGCCCGGACGAGGTGCCGATGCGGTTGCGGAATGTCTATGGGACGGTGGATTGGGAAACGCCGGACGGGGAGGCGGTGGCGCATCCGTTGGGGGTGCTGGAGGGGCTTGCAGTGGCTGCTTTGACTGAATTTCAGGAGCTGGAGTATGATTTGATGTCGGCAACGGGGGCGGTGGGGAGCCGCTCGTTTGTGTCGGATTCGGTTTGGTCGGAGGCGACGGCGCGGATGGAGGGGGTGTTCTCGGCCGCTGAGGAGGCGTTGACGGAGCGCTGGGCGCACGATGCGCTGCTGCGGGAGCGACTGAATTGGGCGGTGACAACGGGCGCGGGCGATGCGGAGTTGCGGGACGCGCTTGCGGCTTACCTCACGAGGGACGACCGGCATCCGAACGTGGCGTTCAGGTCGAAACCCCTGCGGGATGCGGCCGTCATCGCGTGGGCGAATTGGTGGGAAGAGGTGGATGTTGTGGTGCTGGGCGAGGCGCTGAAGGCCCGGGACGCGGAGGCCGTTGCCGATGCGATGGGGCCGGCGGCGGCGCAGGCGGATTGGGCGTGGTGGGTTTGGGCCCAAGCGCAGCCCACGCATCCGGTGGTGACGCGTGCTTTCGCGATGTGGACGGGCCCGGCGGCCTTCGTCGAAGGGGTAGGCCAAATCCTCCGCCCCCAGCCCCCCGTCCCCCCCGAAGGCTGGACCACCCGTTCCGGCGCACTCGAACGGTTCTCCGAAGTGTGTCCCGGCATGCGCACCGTGCTGCTCCTCGTCAAGGACGGCTCCACCGCCGCCCTCCGCGAGCGCGCCCTGTTCGCTCAACTCGCCGAATCCAACCAGCGCCGGGACGTCCAATTCTTCGTCGTTTCCCTCGATCCCACCGAGTCCGCCTGGCAGTCCACCCAAGCCGACCGCACCTCCCGATCCGAGCAGCTCCGCTGGATCGGCGCCGACCCCCGCGCCCTTCAAGCTTGGTCCATCTCGACAGTCCCCACCACGGTCATCCTCGGTTCCGACGGCGACCCCTTGCCCGGCCGCCAACTCCTCCCAAGCGAAGGCCTCGGCGCCACCATTGAACGGTGGCCCCGCTGACCGGCTGAGGCGATTTCCAACCCGAATCGGCTCAAAAATCCCACGATTGTGAGCCGAAAAAGTGTGCGAGTTGAATTCAGGCGGTCAAGTGAATCATCATCGTTGCGGCAAGCGCAGATGATGTTCTTGTGGGGCAGCTGGCGGGCGTTGAGCGAATTCCATCGGCGTTCGCAAGGTCACGCGCCGATGAGGCGGCGGAGCGAAGCGAAGGTGGAGTCGAGGATGGAGGAGGGGATGGGGCGGGGGACCCAGTCGATGGCGGAGATGCCTTCTTCGGCTTGGGGGATTCCGGCGGTGCGGCCGCCCGTGTGGAGGGCGCGGAACCAAAACGTGGTTTTGAGTTCGACGTTGCCGTTCATTTCGTAGGTGTGGTAGGTTTGGCCTAAAGGTTCCTGAAGGGTCAACGCGGCGATGCCCGTCTCCTCGGTCACCTCGCGCAAGGCCGCGTCCTCAATGCGCTCGCCCGGTTCCACCTTGCCCTTCGGCAAATCCCAGCGGCCGTTGCGCTTCATCCACAGGACCTCGCCCAGGTCGTTCTCCACGATGCAGCCGGCTGCGAGGACCTCCCGGTAGCCCATGCAGAACCGGATCCAGAGCGCTTCCACGTCGGTCGCCACGAGCCACACCCCGGCGATGTCCGCCCGTTGACGCAACAGCCCCGGCAGCGATTTCAGCACGTCCTCCGAAGGCTCGTTCAAGACCAATCCGGTGGCATCCAACGGCGCTTCCGAGCCGAAAATAACCGGCCGGTTCAGGATGTATACTTCGTAGCTTTGCGCCATGTCAATGTCCTTGGATAGTCGTCGAAAAGTAGCGGAATTTCTCCTCCGCATCAAAGCCATTCAGCTTCGCCCGGAGGATCCGTTCACGTGGGCCAGTGGCCGCAAGTCCCCGATTTATTGCGATAACCGGAAGACGTTGAGCCACCCAAATGTACGGACATACTTGCGACAAGCCCTCAGCGAACTCGTGGATTCGGAGTACGGCCGGCCGGATGCGATTGCGGGGGTGGCGACGGGCGGCATCGCCATCGGAGCGCTGGTGGCGCAGGAGTTGGGGCTGCCCTTCATTTATGTGCGCGCAGAAGCGAAGTCGCATGGGATGGGGAACCAAATCGAAGGCGACCTGAGCGTGCTCTCGAACGTCGTCGTAATCGAAGACCTCGTTTCGACAGGCAAAAGCAGCTTGGCGGCGGTGGACGCGCTCGCGGCGGCGGGCGTAGAAGTGAAAGGGCTCATCGCCATCTTCACCTATGGTTTTGCTGACGCGTACGCGGCATTTGAGCAAGCGGGCTGCAAGTGGACCACCCTCACGGATTACCCTACCCTCCTTGACCAAGCGGCCACAGAGGGCTACATATCTGACACCCAAAAGTCCCTGCTCGAAGCATGGAGCAGCGACGCGAAAGGGTGGAGCGAGGCCTTCCTCGCCCAAAACAAGGACGCATGACCATCATCGAATCCCCCTCCGTTGAACTCGGCGCCACGCCCCGAGCGTTGAGTGAACTCGTCACGGCCCCAGCGGCCCTTGAACGGCTGTTGCCGTCCGATTCGGTCAGCGACTTCCAAGCCACGGAGGATGGTTGCTCCTTCAAAGTGCCAGGAGGCATCTCCATCGTCCTTGGCCGGGACGAAGTGGTGCCGGGCGAGCGGGTGCGTTACGGCTCGCGCAAGGGCACGCCCATCCGGTTCACGCTCGACTTGTTGTTCACGCCGGCCGGGGACGATCGGAGCGTGGCGCAGGTGCGCTGCGAGGCGGATTTGAACCCCTTCACGAAGATGATGGCGGAGAAGGCGCTGACGAGCTTGTTCGACGCGATTGCGGCGAATTTGCGCGCGGCTTACCCCTGATTTTCAGGCCAAACCCAGGCCACGTCCCCCTGCGGCAGGTCCTCCGGGCCCGCCCCGAAATCGAACCGCCCTGTCCCATCGGGCCCGGCCCCGAGGAACCGCCCTTCCCGCCGCTGCCCCCGCACCACGAACGGGCGCTCCTCGCCGACGAAAAGGAGCCGGTCGTGGAAAGTGGCGATGCCTGCCGGGATTTGGCCCCAGCTCGCCCGGACCGCCCGCTCCAACAGCCGCCCGAGCTCCTCGATCCCCGCCTTCCCGCCCAACTCGGCCAACGAAACGCCCTCCGCAGCCCCCAGCCGCCGCGACCCCACGTTCACCCCCACGCCCAACACGACCCCCACGCACCCGGCCCCCCGCCACTGCGCCTCGACCAGCAACCCAGCCAGCTTCCGCCACCGCCCGCCGACCCGCCCGTACACATCGTTGGGCCACTTCAAGCCCAGCTCGGCGCCAGCCGCTCCCGCCTCCACGACCCCGAGCACCGCCGCCGCCCACGCCATGTTCAGCCCCACCAAATCCACCGGTTCCACAGCCGCCCCAAACCGCCGCGCATACGACCACGCCAAATCCACCCCCGCCTCCGTATGCCATTCCCTGCCATGCTGGCCGCGCCCTGCCGTCTGCCGACGTGACAGGATGGCAGCCTCGCTCGCCCCGCCCGACAGCCGGAGCCACCGCCCCGCGAACGCGTTCGTCCCGTCGATTTCCTCAAACGCAAACCGCTCGACGGGCGCGTTCATCCGAGGCAAAGGCAAGTCATCGAATGCCACCATGCCCGCAAGGTACACCCCCACGTCCAAGCCCCGGATTGAACGGCTTGGGGGTGATATATGTTGTACCTTTAGCCCCTATTTGGCTTACATGACGAAACGGAAATCGACCGACCCCCAACCCCTTGTGCAATGCATCACCGCCGCGTTGCAAGACGTGAAGGCGCGCGACATCGTCGTGATGGACATGCGCGATGTGCCCCACGCCATCACCGACACGCTGGTGATTGCAGACGGTGCCAGCCGCACCCAGGTGGAAGCTTTGGCACGCAATGTGGAAGGGGATACACACGAAATCCTCAACGAGCGGCCCTGGCGGGTGCACGGCATGCGGAACGGTGAATGGGTCATCCTCGATTACAGCAACGTCGTGGTGCACATTTTCCATGAAGCCGTTCGCGGCAAATACGCGTTGGAAGAGTTGTGGGGGGATGCAGTTATGAACGTCTTACAAGAAGCTTGAAACGCGTAAACAGCGCACAACCAACATGGAAGATCAACCCAACCAAGGCGACAAGCCAAATGGCCGGAAGCAGCTGAGTTTCTACTGGATCTATGGCATCATCGGCGTGGTGCTCCTCGGCATGCTGTTCATGAACAGCGGCAACGAGGGAAAGCGCATCCAGTGGGCCGAGCTCAAGGATCACGTGGAAGCGGGGCATGTGGAGCACATCCTTTATAACGGCCACTCGGCGCTGGTCACCCTCAAGCCAGAGGTCCGCGATTCGCTCTTTCCACCGCAAGATGGCAATACCAGCTTGCTGCAAAACGTCTACCGTGGACCGGATTACCAGGTTTCCGTCCCCTCGGCGGAGGCCTACCAGGAGGAGTTGAAGCTGTGGGCCGACGCGCGCATGGTGAAGTACGATTACGAAGAGGAAAGCGAGTTGGTCCCGCAGTTGTTTTCGTACGTCATTTTCTTCGGCCTGATGATCGCTGTGTGGATGTTCCTGATGCGCCGTTTGGGCGGTGGGGGCGCAGGTGGAGGCCAAATCTTCAACATCGGAAAATCGAAGGCACAGGTGTATGACAAGAGCAAAGGCACCAACGTGACCTTCGCCGACGTCGCGGGCCTCGACGGTGCCAAAGAGGAGCTCCAAGAAATCGTAGACTTCCTCAAGTCCCCCGAGAAGTACACCGACCTCGGCGCGAAGATTCCCAAAGGCGCGTTGCTCGTCGGCCCTCCGGGGACAGGTAAGACCCTCCTCGCGAAGGCCGTGGCCGGTGAGGCGCAGGTGCCGTTCTTCTCGTTGAGCGGTTCCGATTTCGTCGAGATGTTCGTGGGCGTCGGGGCCTCGCGCGTGCGGGATTTGTTCAAGCAGGCGAAAGAGAAGTCGCCGGCCATCATCTTCATCGACGAAATCGACGCCATCGGCCGCGCACGTGGCAAGAACGTGAGCATGGGCTCCAACGACGAGCGCGAAAACACGCTGAACCAACTCCTGACGGAGATGGACGGCTTCGGCACGAACAGCGGGGTCATCATCCTCGCGGCCACGAACCGGGCGGACATCCTCGACAAGGCCCTGATGCGTGCGGGCCGGTTTGATCGCCAGATCTACGCCGACATGCCGGACCTCACCGAGCGGAAGGCCATCTTCGAGGTGCACCTGCGCCCCATCAAGGTAGATTCGACGATTGACATCGATTTCCTTTCGCGCCAAACCCCGGGATTCTCCGGAGCCGACATCGCCAACGTCTGCAACGAGGCGGCCCTCTACGCCGCCCGCAAAGGCCGCGACCTCGTCACCCACCAGGACTTCCTCGACGCAGTGGACCGCATCATCGGCGGCCTCGAGAAGCGCTCGAAGATCATTTCGGAGGACGAAAAGAAGACCATTGCCTTCCACGAAGCGGGCCACGCGGTGGTCAGTTGGCTCGTGGAGCACGCCTCGCCACTCGTGAAGGTCAGCATCGTGCCCCGCGGCCAGTCCCTTGGCGCCGCCTGGTACCTCCCAGAAGAGCGTCAAATCACGACGACCCAACAAATCCTCGACGAAATGTGTGCCGCCCTCGGGGGGCGTGCGGCGGAGTCGGTGGTGTTCGACAAGATTTCGACTGGGGCGCTCAGCGATTTGGAGAAAGTCACCAAGCAAGCCTACGCCCTCGTCACCGTGTACGGCCTCAACGAGCGCATCGGCAACATCAGCTACTACGACAGCCGCGGTGAGCAATCCTTCACCAAACCCTACAGCGAGGAGACCGCGCGCATCATCGATGAGGAGGTGAGCAAGGTCATCGAAGGGGCGTACACCCGGGCGAAGGAGATTTTGACGGCGAACAGCGAAAAACTGACGGCCCTTGCTGAATCGCTCCTCAAGAACGAGGTGATTTTCAAGGAAGACGTGGAGCGCATCCTCGGGGCACGGCCGTTTGCCAAGACGGAGCATGCCTTGCCTGAAGCCCCAGCCGCTGCGGCAGAGGAGGCTCCGGAGGCCGCGACTGAAGATGCTGCCGCAGCAGACGCCAGCGCCGATTTGGAAGATTGATGGCCAGCCTCTTCGACGCGGAAACCCGCACGCGGGCCCTCGCCGGAGCGGTCTTTGTGGCCGTTGTGATGGGAGCGGTGTGGTTGAGCCCGTGGACGAACTACCTCCTGTGGATGGTGGTCGGCGTGCTGGGCGTGCTGGAATACCGAAAAGCGGATCCCGCGGGACGTCCCTTGGGGATGTTCCTCATCGCCCTTGCCGCGTTGAGCATGGCGGTGTGGGGATGGTCACCCAGCTTAACGTATGAGCCGTTGCACGTGCTCGCCTTCTTGTGGATGGTGTGGGCGAACGACACGGGGGCGTACCTCGTGGGTAAGCCGTTGGGCCGGCACAAGTTGTGGCCGCGGGTGTCGCCAGGCAAGTCGTGGGAGGGGTTCCTCGGCGGGTTGATGGCGGCTGCCCTCGTGGCCGGGGCGGTTTTTGGGTGGTCGATGATGGCCCTCGGTGCGGCGGTAGGTGCGCTGGCCACGGCGGGCGACTTGACGCAGAGCGCTTGGAAGCGCAGGTTGGGCATCAAGGATTCGGGGACGCTCATCCCAGGCCACGGAGGGATTTTGGACCGGTTTGACGGATTTGTGTATGCGGCACCGATGTATTGGCAGTTCATGCGCATTTTTGTGCTCGATTAATTCAGGAGCACGATGACGTTTCATAAAGAAGGTGTGGCCACCCTGTTGGTGGTGTTGGTGTTAGATGCAGTGGTGGTGGGATTGGCGTACGCGTTTTTGCCGGTTTGGCTGGCGGCGGTGTTGTACGTGGGCGCAGCGGTCTTGCTCGGCCTGGTGCTGAATTTCTTCCGACTGCCCAAACGCGCAGTCGGTGCCTCCGAGCCCGGTGACGTCCTGTGCCCGAGCGACGGCAAGGTCGTGGTCATCGAAGAGGTCGAAGAAACCGAGTACTTCAAAGACCGCCGCATCCAAGTCAGCATCTTCATGAGCCCGCTGAACGTTCACGCCCAGTGGTCGCCGGTGGCGGGCAAGGTGCTCGAGTCCCGATACCACCCCGGCAAGTACCTCGTGGCGTGGCACCCCAAATCCAGCACCGAAAACGAGCGCACGACACACGTCATCGAAGGCCCGCACGGCCCGGTTTTGTTCCGTCAAATCGCCGGGGCCGTCGCCCGCCGCATCTGTTGGTACATGAAGCCCGGACAGGAAGTGGCACAGGGCGAGGAGGTGGGCTTCATCAAGTTTGGCTCCCGCATTGACGTGTTCCTGCCCCTCGATGCGGACATCCAAGTGGAGCTGGACCAACTGGTGGTCGGCCGCGAATCGCTGCTCGCCCGATTGCCCAAGCCCTGAGGAGGGAAGATTGCGCGGAATGATGTAATTTCCGCTCAAACAACTTCCATCCATTCATGAAACAATTCTACACCGCTTTGCTGGCAACGGGACTGGTGTTGCCGTTGCCTGCACAACAAGTTGGAACCAATCCGCTGGGCGACGCCCCACAGGTTGCACCTGAAGCGCGGATTCCCCAATTGCGCACCCAGTTTGCCGTCACGGATTTGGGGGAACGTCCTGCTCAGCCGCTTTCGGGCAGTGGCATCGGTCATGCGGAGCACATTCAGACGCGCGAGTTGGTCATTCAGCAGGAGATCATTGGCCAAACCCAATACGACCTGCAATCCAACGCCGCCGTCGACAACCGCATGTACGCCCGCGACAACGGCTCCGGCAACACCCACGTGGCCGCCGCTTGGACGGTCAGCCTCGAAGGCACGCCTTTCAGCGATCGCGGCACGGGATACAACCTGAACACCGGTTCCGCCTGGGACGAGGTCCCTTACAACCGCATTGAATCCGTCCGGACCGGCTGGCCCTCGCTCGTCGAAACCGCGAGC
>CBFHPD010000080.1:0-3170 GCA_965657495.1 uncultured Flavobacteriales bacterium
AGCTTCGAGCCGGTCTTTGATCACGCGGCGACGACGGCCGTGGGGTGCGTGGCGGCGGATTGGGAGCGCGGCCGGTTATATGTCGGGACCGGGGAGGTGAATTCGTCGCGGAGTTCGTACGCGGGGAGCGGGGTGTACCGGAGCGACGACGGCGGGGCGACATGGACCCACTTGGGCTTGGCGGAAACGCATCACATCGGGCGCATCATCGTGCACCCGGAGCGGCCCGAAGTGTTGTGGGCCGCGGCGGCTGGCCCGTTGTACAGCGCGAACGAGGCGGGCGGGATTTACCGCAGCGAGGACGGCGGGACGCATTGGGAGCACGTGCTGAAGGGGACGGCCGGCATCGACCTGATCGCGGACCCGGCGGACCCGGATCACCTGTTCGCGGCGCTGTGGGACCGGACCCGTCGGGCGTGGGACTTCACGGAATCGGGGCCGGGGAGCGGGGTGTGGGAGTCGCGGGATGGCGGCCGGACGTGGACGGACCTGACCGGGCATGGGGGCTTGCCGGACCGGGCCTTGTTGGGGCGGATGGGATTAGCCTATCACCCTGTGGATGAACAACTTTACGTCTTGCTCGATGACCAAACCCCGCTTCCCACCACCGAACGGGACGACCTCTCACCCAGCGATTTCCGCGGCATGAGTGCGCGCAAATTCGCCCGCCTCGACACGGTGGAACTGCGCGCGTATTTCGACGCGTTCAGCATCGACCTCCCGCTCGACTCCGTCCGGCAAGTGATCGTGGAAGGCACCCTGCCTCCCGCGGCACTCAGCGACTACGTCACCGACGGCAACCGGGCCCTGTTCGACGCTGGCGTGGTGGGCGCCTCCGTCTACCGGTACGACGGCACGTGGCAACGCACCCACGCCGAACCGCTCGAGGACGTGTGCTACACCTACGGTTACTACTTTGGCCTCATTCAAATCGGTACCGACGGCAGCCTGTACATCGCTGGCGTGCCCCTCCTCAAATCCACCGACGGTGGGGCCACCTGGCACGGAATCAATGCGCCCAACGTCCATGTGGATCACCACGCGCTTTGGGTCAACCCGGAGCAACCCGACCACCTCATCAACGGGAACGACGGCGGGGTCAACATCAGCTGGGACGGCGGCGCGCACTGGCTCAAGTGCAACCACAACGCGGTCGCCCAATGCTACGCCATCGAAGTCGACGAGGCCGAACCCTATAACATCTACGTGGGCCTGCAAGACAACGGCGTGTGGGTGGGCCCGTCAGATTACGAGGTGTCGATGGGCTGGCACAACAGCGGGCGCTATCCGTGGGAGGAGCTCGGCGGCGGCGATGGGATGCAGATCGAAGTGCACCCGGAACACCCCGACACCGTGTACTTCGGTTCGCAATTCGGCTGGTACCAACGGCTCGACCGGGGTTCTGGCGACCGGGTGGACATCCACCCCAAGCACGCGCTCGGGGAAACGCCGTTGCGGTGGAATTGGCAGACACCGATTTGGGTGAGCCGCCATGCGCCGGACACGGTGTACATCGGGGCGAACAAGGTCTTCCGGTCGGTGGATGCCGGCGAGGAATGGGAGGCCATCAGCGGGGACTTGACGCGGGGCGGGCGCAAAGGGGACGTGCCATATGGGACGTTGACGTCGTTCCACGAGAGTCCGCTCACCCGTGGCCGGCTGGCGGTCGGGTCGGACGACGGGCGGTTGCACGTTTCGCTCGATGACGGGGCCACGTGGATGGAACGGGCGCTGCCGGTGGACACGTTTTGGGTCAGCGAAGTGCTGTGGAGTGCCCATGCGGAGGACCGGTTGTATGTGGCGCTGAACGGCTACCGCTGGGACGCCTTCGCGCCGCATGTTTACCGGAGCGAGGACGCGGGGGCAACGTGGGAGCCGCTGCATGCGGGGCTGCCGGATGAGCCGGTGAATGCTGTGTGCGAAAGTGCGGACCACGCGGACCACTTGTTCGCAGGGACGGATGGCGGGGCGTATGCGAGCTGGGATGCAGGGGCGACGTGGACGGTGGCGCAGCCGGCTTTGCCGCGGGCGCCGGTGCACGATTTGGCGTTCCAGGCGCGCGAGCGGGAGCTGGTGATCGGCACGCATGGCCGGTCGGTTTGGGTGCTCGAGCTGGGCGTTTTCGCGGAGCAGCCGGTGGATGCAGGCCAAATCGCCCTCCTTCCCCCTGACACGCTCACCCACCGGAACGACTGGTCGCCGAGCGGCTGGCGGTGGGGAACCCGGACGCCCCGAACGGCCTCCACCTGGGCCTTTCTGCCCTCACCCGGTGAGGCGACGCTCGAGGTGCGGGATGCCGCAGGCGCCGTGGTGGCCTCGAGCGCATTCGCTGACCGCCCGCGCGGCTGGCAGCGGCTTGAGCTCGCGCTCGAACAGGACGGCGTGACGTGGCAGCCCGGCGACTTCACCTGGACCCTGTTCGGCCCCGACGGCACCGCCAGCGCCGCCGTGCCGTGGTGCATGCGAAGCGAGTGAAATCAAGCGCCAAACAGCCCAACATGCTGCCGGACATGGACCTGTGATGCGCATTGCGCAACGCAGTAATCCGCCACATCCGCTCGGCTGATGGCGCGCGTGGCCATGCCGCGTTTGAATGACGTTTCCACGCGGTAGTCGCCGGAAAACGGCCCGTCAATCAATTGGCCTGGTCGCACGATGGTCCAAGGCCAATCGGACGCTTCGACGAGCGATTCCATCCGGGATTTGTCCGCGTACACGTCTTTGAGCAAAAACCGCAGGAGCAACCGCACCACCCAGGGAGCTGCCCGCTTGCTGTCCCCGGCCCCAAAGCCCGTGATGAACACCATGGGAATGCGCAGAGGACGCTCCGCGTCCATCCCCAGCAGGACACGTGTAACGTCTGAAAACAAGGTCGTTTTGTCGGTGTTTTTTCGGGTTCCCAGTGCCACCACCACCGCATCGGCGTCCTCCAAAGCCGCTCGCAAAACCGCAGGGTTCAATGCGTCGCCTTGAACCACCTTCACCCCCTGCCATTCCTCGCCCTCCATGGCCGATCGCGCAACGGCTGTCACTTCATGTCCCTTGCTCAATGCGCGGTGGACGGCTTGGCGGCCGACGCCCGCAGATGCTCCAACAATGGCGATCCTCATGCCGTGAAAAATGGATTGATTCACGGCAAGTTACGTGTTCGAAACGAATCAGAGCGCTTC
>CBFHPD010000081.1:0-2966 GCA_965657495.1 uncultured Flavobacteriales bacterium
TGGGTTTCCCCCCGCCACCCCCGCCCCCCCCCCCCCCCGCCCATGAGGACATTGAAACCGGGTGAACCATCGAAACCAGCGCGCCTCTCCGGGACGGGCAGCATGTGCTGACCTGCGCTGCAAACCCCGCCCAATGCCTCGATCAAACACCCCCAATCCGAAGCGCTAGGCACACGCCAGCCAGCAAGACAGGGTCCGCGCGGATGGACGACCGTCCAACCGTTGTAGAGCCGGCCGAATGCGGCCATGTTTTCCCGTTCGTCCGCATTGCCCGCATACACCCGCGCAGCACCCCCGTCGTAAACAGCCACGGCCCCTACACGGCGCTCAGCCATTCCGGGCTCGACAAACCCGCCAACAGCGGCTCCCCATTCGAATAGTGGGTCGCACGCAAGTTCTCAGCAAATCAACGCCGCACGCCGATCGCAACAACCGCGTAGGCCTCGCCCTGGTGGTGCACCGAGCCCTCTTCAGCGCAGGGTTTTGGCAAAACGCTTGCTTGCAATGGCTAACCACCTCCAAACGCCGCAAGCAAATCCAATAAATCCTGCGTCCACACTTCGCCGTCTCCATCGGCATCAGGATGCCAGGATCCGGCCAGCTGAGCCCAAGTCGAGTCCATGCCCCATCCCCAAAACACAACCACCGTCATACACCGCCAACGCGTCGAATAAGTATGCATAGACGCCCCCGCAACAAAAAGCGAGCCGAGCCGCTGCGCGCATTGATTTTCATCCTAATGTTGCGCCCACATTTTGGACGCTCATGGAAGCATTGGAAGCGCGTTTCGAAGACCTCGTTCAGCAACTCATTGCGCATGAGCGGGCTGTTGCGCACGATTTGTTCCCGGACCAAATCCTGTCCGCCTTGTTCGACCGGCTCGCCGAGTTGCGCATACAAGACGACCTCCGCCCTGCAGCAATCGGGGCCGCCGGCCGCGCTGAAGTCCACACGGAAATCCGATCCGACTTCATCCGATGGTGGTCCGACCAGCCCGAACACCCTGCCGAAAAGGCCTACCTCGAAATCGTTCAAGGGCTGGCATCCTACCTGAACCGGACCTGCTACGCGGGCATTCGGCGATTTGAATGCATGTACGCCACCTATCCAACGGGTGCCAGCTATGCCCGGCACGTGGACGACTTTCAGCACAAGAATGCCCGGAAGTTCTCCCTCGTCACCTACCTGAACCGCGCTTGGACACACGATGCCGGAGGGGAACTCGTGACGTACGGAGCGTCAGGACCAGAATACATTTTGCCCACCTTTGGTAAAACCGTCATCTTCTCCAGCCCCGATATGGAGCACGAAGTCCTTGTTGCGCGGCGCGAGCGGTGGTCCATCACCGGATGGATGCGCTGAATCAATGGCGGACATGCTTGATCAGAAAACCGGTCAGCGAATCCCCCGATGACAGACCCAATTTCGCGCGCAATGATCCGCGAATCCGGTACACATTGGAACGAGAGCATTTCAATGCCTGGCGGATGGACCGCGAGGAATAGCCGCGCACAATGAATTGCATGACTTGCCACTCTTTCACTGTAAAACGGTTCCGCATCAACTGCGGATGGTCGAACTCCACATCAAATTGAACCTGATCGGGCATCCATGGTCGAATTTGCAGGAGGATGTTTTCTACCTGCTCATAGTCCTCTGCTGAGAGTACGGCACCCGGCCGCGCTTTCAAGAAGGAGGCCAACGCCTCCAACCCTTCGTGGTACTTGACCAAAATGCCCTCACGATTCGGCCCCGTTGTGGGCAAAGTGGCAACCGCGTGTTCTCCGATGAAGTCGCTCAACTCCATCTCCGTGGGAAGGTCCAGCCTTGCGCGCAGGCTACTCCGCACATTGTTCACGTAGGAATGCGATAAATGCAATTCGTTCGCAATTTCCTTGGACGTTCTTTCCTGCATGACCAAAAACAATACCTGGAATTCACGCGCGCTGATTTTTGCATCACCTAGCGCGGATTGAAGCATCCGATCAGCTCGACCGGAAACCAACTGGAGCGCCTCACAATGTTCAGCTAGCTGCGCCCTCGGTGATTTATTCATTACAGATTGAATGAGCACGCGCTGCGCATCCAACAACTGGTCCCAATGAAACACATCTGGTGCAGCATCCGATGCATGCCGTCCTTTTTTTGCAATGGACTTTTTTAAGAAGACTAAATGCTTTCTCACATTTTTGATTTTGACAAGGCATACAAGGCCTGACCAAGCTACCCCACAAAACCCCGAAAACCCCATTATTTACGTTGCAATACGTGCTTGTTCACGTATTTAAACGGGTCACTAATCATGTTATTTAATGTGCACTTACGCACATTTCACGTATTGCAACAAAAACCCCACTGAATTTCAAGCAACACCCGACTACTTTCATTTCTACAAACCAACGCTTACCGCAAACGAAAATCACTTATCGCCATGCAAAAGCTTTTATCCAACCTCCAAAAACCACAGAAACGCTGGGTACTGATTGCCTGGGCATTTGTGGCATTTTGCATGCACGTGCAAGCCCAAGTCAGCAACACCACGCAATCAACCGTGTACGCGACCCTTCAAGAAGCCATCAATGCGGCCAATGCGGGCGATGTCATTGAAGTTTCAGCGGGCACACACGTGCTGAACGCAACCCTCAACATAGATAAATCCATCTCGATACAAGGCGCTTCCGAGGAAGGCACCGTGTTGGTCTGCGAAGACCTCGTCGGAGCGTACGGCTTGGCCGTGTCGGCGGCCAGCTGCACCCTCCAGGACTTCACGGTGGACGGAGCGGGCGAAGCGGTGTTTGGCATCCACATCCAACCGGGGACGTCCAACATCCACCTGAGCGGCATCACCGCCGAGAATTGCGTGCAGAACGGCATCTCGCTCACCGGAACCACGAACACCGAGGGCGCGAACACCATCACCGGCATCACCGTGCGCGACAACGGGCTCACGGGCCTCGGCCTCGGCG
>CBFHPD010000082.1:0-2790 GCA_965657495.1 uncultured Flavobacteriales bacterium
CACGCCTACCTCTCCTTTACATTCGACTGATGCCGCGGCTGCTTTTCACTTGCCTCGCGATGTGGCTCGTCCAGCTCGGCTGGGGCCAAACCTACTCCCCCGATGCGTTTTCGCACCAACCAGGGTACATTCTGCTCGAACCTTGCGGCGGGGATGGTTTCGAAGACTACCTGTACCGGCTCATTGATTCCCTTTACGTCGACTACGACAGCATTCCCGATTTGCAGGATCCGCCCTCAGCCGGGTTCTATGGGTTTGCGAATTCGGGGTACGGGGGGTGTTCGGAGGCGTACAACCCTTGGGGCGATTTGCCCATGTTCTGGGAGCAGGCCCTGGCCGGTCGCTTATGGGGGGTCCAAATCGTGGAGCTCGCCATCCCGCAATTTGGCCCCTCCATGTACCTCTACGAGCCCATCGACTTCCCAACCGATGCCTATCCCTACGACTTCAATTGCATCACAGCCACCTACGTCACCCCCGTGGCCAGCGTTGGCGGAAATGGGGCCTGGCGGCTGAACCAACAACGGCTCAACGGTTGCACCCAAACCTCCGTCTCCCAAGGGTGGTCGCCGCCGTGTCCCGACGCTGAAACGCCTGGGCAATTCTATTATCCTTCCGAGGATGAGGCACTCGCCGGTTGGCACATCGTACAAGACGGCCACGCAGGGGGCTGGACGCAATGGTTGGTCTCGGACACTCCCATCAACCTGTCTGGTCTGACGTGGAATTGCCCAGGATGCAGCGGTTGCACCGACGAGGCGGCATGCAACTACCACGCCTACGACGTCTCCGACAATACCCAGTGCGACTTCGTTTCCTGCCACCGGGGTTGCACCGATGCCTTGGCCTGCAACTACGATGACGAGGCCCTATACGACAACGGGCAATGCAGCTACCCGGCTCCAGGTTACGCGTGCGATGGGACCTTCATGGCCAACTATTGCGGGGAAGGAACGGTTTGGGACGATGCGGTTCAGCAATGCGTTGGCGTCGCTCCGTGCACGGGAGACCTCAACGCGGACGACCTGCGCAACTCGAGCGACTTGCTGTTGTTCCTCAGCGTCTTCGGCGAGGGGTGCGAGTGATTCACCCAGTCAACGGGCACTCACCACGCGCAGGACACCCCTACCGTTATTGCACCTGCTGAGCCTGCCCAGGGCATCTTCATCATCCTCCAAGGCTCACCATTCCATGTGAATCCAACAGACAAAGGCACTAACCCCGCACCATTGTTGACATCAAAAAATACATGAGCAGACTCCCAGTCAATGTCATAGCCATCGTAAACAACCATGTAATATGGTCCTTCTCCGTCAGGGAATTGAATGCTCTCAGCAGGAATGCTTTCAGAGAAAGGCAAGGTGACGCCCGGAACGGAATCCAGCGGAATCACCTCAAAATTAGTTGGGCTTTGATTGGCAATTAACCATTCCCACGCCTCGGCAACATCCGTTGTTGAGCTGTAAAAAGGATCTTCTTCACTGCCCAAGTAAATGACGTCTCCTGACAACAAATCCCCGAAAGGATATTGACTGCCACTCGTTTTCCGGAAATAGTAGAGTGTATGTCCAGGGTCAATGGTTTCGCATTCACCAAAAACGGCTAAAACTTGCAGGAAATCCGACGTGCCAAAACACCCATCTCCATCGTAATCAGGATTGAACTCTGGGCTTTGCGTTTGACCCATCGCCGAAAGCAGGCAACCACAGAATGCGATAATTGGCAGTAATTTCTTCATGTCAGTCAATGTGATGGCCACAAATCTCAACCACGATCGTTTACGAGGCAGTTGCGGATTCATGTATTTGGAGCATGTGTCCTATAAAAAGTACGACGAAAATGCTGGACTAACAAGCTAGAAGTGTTTTCATTCCGCATCAACGCTCTCTTTCGGCAATGATAAGTCAACGATTACGGGTGTTGAATCGAGTCAATCATCCTCATGCTTCAGGTCGTGGCGGCGGACATGAAGGCGCGGACCTCGGGGGCGGTTTGGACCGAGCGGGGGCTCGGGAGGGCGGGGAGGATGAGGCCGTCGAGGGAGGTGCAGCGGGAGAGGGCGACGTAGGTTTGGCCTGAATCGAAGGCGCGCGCGACGTCCGCCACCACGCGATCGAGCGTCAGGCCCTGGCTCTTGTGCACGGTGATCGCCCACGCGAGTTGCAGCGGCAGCTGGGTGTACGTGCCGATGACCTCCTCCTTCAGCGCGCCTTTATCGGCCAAATCGTATTCCTTCTTCTCCCACTCCACCGCCTCCACTTCGAACACGTCGTCGTCCTCGTCTTGCGCGTCTTGCGGGTCGAGGAGGCGGACTTCGACCGAGGTCTTGTGGACCTTCGTGACCTCGGCGAGGGTGCCGTTGCGGTAGAGTTCGTCCGGGTCGTTGCGGACGAACATGACCTGGGCGCCGACTTTCAGTTCAAGTTGAATTGGGGCGGGCGCCTCGGAGGCGTTGAACTTGTCCTTCAGCTCGCCCTTGAAGGTGCGGGGGGCGCCGGGGAGGCGGCCGAGTTCGCGCTCGTTGATGGCGGTGGCGGCGGCGCGGTGGGTGCAGAGGGTGAGGTAGCCGGGCGGGACGTGGTCGAGGATGCCGGGCTGGACGCGGGGGCGCAGCGGGTCGAGGGTTGCGGCCGTGGCCTGGCCGTCGCGCAGGGCGTTCAAGAGGGCGATGAAGGCGGCGTCTTGTTGGCGGTAGACCTTGCGGAGCTCGATGACCTCGGGGGCGAGGCGCTGGAAGGCCTCGGCTTCGAAGAAGAAGGGACTGGCGTAGCGGGCGAGCAGGCCGGGCCG
>CBFHPD010000083.1:0-18830 GCA_965657495.1 uncultured Flavobacteriales bacterium
ACCATTGTTTGAACGGAGCGTACAAAGCAGCAGGGGATGAATAAAGTACCCATGGAAATCGTGAACATCGAGCCCAGTGGGTCTTCCTCTGGTGCGTATGTCATGGTGCTCGCGGAACGAGAAGGGAGCCGCCGGTTGTCGATCATCATCGGCAGCACGGAGGCGCAAGCCATCGCCATCGAGTTGGAGAAAATGCGGGCCAGCCGCCCGCTGACCCACGATTTGTTCAAAACGGCCTTTGGGTGCTTCAATTTGGACCTGACGGAAGTCGTGATCAACAAGGTGGTGGAAGGCATTTTTTACACGCGCCTCGTCATGACAGATGGTACGCGCGAAGAGGAAATGGATGCGCGGCCGAGCGATGCGGTGGCGTTGGCATACCGGTTCAATTGCCCCATTTACTGCGAGGAGGCGGTGCTGGCGGAAGTGGGCATCACGCCCGAGGATGTGGAGATGGAGTTTGATTTCGACGACCAAATGATGGAGGAGGAGGCGGAAAAGGCCGAAAAGACCATCGGCGACCTGCAGTCGGAACTGGAAGAGGCCTTGGCCCGGGAGGATTACGAGTTGGCCTCCCAACTGCGCGACGAAATCGAACGCCGCAAAGGGTAAGCGCTATCTTTGCGCCATGGAGAAACAAGCGAACGCACGCGTCGGCATCATCATGGGGTCGGCGAGTGACCTGCCAGTCATGGAGCTCGCAGCGCAAGTGCTCAAGGAGCTCGAGGTGCCGTACGAGATGACGGTGATTTCGGCGCACCGCACACCGGAGCGCATGATGGAATACGCTGCGTCGGCAGCCGCTCGGGGGCTCAAGGCCATCGTAGCCGGAGCGGGCGGGGCCGCCCACTTGCCGGGCATGACGGCGTCTGTGACCCCGTTGCCGGTCATCGGCGTGCCGATCAAGAGCAGCAATTCCATCGACGGTTGGGACAGCGTGCTGTCGATTCTGCAGATGCCCGCGGGCGTGCCTGTGGCCACGGTGGCCCTCGATGGCGGCCGAAATGCCGGGATCCTCGCAGCCCAAATCGTGGCGTCGGGAGACGAGGAGGTCTTGCAGCGTTTGGTCCAATTCAAAGCCGCATTGAAAAACAAGGTCCTCGCAAGCGTCGAACGCGTCGAAAACCACCCCATCTGAATGGAAACCATCACAATCGATCCGGCGGCGCTCTCAACGCGTGAATTGCATCCCCTGCTGCTCGATGGCATCGCGCCACGCCCCATTGCGTTCGCGAGCACAGTGGACGCAGAAGGCCGCCCCAACCTCGCGCCGTTTAGTTTTTTCAATGTGTTCTCCGCGAACCCACCGGTCCTGATTTTCAGCCCCGCCCGACGCGGCCGGGACAACACCACCAAGCACACACTTGAGAACGTGTTGCAGGTGCCGGAAGTGGTGGTGAACCTGGTGGATTTCGCCATGGTAGAGCAGTGTTCGCTGGCGAGCGGGGACTTTGCAGAGGGCGTCAATGAATTCGAGAAGGCGGGATTGACGCCGGTGGCCTCTGAGACGGTGAAGCCCTTCCGCGTGGCCGAGTCCCCGATGCAGTTGGAGTGCAAGGTGTTGCGCGTGGATTCCTTGGGCGAGGTCCCGGGGGCAGGCCAACTTGTGGTTTGCGAAATCACGCGGATCCACGTGCGCAAGGAGGTCATGGGAGCAGGGGGACGGCTGGATGCGCACCTCCTGGATTTGGTGGGCCGTTGTGGCGGCAATTGGTACGTCCGCGCCGCGGGGGATGCCTTGTTTGAAGTGGCCAAACCCTTGGCCGCCCCAGGAGTCGGATTCGATGCCTTGCCCGCTGAAGTGCGCAACAGCCCTGCGTTCGACCGCAACGCCCTCGCCCAGTTGGCCTCCCTCCCCGAACTGCCCGACGAAACCGAAGTCAACGAGCACAAGCTCATCGAGCTCAGCGACCTCTACATGGAACTGGAGGAGGATGCCGCGGCCTTGGAGCAAGCGCTGCACGCCCGGGCGGCCGCAGCCTTGAAGCGCGGTGAAGTGCGGGAGGCGTGGATGACGTTGTTGGCGTGGAACGCGGGGTGAGTTGTTCAAAATTTGTCCTGGAAATCCCCCGTCAACCCGGGCAATTCTCAGTAATTTCGTGTCATGGCATATGAAATGAAAGGCACGCTGATCAAGATGATGGATCGGCAAGATTTTCCGAGTGGATTCTACAAGCGGGACTTCGTCGTGCGTTCCGAGGAGCAGTACCCCCAGGACGTGAAGTTCACGCTCACGAAGGAGCGGGTGGAGATGCTCGATCAGTTTCAAGAAGGCCAAACCGTAGAAGTCGGCTTTGACATCCGCGGCCGCGAGTACAACGGCAACTACTACGTGGACTTGAACGCGTGGCGCATGAAGGCCGCTGAAGGAGCTGCCCCTGCGGCGCCCGCGGCAGGAGGAGCTGCCGACGTTCAGCCCGCAATGCCCGACGTGAAGCCCATGGCCGCCACGCCCGACACGAGCAGCGAGAGCGACGACGACCTCCCCTTCTGATTCCGCCCTGTGAAATCGCCCGCCGCAAAAGCGCTGGCGGACGAGTTCCGCACCGCCCAATTCCCCAACGGCTTCCGGGTCATCCACAAGCAGGTGGACCGCCCGGTGACCCACTTGGGCCTGGTTGTAAACGCCGGCTCGCGGGATGAGCTCCCGGGAGAGGCCGGCGCCGCCCACTTCATCGAACACACCCTGTTCAAGGGCACCAAGAAGCGCAAAGCTTACCACGTCCTCAACCGCCTGGACAGCGTGGGCGGCGAAGTCAACGCCTACACGTCGAAGGAGGACACCTGGCTCGTCGCGTCCTTCTTGCCGGAGCACTTGGACCGCGCGCTCGAACTCCTCGCTGACATCACCTTCAACGCGACCTTCCCGGACCGGGAGGTCGTCAAGGAGCGCGATGTGATTTTGGACGAGTTGCACTCGTATTGGGACAGCCCGGTGGACGCCTTGTTCGACGAGTTCGAGGAACGGCTGTTCGCAGGGCATCCGCTGGGCGGCAACATCTTGGGCACGGAGGATTCGGTGAGCAGCATGACGCGTGATCGGCTGCTGGGCTTTGTGAACCGGCATTATGCCACGGACCAAATGGTCGTTTCAGTCGTCGGGCCCGTTCCGTGGGATCGCCTGCTGCGCCTCGCTGAACGGCATTTCGGGGGGCACACCGCTTCGCAAGCTGGTTTGCTCCGATCCCCCTTTCAAGCGAATGCGCCGTTCGATGTTCGCCTTGAAAAGGACGTGCACCAGGTGCACCACATTTTGGGCGCTCCGACTGTGGGCCACGAGCACCCCGACCGGGTGGCGCTGGCCATGTTGGCCAACCTGCTCGGCGGCCCCACAATGAACAGCCGCCTCAGCCTGAACATCCGGGAGCGCCACGGCATGGCCTACAACATCGAATGCGCCTATACGCCGTACACCGACACGGGTGTCTTTTCCGTCTACTTCGGCACCGATGCCAAATCCCACGCCCGCGCCGAACGTTTGGTCCTCAAGGAATTCGCCACACTTCGCGACCGGCCTTTGGGCGACCGCCAGCTGCGGGAACTCAAGCGGCAGGTCTTGGGGCACATCGCCCTCAGCCAAGACTCGGGCCACAGCGTGATGACGAGTCTGGGCAAGAGTTTCCTCCTGTACAACCGCGTGGAGTCCCTCGAAAAGGTGTTCGAGTCCATTGAGCAAGTGACGGCAGCGGACTTGCAGCGGCTCGCGCAAGACGTCCTCCGGCCCGAAGGCCTGAGCCACCTCGTGTACCGCGGTTGAACCGCCTCAGTTCCGGGAAATCTTGTAAAGGCTGTTGTGCTCCCCTTCGATTTGGTTCTTGATGGAGCGGATCTTGAGCGCGATGCCCGCCCATTCCCGTTGGTCTTTCTGGAGCAAAATCTTGATGGCCTCATCCTGGTTGTCCGCTCCCTCACCGACCAAAGCCAGGTAGTCGAACCCAAATTGCCGCAGCCACTCCGCCGCACCCTGGTCCCCCTCGCAGCGGCGGATCATGGCCATGAGGTGGGGGTGGCCTTGCTTCATCAGCCACGTGCGTGAGGGGCCGTGGTTGCGGATGGCGTGGCAGGCCATGGCGAGCTCGGGATACCCGTTGCCCGCGAGCCAGTCCTTGATGGGTTGATTGCCCGAAATGGCTTCGCCCCAAGCGATGAGCACTTTTGCAGGGTATTCCATGCCCTCAAGGTAAGGTGCGCCTCGCATTCGCAGCTACCTTTGCCCCGTGGAACAACCTGCCCCCCGCCTTTTCGATCGACGCTTTTACATCTTGTGTGTCGGAACGGTGCTGTTCATGGCGAGTTTTGGCATGGTGCTCCCCGAGTTACCCGGGATTTTGACCGAGCTCGGCCACCCCGATAAAATCGGTTGGCTGGTCGGTTTGTTCACCATCGGCGCCTTCGTAGCGCGGCTGTTCAGTGGTCGGATGGCGGATTCGGCGGGGCGCATTCCGGTCATGCTCATCGGGAGCGTCGTGACGCTGATTGCGGGCGTGGCGTACTTGCTCGTGTGGTGGTTTGCCCCGCGGGACGCGCCGCCCCACGGCGGCATGTCGGTGACCGTGCTGTTGCTCTTGGGCATCCGCCTGTTCCATGGCTTGAGCACGGGGTTCCGTCCGACGGGCGCCACGGCTTATCTGACGGACATCACGCCGTTCGCGCGCAGGGGGGAGGCCTTGGGATTCTTGGGAGTCGCTGGAAATGTGGGCATGGCGGCTGGACCGGCCCTCGGGAGTTTTTTGGCTGTGGAAGTCGGGTATGAGGCCATGTTTGGAGCGGCGGCGGTGCTCGGTTTGCTGGCCTTGCTGATGACCTTGGTGCTGGAGGAGTCCTTGCCCAATGCGCGCCGCATCACGTGGCAGGACTTCAACTTGTTTCAAGGAAAGCTCCTCGATTTTTCGACCTGGCGTTCCTCCTTGGCCATGTTGGCCCCGGCGTTTGCATTCGGAGCGTTCTTGACGGTCACACCGGACTTCGTGGGGGATTTGGGCTACACGTACAAGGGGGCTTTCAACATGCTTGCAGTGTTGGCGAGCATTGCGATGCGATTTGTGGCGGGCAAGGCCTCGGATCGCCACGGCCGGGTGCCGCTCATGGTGCTGGGCGCTTGGATGCTGGCGGCGGGCATGTACCTGTTGGCCACTGCAACGGACCAAACCTCAGCCGCCATCGCCGGCGTGGTCTACGGCCTGTCGGTCGGCATCAACATGCCCACGGTGTTTGCCTGGACCGCCGACATGGCCAAGCCCGGTAAGATAGCCCTGGCTTTGGGCACCATGCTGATGGCCTTGGAGCTCGGCATCGGTTTCGGAGCCTTCTTGTCCGGGGCCCTCTACGAAGGGGTGCTGGAGCGGATTCCGATGATTTACAAGATGGCCGCCGCCGTGGCAGCGGTCAGTGGATTGGCGTTGTCTGTGCACGGGTGGCGCCTGAAGCGCGGTTCATAATGAACGTCAATTCGTGCATAAGTCCACGGCGGGCACGTTCTTGACCTCGTGCGTCATGTCGCATCTTTGGACCATGGAGGATTTGCTCATACAATTGGAAGCGGCTCGGCAAGAGCGGACGGCTGCCTTGCACGAATTCATGCGTTTGAAGACGGAGCTGGCGCGGACTCAGCGGCGCTGCGATGAGCTGCGTTCGGAGAACAGCGCGTTGAAGACATCCCTGCACGCTGCGGAAGTGGAGGTGCAGAATTTGCACGCTGGTTTCGCTGCGATGTAACGAAAAGAAAACCAAAACAAAAAAGGGAAGAACACCGCGTTCTTCCCTTTTTTGTTTCCAATCGCCGCCCTTCACATCGCGGCGCTGCTCGTAGGGAAGGCCCGATCCACCTTCTTGAACAGCCCTTGCAAGACTTTGCCCGGTCCCACTTCGACGACTTCCGTGGCCCCCATTTCAATCATCGCGTGCATGGACTGCGTCCAGCGCACCGCACCCGTCAGCTGGGCGACGAGGTTCGCCTGAATGGTAGACGGATCCGTGGATGCAGTGGCGTGCACGTTTTGGACAATGGGACAGCGAGGAGCCGAAAAAGGCGTCGCTTCAATGGCTGCGGCGAGTCGCTCGCGGGCAGGCTCCATCAGCGGCGAGTGGAACGCACCGCCGACCGGCAACATGACCGCCCTCCGCGCCCCCGCTTCGGTCAAGGCGGCGCACGCAGCTTCCACAGCAGGAACGGCACCGGAGATGACGAGTTGCCCTGGGCAATTGTAATTGGCGGCCACCACGACGCCGTCGGTGGCAGCACACACCTTCTCGACCGCTTCGTCCTCGAGTCCCAACACGGCAGCCATGGTCGAAGGGGTGGCTTCGCAGGCGGCCTGCATGGCAGAAGCGCGCTCGGCAACGAGTTTCAACCCATCCTCAAACGAAAGGCTGCCGGCGGCAACAAGCGCCGAAAATTCGCCCAAGCTGTGCCCGGCGACCACGCCGGGTGAGAAGGTCGAGCCGAGCAATTCGGCTAAAATGACGGAGTGCAAGAAGATGGCGGGTTGGGTGACGCGCGTTTGCTTCAGTTCGTCGTCAGAGCCCTCGAACATGATCTGGGAAATGTTGAACCCCAACACCTCATTCGCTTGGTCAAACCGGTTGCGCGCCGTTTCAGACGCTTCATACAGGTCCGTGCCCATGCCTGAAAACTGGGCGCCCTGTCCGGGAAAAACGTATGCTTTCATGCCGCGAAAATAGGCACGTAGCGCTTACAACTTCAACGAAAACCCAACCGAGAGCACTTCGCGCAGCTGCAACCCGGGACCCGTGTGCGCCGGCCGCAGGACGTTGCCGTCGGGGTCGAGCAGCGCCTCCTCCTTCTGCAGGATGACATCGTCGTCGTAGATCAACGTGGCGCTTATGGTGGTTGTCAGGTAATCGTTGACCTTCATGGCCAACGTATGGTCTGAAAAGACATCGATGTTCTCCGGGTTGTTCAGGTAGTTGGAGAACAAATCCAAGCGCACGGAGTAATCTACGTTTTCCACAACAGCCGTCTTCCATGCCAATTTCAAATACCCCCCGAGCTCGTGGCGGCTCCGCTGCCCTGGTTCCACTCCAAACGCACCCGCGCTGGACAAGCTGTCATCCAGTACCCAAGTCGCCTTGTACGTTGCTGGAGCGATGAATACGGTGAGCTGTCGTTCCGCGTTTTTGTAATCCATGCCCGCAGCCATCACGCCATAGCCCGGGGCTAAGATGTTGGATGTGCGGTTCGTGCGGTCAGGCAACCCGTTTTCCAAGGCATAGCCCGGGGCAAATTGCGACCGGAAACTCGCCATGAGGGTGGCAAATCCGTTGTCGGTTGCGCGCAGTCCGAGTTTGGTCGCACACTCGATGCGGTCATCCGTTTTGAACAACACGGATTCATCGGGGCGATGCAGCAATCCAAAGGCGCCGTGCACTTCGCTGTCCCAGCCGAGGCCTCCGCGATCGTACTCCCAGGTGTAATCGAATTTGGTGATGAGCGACAGGGTACTTTGTCCACCCGCTGCCCAATTGCTCAAGTACACCTGGGCAAAGTTCACATCGAGCTTGCCATTTGAAATCCACACCACGGAATCTGGGGCATCCGGCGCTACCGGCGCCGCGCGCAACGCCTTTTCCTCGTCTGCTGTGAGCCGAGGCGAAACCTGCGCTGCCCCTTGTGCATGGAGCACACTCCATCCAACCAAGCATATGAGTAAGCGCCGCCACATGCGTGCAAAGGTCGTGGCTGCAGGACATGCAGCCAAGGTCGAATGGGTGAAAAAAAGAACGGGCCGGCCCGAAGGCCAGCCCGTTCTAGATTGATCAAACCAAAAATCAATCGCAAGTCAAACCAAACAGTGACAAGAATTGCAGGAGGTCAGAGGTGCCTACTGCTCCGTCATCGTTCAAGTCACCCGGGCAAGCGCTTCCTTGCTCAATGATGCATGAACCGTCGTCGGTGTTCGCTGCAGGGTCGTAGTTGCTTGCTGCCTCGTAGGTGCAACCCCAAACACGTAGCGTCATGCATGAACCATCGTCCTCCTCGGCCGTGGGATCAAATTCAGCATAGAATGGATCGGTGCAACCCAACGTGGGGCACGTAGCTGAACAGCTGCCTGCGCAGTACGCCACGCTCATGTCCTCCGCTCCGACGCTCAACGCGTAGTTGCCGCCGCCCTCGCCGAGGGGCAACTCGGGGTTTGAGCTGCACTCCGCGGGTGAGTTGATGACCGCACCCCATCCGGAGTAGCCGTCAGCAGGACCGGTCACAGCGACGACAAATTCCGTTTCGGTGTTTTGGTCGAATTCAGCGGAACCGGTGTAAATGCCGTCCATGTCCTCGTCCGTCAAGGTCACGCCCCATCCAGCCCAGCTGTTCCATGCTCCGTTGATGACGACGTTGTCGTAATCCGCATTCGGGTACTCGGAATTGCTCATGTCGATAGCAAAGCTAACGGTCACCGTCTCCACGACTACATCGCATGCCGTGCATGAACCGTAGGTCTCGTTTACCGTGCTTCCGCCGATGACAATCCGGTTCGCGTAGGTCGCATAGTCGGTGATCGGTGCACACGTGGCGCCCGCGGCCATGTCGTCAGCCAAGTCCTCTTGAGCGGCAAAACCGTCGACCATGTACTTGTACTCCGTTTCGCCAGCGGGCAACCAGAGTTCCCCGGTGTAGATGCCGTCGCCATCGTCATCGCTGAACGTGTTGTAGTCGGTGGTTCCGCACCAGCCGCAGAACGGTCCGGTGATGTGAACCGTAGAGAAAGCCTGCTCGGTGCAGCTCATGTCCACGTTGAAGGTGGTGACATACAAGCAAGAACCATCGTCCTCCGTGGCAGCGCCATCGTAGTTCACGGCAGTGTCGTCTGTGCAGCCGGGAACAGCTGATGGATCGCAAGCGGTGCACGACCCGTAGATTTCGTTGACTGTCGTTCCCGCGAGGACGATGCGGTTCGCGTATCCTACGTAGTCCGTGATCGGAGCGCAGGTCGCACCAGCAGCCATGTCGTCAACGAGGTTTTCTTGGTCCTCGAAGTTGTCGATCATGTACTTGTACTCAGTCTCCCCGGCAGGCAACCAGAGTTCACCGGAGTAGATGCCGTCACCGTCATCGTCCGTCATGTCGTTGTAGCCATCGCTTGCGCACCAGCCGCAGAACGGACCCGTGAGGTGCACGGTGCTGTACGCTCCATCGTAGCAGTTCATGTCCACGTGGAAGAAGGTGGCGTAGAGGCAAGAGCCATCGTTGGCCGTTGCATCTGCGTTGTAGTTTGCAGCAGTCTCATCGGTGCAGCCGGGAGTGCCGTACTCACACGACCCGTCGTCGATGGTAGCGCTCGGGTTGTAGTTGAAAGCGGTGTCATCCGTGCAGCCCTCGATGTCAGAGCAGTCGTCGCATGCGTTGAAGCAACGAACAGGCTCAACGATGGCGTCGGGGCTGTCCACAGTGACAACGCGGTTGGTGAACCCTCCGGTTGTCAGGGTGCAAGCACCGTCGACGGCAGGATCAAAAATTTCATCACCGCCCCAGCCCCCGTTCAGGAACTTGTATTCGTGCACACCTTGGTCCAATGTCAGCGTGACGGTGTAGATGCCATCTCCGTCGTCGTCCGTCATGGCAGTGCAACCGCACCAGCCGTCGATGGAACCTCCTGAGATGAAGACACCGGCAGCAGCGACGGTTTCTTGATTCATGTTCACCTGGAACGTCACGTCGGCGGGGTCGCCTGGGGTTTCGCACGTTCCGTCAGTGGAGCACTGGCCAAAACATGTGCTGATGACCGTGTCTCCGGTGACTTCCGGCAAAAAGCGGTCGTTGAAATTGGCTGCATCGCCGCAGGAAGTGTTCGCAAGGTTCTCTTTGCATCCCCAGTCTCCACAAGCGCCATTGGTGAAGGCGTAGTGGCCGCTGAACCCTTCTTCCAATTCGAAGGTGATGGAGTAGATGCCATCACCATCCGCGTCAGTCATGAGGTTGTCACCTGGCGCACCAAAATAGGTTCCACCGGCGATGAAAACGCCTGTAGCAGCCACATTCTCGTTAGCCATGTTCACATTGAACGTGACAGAATGGGTCTGGGCCCACGAGTTGGCAACGGTGAAGCAGGCAGCTAAGACTCCCAACATCATCGCTTTGGTAAAATTGAGCTTGATCATGTTACTTGATTTGGTTCGTTAAATTAAGGAATTGTTTCGACGAAAGCGAATTATTCCCCTGCACAACAACTGCACACCGTTTCCGGTTCACACGTTTTCCGCACCATCACTGGTACACACGCACGTAATCGACGGCCATGAACGCCGGGAACGGCGTCGTGTCATCGGGATATCCCGGCCAGATTCCACCGACCGCCACGTTCAGGATGAGGAAGAACGGGTTGTTGAACGGGTAGGGTTGCCCGTTCATGTTCGATGGTGAAATGGAGAAGTACTCCTCGTTGTCGAAATACCATCGGATGGCGTCTTGTTCCCACTCGATGCTGTACACGTGGTATTCGTCGTTGAGGGTGGCAGGGAAGGGGACGGCAGTAGACCCACCGAGGTAGGTGTGCTGGCTGGGATCGGCCCCCCAGTGCGCGGTGCCGTGCACCCGACCTGGATCCGATCCGATGAGCTCGAGGATGTCGATTTCACCGCAGTCGGGCCAGCCGATTTCACTGAAGTTGGCGCCGAGCATCCACGCAGCTGGCCAAAGGCCCTGACCGATGGGCAAGACTGCCCGGACATCCACCCGCCCGAATTGATATTCTTGCAAGTCGATGCTCTTCAGCCGAGCCGAGGTGTATTGGTCGCCCGCCACTTTTTCCGCACGGATGATGAGGTTGCCCTGGTCAATGTAGCTGTTCGCGTCGTCATTGGTGTAATTCTGAAGCTCTTGATTGCCCCAGCCCGATGCCCCTAGGTCATAGGTCCAGTTAGCCGGGTCAATTTCAGGGCCGTCAAATTCGTCTGCCCAAACCAACGTCATGCCCGGGTACGATGTCGGCGCATCATAGCCTCCGCTTGCCAGCGGAACCGTGGAATCGTCGTTGCGGATGGTTCCAATGGCGACTTGTACCTGGTCTTTCAGGTAGCCATTGACCGGATTGCTCAACACCACTTCGAATTGCTCATCGGGTTCGAGGTATTGATCGATGGTCACGGCCACATGGATGGGCAGGGACGTTTCGCCGGGCTCAAACCGCAGCGTCCCGGAGTTGGCGGTGAAGTCCTCGTCGGCCTCGGCGGTCAGGCCATTGACCTCGTAAGACACCTCGACCGGCTCGGTGGACGCCGCATCCAAACGCACTTCAAAGGAAAACAGGCTGTTTGCTTCGTTCTCAAAAGCGGTCCGGTCCGAAGCGAATCGGATTTCAGCTAGCGGAGCATCCCCACCACTGTCGCAGGAGGAACAGCTGACGGCACACAAGGCCATCCCGAAAATCAGGAATCGGCTCATTGGGCGGTGAAAGTCAGTGTGAAGTACCCATCTCCCGCAGTGCAATCGCCGTTTTGAATGCGGCCGTGGAGCACGAGGGTTTCTTCCGTCAACTCCACGATGTCGTAGACCGGCCCCGAATCCCAAACCCCCATGAACCAGCAGGAGGGCAAGATGATTTGGTTCTCCCCAGAAGTCCCAGCGGCCTCGAGGAAGGTGTAGGTCAATTCCGGCACCTCCAAAGCGCTGACCACATAGCCTTCGTATGGATTCACCGTGCCGCCGTTGTTGGCGTAGACGTAGTCGCCGTCGAAGGTGAACTGGAACGCGTCGTCATATTGCTCGGGCACGAGGCCACCTGCAGGAGAGGTGTACCATTCTGTGGAGTAGGGCACCGGGCCGACGGAGATGGCACCGGCAATTGAAGACCAGGCCCACGTCTTTTGGTCATCGCAACCCGTCAACAGGGCAAGCGCACCTTCGCATGGCAGCTCTGCGGTGTTTTCGATGTTGATGGTCGCGGACGCTTGCGCCATGCCACCGGCGTTGTTGACGCTGTAAGTGACTGTGTATTCGCCGGCTTGTGGGTAGTATGCGGTGTCTGTCTTCAGGGTAGAGGTCAAACCGTTGCCAAATTCCCACAAGTGCAGAAAACCTTCGTTGCTGTTGCTCGTGAAGACCACGCGGTTGGAATCATTTTCCACAAATGCCCAAGAAAAATCCGCTTGTGGGCCTTCGGGCAATGCGATGCCGTCTGTTTCGTAAGGCCGGCAGCCATAGATGGCGGCCGCAGCCAAGAAGGCGAGTCCGAGGGGTTTAAGAAAACGTTGCATCAGTATCCTGGGTTTTGTTCGATGAGGCCACCAGACAGGGTGATTTCAGCATCGGGAATGGGGAAAATCTCATGGGTGCCTTGTTGGAATCCTTGCGGTCCCAACACTTCCGCTGCGCGCCCTTGGCGCACCAAGTCGAAGAATCGGTGGCCTTCGAGGCCCAACTCCACCCGGCGCTCATGGTAAATGGCGTCCAACAGGTCCGCTCCGCTTGCGGTAACGTCCGGTAAAATATCGGTCGCCCCGCCTCGGGCACGTTCGCGAACGGCGTTCAGGGAATTGCGCGCCATGTCTTCAAATCCGTTGTGGTACGCTGCTTCCGCATGCAAGAGGAGCACATCGGCGTACCGGATGACCCGATCGTTCGACGGCCCGTTGGGATTGGGATCACCAAACGGCGCCTCATCCGCAGCGTTCGTGAAGTACTTCTTCGGATAGTAGGGGTATGGGAACCCGGTGGCATCGAGGGTGAACAATCCGCGGTCGCCCATCACGTCGCCCTCCTGGAACACTGTAGCCGCCAAACGCGGATCACCGGGTTCAAACTCGTTTACTAAGTCTTCCGTAGGCAAGTTGAATCCATAGCCGCCAAACTGGCCACGGGCCCGCTGGAACACATTGGTGAAGGTGCCCTCCAGGGAGTTGCCCCAGTTGCCGCCCGAGGCGTTCATGAACTGGATTTCGAAAACGGACCCCGGGCCGTTCTCCCCCTCGAGGGTGAAGATGCTCCCGTAGTCCGGCGCCAGTGCGTATTCGCCGGAGCCCACGATGTCCTCCGCAACCGGAAGCGCGTCGGTCCACCGGCTTTGGTACGCGTAAGCCTTGAGCAGCATCGCGTTTGCCGCTCCGCGTGTGGCGCGGCCGAGTTCGTTCAGCGACAGGGCACTGCGCACAGGCAGGTCGTTCACGGCCTCGATGAGGTCGGTTTCGATTTGAGCCCAAATCGCTTCAGCCGTCGCACGCGGCTGCTGGTACTCACTCGGCGCCAGGTTGTCCAGCACCAGCGGCACGCCGCCAAACGTGGTCACGAGGTTGAAGTACCAGTGGGCCCGAATGAACTTCGCCTCTGCCAAGTACCGCGCTTGGTCGAAGCTGTCCATGTCGATGTTGGGGATGTTCGCCAACGCCAAGTTGCAGTAAGCAATGCCGCGGTAGGCCGACTGCCATTCGCCGAGAAGTAAGCGCGCGTTGGACTGACCAGCGAACTGCTCGAACAGCAGCAACTCAGGCTCGTCCCCATCGCCGGAGCCGCCTTTGTCCGCGTCATCCGACACGATGTCACCGAAGTACCAACGGAAGTGCGTGGCCAATTGGCCAGACCCTTGCAGGGTGGTGACTTCCTGTTGAAGGGGGTTGTAGCAGGCAACAATCGCTGCCTCGGCATCCCCGGCGGATTGGTAATAGTTCGCAGCAGTGGATCCGACAAGCGGCTCTGCATCGAGGAAGGATTGCTTGCAGCCTGCGAAGGCCACAGCTCCAATCAGAAGTAGGGTAGTGGGTTTCATTTGGCTGGGATTAGAAAGTTACGTTCAAACCGGCCATAAACATCCGCGGGCTCGGGTAGAAGCCACGGTCGATGCCGATTTCAAGGGTGCCACGGCTTCCGATTTCGGGGTCGAGGCCGCTGTATTTGGTGAAGGTGAACACGTTGGTTCCCGCGAGGTAGACGCGGCAACGTTCAATGCCCAAACGATCCAAGACGGACTCGGGCAAGTTGTAACCGAGTTGAACGTTCTTGATGCGCAAGTAAGATCCGTCCTCAATGAACCGGTCAGATACGCGGTTGTTGCGGTTGGGGTCGGTGTGCGACAGGCGCGGCGCCTCGTTCGTGCTGCCCTCACCGGTCCAGCGCTCGAGCGCGCTCACGGGCAAGTTCGTCATGTTCAAATCGTAACGGAAGATGCCGTTGTACAAGTCGTTGCCGTGGGAGCCTTGGATGAAGATGTTCAGGTCAAACGGACCCTTGTGCCCATCGAAGTTGAGCCCGTACGTGAAGTCCGGGTGCGGGTTGCCGATCATCACCTTGTCCAAATTGTCCAGCGTGCCGTCGCCGTTTTGGTCGACGAAGATCAAATCCCCTGCCACCGCATCGGGTTGCGCCCCGTTCGCGTCGGCTTCGGCTTGGGTTTGGAAGACCCCAGCCGTTTCATAGCCGTAGAAGTAGGCCATCGGCATGCCAATTTCCGTAAGCGCCGTGAAATCACCCGAGCCGAAGACATTGCCACTCGAAATGGCCTGTCCGCCTTCACCGAGGTTGGTCACTTTGTTGCGGATGACACTCAAGTTACCGTTCACTTTGTAGGAGAATTTCTCGCCATCGTGTTGGTAGCCCAAAGCCAATTCAACCCCCGCATTGCGCGCAGAAGCCACGTTCGTCGGCGACGGATTGAACCCGACCACTCCGGGGATCGGCACCACCGCCAGCATGTCGTTCGTTTGCTTGACGAATGCATCGAGGATGATGTTGAATCGCCCGTCGTAGAGGTCGGCGTCCACACCGATGTTGGACTGGGTCACCGTTTCCCACTTCAAATCGGGATTCGAGGTGTTGACCGGACCTGCGCCATTCACTTGTTGCTGATCCGGGCCGAAGGTGTAGTTCAATCCATTGATGACCACCGAAGTGTAGTCGTAGTTGCCGATGCCGTCTGCGTTTCCGTTGCGTCCCCAGCTAGCCCGGACTTTCAGGAACTCAATCCAATCCTTCTCGGCCACCCAAGGGCGCTCGGTCAAGTTCCAAGCGAGCGAGGCAGAAGGGAACCAACCGTACCGGTTGTTCTCACCGAAGCGGGACGAACCGTCGCGCCGCACCGTAGCGGACACATTCCACTCTTCGCCGATGGCGTAGCTGCCGCGCAAGAACGAGGACAGGAAAGAAGACTCCCCCCATCCGCCGCTCGCCCGAGGCGCTTGTTCCGCCGCATTCAAGCTGTTGTCGAGGAAGGCTTGCTCGGCTTCGTTGGTGGTCAAACTGTCGCGGGATGCGACTACGTTTTGGTAGGTGCTCTTCAGCGCGGAGTAACCAGCGATGAGGTTGAGCTCGTTGCCGTTCTCCAACTCACGATCGTAGCGCGCGAGTTGCTCCCACTGCCAGTTCGCCCATTGGTTTTCGGCGCGTACCACTGAGTTCACTGGTCGGAATTCGTAGGCTGGCCGGTTGGGGTCGTTTTCGCCGATGCCCAAATCATAGGTCGGGAAAAAAATGCGTTGGCTCCCCAAGCTGTAGTCCACCGACATGGTCGAGCGGTAGGTCAACCCGGGCAACAGATCCGCCTCCGCATAAGCGTTGGCGACCACCCGGTTCGTGGTCCAGTCGTCAAACGTGGTGGCGATTTGGTTCGCGGGGTTGGCGATGTCCGAATCGATGAATTGCGAATAGCTGTATTCGCCATCGGGGCGGGTCACCGGGGTCACGGGGTCCATGTTCAAGGCGCGGACCACGGGGGTGGTGAATTCGTTGTTTTCAGCGAGGGCGGACCGGTTGAGGTGCGTGATGTTCACGTTTTGGCCCATGCGGAAGCGCTCACCACCTGTCTGCGTGGTGTTCACGCGGAACGTGTAGCGCTCGAAGTTCCCTTTCTCGCCACCGATGATCCCGTCTTGGGTGAAGTAGCTCCCGGTGATGGCTGTGGTCCCTTCCTTCGAACCTTGTGTGTAGCTGAAGCTGTGGTTCATGATGGGCGCCCGTTGGAAGATCTCATCTTGCCAGTCGGTGCCTTCTCCGAGGGAGGCGGGGTCTGCGAGCAAGGGATCGGGGGCCAAACCCGCAGCCACCCGGCTCTCGTTCATCAAAATCCCATATTCCTCGGCATTCAACATGGCCATGTACTTCCAAGGTTCCTGGACGCCGTAGTACGTTTCATAGCTGATCTGAGGCGGTGCACCGGCCGCACCTTTCTTGGTGGTGACGAGGATGACGCCATTGCCGCCCCGCGCCCCGTAGATGGCCGCAGATGCGGCGTCCTTGAGGACCGAAATGCTCTCGATGTCCGCCGGGTTCAAGTAATCGATGCCCGATTGCGGGATGCCATCGACCACGAACAACGGCTCGGCGTTGTTGAGGGAGCCCGTTCCCCGGATCCGAATGCTTTGGGTGGAACCCGGTTGGCCGGAGTTCTGAGTCACCTGGACCCCTGCCGCCCGGCCTTGGAGGGCTTGTTCGGTTCGCAACACGGGCATGGAGGTGATCTCCTTGCTGTCGATGGTGCCGACCGATCCGGTGATGCGGCTGCGCTTTTCGTTGCCGTAACCGATGACGACCGCCTCGTCGAGGCCAGCCACATCCAATTCGAGCGTCACGTCGAGCGTGCCCGAAGCGGGTGCCGGGACGGTCTGGTCGAGGTAGCCAATGTACGAGAAGGTGATTTCGGCCTCGGGTCCGGAAATTTCAAGGGTGTACTTTCCGTCGAGGTCGGTGAACGCGCCTTGGAAGGTTCCTTTTTCGAGAACGGTTACACCAGGCAGGCCGCCATCGATGTCCACGGCGGTCACGGTTCCCTGCACCACCCGGGTCTGGGCGAGCAAGGAACCGAAAGCCGTGGCCATCAATGCGGAGAAAAGAAGCAGATGCCGCATGAGGGATTATTGAATCTTGATCATTCGTTGGATGCTGCCGGACAATCCGTCAGCGCAATGCACGAGGTACACGCCGTTCTCCCAGGTGGTGGCATCCACAACGAGGGTGGCGATGCCGGCTTGGAGGTTTTGTTCGTGCACGAGGGCACCGTCCATGCGGAGGACGGTCAAGCGGGCGTTGTTGGGCAGGTTTTGGCCAAAACGCACCGTGAACAACCCGTCGGTCACTGAAGGCGCAACCATGAAGTCCCAGCCGTTCAACTCGTCCACGCCATCCGGGATGCAAGCGGCGCAGCTGTTGAAGCACACGGCCGCCACGTCGACAGCCAAGCTGTCTTCCACCACGAGCAACCGGTTTGTGAAGCCGTCGGTGGTCAAGGTGCAGTCCGCATCCTCGGTCTCATCGAGCATCTCCTGTCCGTCCCAGCCGCCGTTGTTGAACTTGTACTCGTGTTGGCCCGCGGCCAATGGCACGGTCACGGTGTAGATGCCATCTGCATCATCGTCCAACATCTCCACGCAAGTGCCGCACCAGTTGTCGATGGTGTTGCCCGTCACGTAGATGGGGCCGAGGATGTCCTCCTGGCTCATGTCCACCGCGAGGGTCACTTCTGCCGTGGTGGGCTCCACGGGGTCGTCGGAGCAAGCGCCGCAAGCGCTGAAGCAGTTGGTCTCAACGTTCAAAGGTGCGCCACCCAGCACATCGACGATGCGGTTCGTAAACGCACCCGTGGTCAATGTGCAGTCGGCATCGTCTTCTGGCGTCAATTCTTCTTGGCCATCCCATCCGCCGTTGTTGTAGCGGTACTCGTACGTGCCGGGCTCCAAGGACAGCGTCAAGCTGTAGATTCCATCGCCATCCTCGTCGAACATTTCGACGCAGTTGCCGCACCAGTTGTCAATGGCGAGTCCCGTGATGTAGATGGGACCGGCGACGGCTGTGGTGTTCATGTCCACGCTGAACGTGACGTCCACGGGATCCTCGGGAGCCGAGCACGTTCCATCGGTCGAGCATTGCGCAAAGCAAGTGGACAAGGTGGTGTCAGAGACCACGTTTTCAATGAATCGGTCGTTGTAGTTCGCGGGATCACCGCAGGGCTGTCCCACGAGGCTTTCTTTGCAGCTCCAATCCGGGCACAAACCGTTGGTGAAGGCGTAGTAGCCGCTGTATCCATCCGCCAATTCAACGGTGATGGAATAGATGCCGTCGCCGTCGTCGTCCGTCATGGGGTTGTCTCCGGGGACGCCGAAGTCAGCGCCGCCGGCGAGGTAAACCCCAGACGCTGCTGCGGTTTCGTTCGCCATGTTGACCTCGAAGGTCACTTGGTGGGTTTGGCCGAAAGCAATGCTGCAGATTGCTAGGGCCAGGAAGAGGGAAAATTGCTTCATGAGTCAAAGATTAACTTCAATGGTGGTGGTTAGGTTTTCAATGCGCAGGGTGAATGCCCCGGGTTCGACCACGTGGGCCAAATCTCGTCCGACAAATCCCAACTGCTGCACCGGTAGTTCAAAGTTCAAATCAACGGATTGCCCCGCACGAACATCAACCCGCTGAAAACCAGCGAGCCGGTCCACGCTCGGTGTGATGCTCGCCACGTGGTCTTGGGTGTACAACTGCACGACATCTGCGGCATCCCGTTCCCCAGCGTTCCGGAGGCTGACTTGAACGGAAATCGTGTCGTGTAGGTCGTACACGTCGGCATCCGTCTCCATGTCAACCACTTCGAGGGTGGAGTAGTTCAACCCGCTCCCAAATCGGAACAACGGCCGGAAAGCACCCAATGAAAGGTCGGTGTCAATGGCCTCCGTATGCTTGTGGTCGTAGGTCAAATGCGAACCCGTCTTGCGCGGCCACGTGAAGGGCAAGTGCCCACTGGGATTGACCGCACCACTCAGCACCTTCGCAAGGGCTGTTCCGCCCAGATCACCGGGCAAGTAACCCATGACAAATCCATCGAGGGCTTCCACAGCAGCTTCCATCCGGCGGGGACGGCCTCCGAGGTACACCCCGATAACGGGGGCTCCCGTGGCGGCCAATGCTTCCA
>CBFHPD010000084.1:0-4106 GCA_965657495.1 uncultured Flavobacteriales bacterium
TCGGCACACACTTCGAGGTTCGTGAGGTTCGTGATCTCAAGGAAACCGCCATCGCACGCGAGGATGTTCGACGTCCCAGGGGAAGGCGATTGCTGCGTGAACGCTGTCAAGTCGAACGGGGTGCCGCCATCGGGGATCCGTGCCGAACTCTGGTAGCTGGAGGCGCCATTGGAATTCTCGTTGATTTGGCTTTGGCCTGGAACCAACAAATCGACGAGCGCAAAATCCGTCGGGGAACTGTTCCCGTAAACCACCGCATCGAGCAAGTCCTCATTCGTCGCCGGCGCGCCCATCGGAAACGCGTCCACGGTGTTGTCGTACAGCGCCACCGCATCCGGTCCGGGCTGCATGAAGCCCGAAGGCAGCACCAAATCCGCATTTTCCAGCGCAGGCCCGCCCGCGAGGAAGAACCCGTCAGCGTTCAAACTGTACCCGTCCAGCGCAAACGACTGGTAGACTGCGTCGGTCAGGCCATTGATGAACACGAGGCTCATTCCGTTCAACGACTGGTTCGCCGGGCCATGCAACTCCACAAACTCGGCGTCATCGCTGCCCGCCATCTCCGCATCCACTTCGTTGATGACCAATTGGCCAAAACCGGGCAAAACAAGGCCCATGCAGGCCAACAAACTCAACGCTTTAACTTTGAAAGCCAGTGATTTAGAAAATTCCATTCGGAAAAATTTGGGTGGTCGGAAGCGCGAAATTACCGATTCGAAGGCAATGTTGCACCAGCGCGTGTGTGAAGGTTGCCTGAAGCGGTGCAACCTGCGCCGTGCTTCTGCGTAACTTCGTGTGCGATGGCAAATGCGAATGTGTTGCTCGAAAAGCTGGATGCGTTCATCCACAAGTACTACCGGAATCAGGCGATTCGCGGGGCGTTGATCGCGCTGGCCGTGGCGGGCATCGGCTTCCTGTTGGTCACGGGGTTGGAGGCATGGGGCCGCTTCGGCGTGGCCGGAAGGACTGTGCTGTTCTGGCTGTTTGTTGCGGCGACGGGGGGTGCCGTGCTGCGCGGTGTGGTTTGGCCGGTGTTGCAGTGGATGCGCATCGCTGGGGGGTTGTCGCACGAGGAAGCAGGCCAAATCATAGGCGACCACTTCCCCGACATCGCCGACCGCCTCCTGAACACCCTCCAGCTCCAACGCGCCGCCGCCTCGGAAGCTCCCCACCCTTCGCGCGACCTGTTGATTGCCAGCATCGAACAACGCACCGCCACGCTGCAACCCGTTCCCTTTGTAGCGGCGATCAACGTCCGGGACAACGTGCGCTACCTGAAGTACGCCCTGCCCCCACTCGCCGTGCTGGCCTGCCTCCTTTGGTGGCGGCCGGATTGGGTGCAGGAACCCACCACCCGCATCCTTTCGCACCGCCAAGAATTCGTGGAGCCCGCTCCATTTCAATTTGAATTGGTCAACGAGACCCTGGCTTGCCCGAAGAACAGCGCCTTCACCATCGAAGTGCGCACCGTGGGCAGTCAATTGCCCGGCCTGGTCCACCTCGAAACACCAACGGGCCGATTCCGCATGCAACCCGCCCTCACCGCTGGGGGCTTCACCTACCGCATTCCGGTGGTGCGCGAAGGGTTCACCTTTGCCTTCGTCTCGGGCAGATGGCGTTCAAAAGATTTTGAACTTACGGCCTTGCCCGTGCCTCGGCTCGACGGGTTCACGCTCGAAGCGGTGGCACCGACGTACACCGGACGGGGCACCATCCGCCAAGAAAACAACGGCGATCTCACCGTGCCCGAAGGCAGCAACCTGAAATGGACCTTGCAGCCGCGCGATGCCGATAACCTGCGCATGCGGTGGGGCACCGAGCCCCTCGCACTCGAACGTGGACCAGCGGGACAGCGGGTAGCCCAGGTCACCGCTGAAGACAGCGAAACTTACTGGATCATCCCGGAAAACAACGCCCTCGGTGCCCCGGACTCCCTGCGTTACCGCATCCAGGTGGTGCCGGATGCCCGGCCGAGCATCCAAGTCGCCGAGGTGGCCGATAGCACATCCCGGGGATTGGTGTACTGCTCCGGCAACGTCCACGACGACTACGGGTTTTCCCGCCTCGCGCTCCATGTGCATTGGCTCGAAACGGCAGAAGACCGCGCGGAACTGACTGAAGATCTGGAGATTGCGCTGGATCGGCCGAGCGGACGGGACGATGCCTTCTTCCACACTTTGGACTGGCGCGCACTCGGGGTCGTGCAAGGCGATGTCGTGGAATACGCGTTCGAGGTTTGGGACAACGACGGCGTGCATGGGGCCAAATCCGCCCGCAGCACCACCCGCACCTTCTCCCCACCTTCCGACGAAGAACTCCGGGAAGAACGCGAAGAAGAAAGCGCCGCCATCGAAGACCAAATCACCGACGCCTTGGACAATGCCAAGGAACTCTCCCGCGAGATGGAAGAGCTGCGCGAACGGCTGCGCGAAGACGATGAATTGGACTACCAGGACAAGCGCGCACTTGAAGAATTCCTCAAAGAACAGGAGGCGTTGCGCGAACAAATCCGCGAGTTGCAAGAAGCGAACGAGCGCAAGGACGAGCGCGCAAAAGAGTTCACCGATACGGAGGAGCGCATTTTGCAAAAGCAGGAGCAGCTTCAGGATTTATTGAACGAAGTGATGAACGATGAGCTGCGCGAGCTGTACGAAGAAATGCAGCGGCTCATGGAAGAGATGGAACCGGATTTGGACCAAATCCAAGAACAGCTCGACGACATGCAAGTCAACCAAGAATCGCTCGAAAAGGAACTCGATCGCGCCTTGGAGCAGTTCAAGCAAATGGAATGGGAAGTCGGCATGGAAGAGGCCATGGAAGACCTCGCGGAACTCGCGGAAGAGCAACTTGAGCTCGCCGAAGACACCGAAAACGAGATCGCCCCTTCTGAGGAGCTGAAACAACGCCAAGACAGCTTGAATCAAGCCTTTGAAGCACTCATGGAACGGTTTGACGAACTCGACGAAAAGAACGAAGAGCTCGAAAATCCAAACCCAACCCTGGACCGTGAAAGCGAAGAGCAGTCCATCCAGGAATCCATGCAAGAGGGTTCAGATCAACTTGAAAAGGAGCGCTCGAAGAAGGCTTCTGAACAGCAGAACAGCGCGGGGGAGCAGATGCAGCAGATGGCGCAGCAGATGGAAATGATGATGCAATCGAGCGCATCCGAAACCCTCGAAGAAGACATGGACGCCCTCCGGGCTCTCTTGGAAAACATCATCACCCTGTCCTTCGACCAAGAAGCCGTCATGGAAGCCGTGCGCGGCACCGCCGCAAACGACCCCGCATACGTGGACCACGGGCAGGCCCAGCAAAAGCTGCAATCCGATGCGCGCATGGTGGAAGACAGCCTGCTCGCATTGAGCAAGCGCGTCACGATGCTCGCCTCGACGGTGAACCACGAAATCGGGTTGGTGAACCACCACATGGGCAAGGCGCTGGGTGGATTTGGTGACCGGGAAACGGGCCTGATCACCGAGCAGCAGCAGTACGTGATGACGAGTTTCAACAACCTCGCCCTCATGCTCGACGAGGCGCTTCGGGCCATGCAGCAACAAATGGCAGAGGGCCAACCGGGCTCGGGCAATTGCCAAAAACCCGGCGGAAACGGCTCCCCCTCAGCCTCACCAAGTGCCGGCGATATGAAGAAGATGCAGAAGGCACTGGGCGAGAAACTCGAACGCATGAAGGGCCAAATGGGGGAGTCCGGCGGCAAAGGCGGACGGCAAATGAGCAAGGAACTTGCCCAGTTGGCAGCGCAACAAGCGGCGTTGCGGCAAATGGCGGAGAAAAAGGCGGCGGAATTGAACGAGGACGGAAGCGGGAACGGAAACGGGCTGAAGCAAATCGCGGCTGAAATGCAGGAGTTGGAGCGGGATTTGGTCAACAAGGAGCTCAACGCGGAATCCATCATGCGCCAACAGGACATCATGGTCCGGTTGCTTGAAGCCGAGAATGCCGAACGCATGCGGGGCGAAGATGAGCAGCGGAAATCGCGCACGGGGAACGAGGATTTGGTCCCTGACAACCCTCAAATGATTGATTATCTGAAGTTTAATGAAAAATCGACCGAATTGTTGCAAACAATCCCACCTGAATTAGTTCCC
>CBFHPD010000085.1:0-1091 GCA_965657495.1 uncultured Flavobacteriales bacterium
GTGCCGTTGGGCCGAACCCAGTCCATGCCCGCTAAGAACAAGGTGACGCTGTGCCCCAGCGTGAAGGCCGTGGCCAGCAGCACGAGCCGCCCCGCGCCCTTCCAATCCGCCCACGCCGCCAGAGCCAGCAGGTACAGCATGTGGTCGTAGCCGCGCCAGTCCGTGATGTGTTGGATGCCCATCAAGATGTCGTCCATGACTCAGTTTTTGTGGGTGTAAGCCCAAATCTCAAACCCATGTTCATTCCGCGCATCCGCCTCCTGCACCGCCAACCGCTCCGCCGCCCACTCGGCCGCCTCAAAGGCCGGGTAGTGCGTGTCGCCCTCCGGCTCCGCATCCACGTGCGTCAGCAACTGCCGGTCCACCAGGCCGGCCGCCAGCGCCAGCGCATAAATCTGCCCGCCCCCGATGATGAAGGCCTCGGTCTCTCCCGCCGCCCGGGCGAGCTCCAACGCCGCCTCGACCGAAGTGACCACCACGGCTCCCGGCGCATCGTAGGCCGCATTGCGCGACACCACGATGTTCGGCCGGTCGGCGAGCGGCCGGTATTTGGCCGGAATCGACTCGAAATTGCGGCGCCCCATGATCACGTGGTGCCCAAGCGTGGATTCCATGAAGAACTTCATGTCGTCCCGCAACCGCCAGACCAGGTCGTTGTCCTTCCCGATCACCCCGTTCGCGGCCACCGCCGCAATGCTCGTCACCCGCATCAGACGCTGACTGCTGCCTTGATGTGCGGATGCGCCACGTAATCCACCAACTCGAAGTCCTCGTAGCGGAAGCTAAACAGGTCCTTGACCTCCGGGTTGATGCGCATCGTCGGCAGCGGATACGGCTCCCGCGCCAACTGCTCGCGCGCTTGGTCCACGTGATTCAAATACAAATGAACGTCCCCGAACGTGTGGACGAACTCGCCCGGTTCGAGGCCCACCACCTGCGCCACCATCATCGTCAGCAGCGCGTAGGAAGCGATGTTGAAGGGCACCCCCAAAAACGTGTCAGCCGACCGCTGGTACAGCTGGCAGTTCAGCCGTCCTTCCGCCACGTGGAACTGAAAGAGGCAGTGGCACGGCGGCAGCGCCATTTCATCG
>CBFHPD010000086.1:0-12422 GCA_965657495.1 uncultured Flavobacteriales bacterium
GGCGTCACAGTGGTTAAAGGCGCCGTACCCGTTGACGGGGCGGGTGGTCCGGGGCGAAGGACGGGGGCGGCAGTGGGGCATTCCGACGGCGAATTTGGCCCCCACCTTGCACTTGAAACTCGTGCCAGCCGAAGGCGCCTACGCCTGCTGGGCCCACATCGATGGCGAGCAGCAACCCCACCCCGCGATGGTCAACATCGGGCGGCGGCCCACGGTTTCAGCCACGGGTGAACGCAGCATCGAAGCGCACCTGCTGGGCGTCGAACGCGACCTGTACAGCTCCACCTTGCAGCTCCATTTCATCGATCGGCTCCGGCCCGAGCAACGCTTCAACAGTGCGGAGGCGTTGGTGGCACAATTGCAGCTGGACCGGGAACAGACCGCCGCGATTTGCGCCCAAGCCGCTGAGCCCCAACCGCTCTTCAACCCTACCTTTCCGGCATGAAGCGGAGCCTGATCGCCCTTGCTTGCCTCGTATTTGCTGCGGCGAACACCCTCGCCACGGCCCAAACCGACAGCCTCGTATTCCCGGCATTCGAGCCGCTCGAAGCGGGGGGCACGGGGTGGGAGCGCGCGCCGCTTTACACCTCACTCAAGGAGGCCCTCGCCGTCGAGGATCCGCGGACCATATACCGCCTCGACCTGAGCCGCAACCGCCTGAAAGAGGTGCCTGAATCGTTGGCCCGTTTCACGGAATTGCGGGAATTGCGCCTCGACCGGAACAAACTCACGGAACTGCCTGCGTTCCTGTCCACCTTCGTGCACCTCGAAGTGTTCTCGGCGGAGGAAAACGCACTGACGGCCTTTCCAGAGGCCGTTTGGTCGTGGCCACGCATCAGGGAACTGCACCTGGGCGACAACTGGATCGAAGCCATCCCCCTCAACATCGACGCCTGCGCCAACCTGGAAGTCCTGGGGTTGTGGTCCAACGTCATCGGCACCTTCCCAGCCTCGCTGAGCGAACTGCCCGCCCTGCGCCGCCTCGATTTGCTCAACAATGAAATGACCGCGGAGGAACAAGAGCTGCTGCGGATCTGGTTGCCGGATGTGCACCTCGACCTGTCACAACCCTGCCGCTGTGAGTTCGAAGATTGAGCGCCTCGAGCCCCTCGCCGCCGCAGTGAACGTGGCCTACACCGTCTTGTACTTGCAAGAATCGGTCGCTGCTTTTCCCGTTGCTGCGGCCGGCGCGGGGTTGTTCGGCTGGATTTGCTGGAAGAAGGGAATGCTCGCGGAAACGGCGCTCTGGGCGTTTTACGTCGCGTTTGCGGGGTACGGCTGGATGACGACCTCTGCGGGGTGGCCCGCGCCCGTGGTTCATGCCTGGTGGGCACATGCGTTGTCGGTGGCCGGCATCGCCTTCGGCAGTTGGTTGCTCACAGGGGCGCTGAAGCGCTTGGGCGAACGGACGGCGGTCGGCTGGGACGCCTTCACCACGGTGAGCAGCCTCGTCGCCACGGGGTGGATGCTGGCGTTTGACCCCATCAATTGGTGGTATTGGATGGTCATCAATGCCGCGTCCGTTTTGCTGTATCTCCGCAACGGATTGCGTTGGGGCGCGGCGCTTTTCACGCTGTACACGCTCCTCGCGGTGGAGGGCTGGTTTGACCTGTTCAATTGGATTTGAACGACATGAAGCGCTCAGGCCAAATCACGTTCACAGGCGTCGAGTCATCCGGAAAAACCACCCTTTCGCAGCGCCTCGCCGACGCCACAGCTTGGCCCCTCCTCCCGGAACTCGCCCGCACCGACCCCGCGGTGGTGGCCGACCGCTGCACCCACGCCGACCTCGAGCGCCTGCTGCTCGCTCAACACCACCAAGCCACGCGATGCGCCCAACACGGCCCCGTCTTCTGCGACACCGGCGCTGTCGTCCTGTCCATCTGGAGCGAAGTCCGCTTCAACCGCCCGCTTCCACGGGCCGAAGCCATCGCCCGCACCCCGGCGCTCTACCTCTTGACCGCCCCCGACCTGCCCTGGGAACCCGACCCGCTCAGGGTCAACCCTGATCCCGCCGAACGCGCCGAGCTCCACGAACGGTACCTCCACCGACTCGCCGCCTGGGACCTCCCCTACGTCCAGATACGCGGAAACGCCCTCGAGGGGCGTTTCCAACAGGCCGTCACGGCCTTGCGTCAAGCGGGGTTCGCAATCAGCGAATGATGAACTTCACCGGAATCGTGTACTGCACACTCACCGACTTTCCGCGCTGCTCGCCCGGCTCGAACTCCGGCAGGCTCTCCACCACGCGGATGGCCTCCTTGTCGAGGCGGGGGTCCACCTCGCGCAACACCTTCACATCGCGCACCTTGCCGTCCTTGCCGACGACAAAATAAACGAACACCGTGCCTTGGATGCCGGCATCCTTCGCAATCGGCGGGTACTTTGTGTTGGAGGACACGTAGCGGATGATCTCCATCTGCGTGCACTGGTGGCGCTCGTCGCCACGCATGGACTTGCAATCGCCGAGGGCGGGCATGTTCTCCACGACCATGAAGGGGATGTCTTCTTCGACCTCCTCTTCCATCTCCTCGATGATCTCAATTTCCGTGTCTTCGTCGAGTTCAATGTCCTCGATTTCGAGCTCCTCCTCGATTTCCTCCTCGTCGTCCACGATCTCGATCACCGTCGTTTGTTGCGGCGGAGGCGGGGGGGGCGGCGGCTGAACGATGTTCACCGGAATCTCCTCGTCTTCGAGCAGATCCGCCTCGAAATCAATGGCTTGGATAATGGCCACGTCGTATGACGTCCACGCCAAAGCCGAGAGCAAGAGCGACAGGGAAGCGATGAAACCCAAGGCCCGCCACGCGGTGCGCTTGTTTTCCAAATCGGCTTCCGGGGTTTTACGACTCAACATGCGTTTGCTTTTGTGCGCCCGAAATTAGGGATTCTTCCCGGATTGAGCGCGCGATGAACGGAAAATGAATGGGCGACCGGACGATTTAACGTTCTGGGCACCTGATTTGGTCTATGCAAAAAGCAGGCCAAATCACTCCCCGCCCGGCCACACCCGATACACCCACCGGTAGGTGAGCCACGCCACCCCGACGCCCAGCGCATCCGCCAGCACGTCCCAACCGTCCGCGTAACGGCCCGGGCAAAACGCTCCCTGCACCCACTCGAGCACGATGCCGTATGCGAGGCACCCGACCAACGCGTACCAACGGCCACGCTCCATCAGCCCCGATTTTCCCAAACCGACCAAAGTGCTGTGTGCCAACGTGGCGAACAGTCCCAAGTGGATGAACTTGTCGGCCTGCAAGGCGTCGAGCCAGGAAGCATGGGCAATTTCAGAACCGGGCAAAGCGTGCAACGCCCCGACGAGGAAGGCGACGAAGACCGGAACCACCGCATGCCGCAATCGCGGGCGCTTGGCCGTGGTCTTCGTGGCGTACATGGTTAGCCGACGTGTGCGCTGTACGCCGCCGCGTCCATCAACGCCTCCACGGCTGCCGCATCCCCCACCTTCACCTTGATCAACCAACCGGCCCCGTAAGGATCCGAGTTCACGAGCGACGGGTCGTCCTCAATGGCCGCATTGAACTCCAGCACCTCTCCGCCACACGGCATGAACAGGTCGCTCACCGTCTTGACTGCCTCGATGGTGCCGAAGACCTCCTCCGCATCCAAGGACTCCCCTTCGGTGTCCACTTCCACGAAGACGATGTCCCCCAATTCTCCCTGCGCGAAATCCGTGATGCCGATGACGGCCACATCGCCTTCGAGGCGCACCCACTCGTGCTCCTTCGTGTAACGCAACTCTGCTGGAATGTTCATGGCGGCTAAATTACACGTTACTGATTCAAATTGAATCGAAGCGACACACCGGAATTGATGTTCGACGTCGCGAAGGAAGTCGAGATGTACGGATCGGTGATCTGGTGGTCGTAGAACGCGCGCAAGGTCAACTTGGAAGACACTTCGAGGTCCGCCGAGAACTTGATGGAGACGAGCTTTTGGCCCGCGGTCACTTGGTTCTGGCGTTCCTGCATCTTGCGGATGATGGTTGAATTGTCGCGGATGTTGATGTCGCAGCGCAGCACGAGGTCCGTCTCGTCGAGCATTTGGACCGGCAGTTTGCCGTGCGTGCGCAGGAACGGGTTGGGGATGTTGCGCACGGTGTAGCCGGTGCCGATGACCAGCGTGTTGCTCTTCGTTTCCGTGATTTGGTAGTTGGTCAAACCGAAGACCACGTTCCGATCGCGTTTGAGCTCCACCTTCAACTGCGGCTCGCTTTCGTTCGCCGCGTTCAGCGTCATGTCCACCCCGATGAGCGGCGACAACTGCTCGGAAATGGCCACCGTGTTGTACTGGCGGGAAGAGATGAAGTTGCCAAAATCGCTCTGGTCAAACGCCGTTGGCAGCCCCGTCAGCGGATCTTCCTCGTAACTCAGGTTGGTCAAGTAGCTCGTCGTCAACGTCGAGCGGTAACTGTGATTCAAATTGAATCGCTTGAAGTACTGCTTGAAGAAGGGGCTCTTCGTGAAGCCGTCGAAGCTGATGCGCCAGTTGGGGGCCACCGGCGTGTTGAACACGTCGAGGTCCACGTCCTTCGGATCCACCCCCATGTAAGCTGCCATGAAAGCGGGTATGGTCACCTCTTGCGAGGTCGGGCCCCACCCGAGGTAGTAGCCGTTCGCTTCGGGTTCGTCCAATTGATAGGACTGGTCGTTGAGGCGGTCGGAGATGGTCAACCGGTTCAACAGGAAGTCCCCCCAAATGTCCGAATCGAAGTTCTCGTCGTCTTTCGCAAAGGCGGTCGGCCACGAGAAGATGGTCGAGCTGAACTGGCCCGTTTCGTTGGGGCTTTCGTTCAACCAATCTTGCAAATCCTCGTTGTACCGGTAGAAACTCGTGTAGTTCCGGGTTACGTTGCGGTTTGCCGTCAGCTCCACCTTCAAGTGCTTGATGGGCTGTAAGTTCGCCCGGGCATTGAAGGTCTCGGTGTACGTTTCAGTGAACTGCTGGTTCAAGTTCGGCTGCGTCACGAGCCACCCTTGATCGGCCGCAAAGCGGGCATAGTCACCGGTCCGGTCGCCGAGGAGGTTCGTGTTTTGGTTCCCCACAAGGAACTCCCAACCCGGCGCACTGAAGTCATCATCGAAGCCCGCATAGCGCGCCCGCTGCGCATAACCCGGCAAGAGCATGCCCTCGTTCCGGCTGTACGTCGCGCTCACGTTCTCCACCATCATGATCATCCGCAAGAGGTGCTCGAGCGGGTTGATTTCCAACTTGATTTTCTCCTCTTCCGTGTTGCCAAACCCATCGCGGTCTTCGTTGTTGATGTCCCGCGTGGGCCGACGTGGAGCACGCGGCGGCGACAAGATGTCCTTCAAGAACGGCACCTTGTTGTACAAGTTGAGGAAATTCGCTTGGTAGTTCAAGCTGAGCTTCCGCGAGTTCTGAATGGTGTTGCCGATCGTGTCCTGCGAGAACGGCGCGCGGTCCCACCGGTACGTCCCTTCGTACTGGGCGTCCCCCGTCATGAAGTTGACGAGCGGCAACTTGTCAAACGGCAAGCGGTACCGGCCGTTGATGGTGTGGTTGTAGGTCGTGACTTCCCCTGCATTGCGCAGGTTGTTGACCACCGTGTCGCGGTAGGCATTGAACGCGTCGATGTTGTCCCGGTCGATGACGCCCACAGGTTCGCCCACCAAGGCCTGCGCCCCCGCGTTGAAATCGAAGGTCAGCGCCTGGGTCAAATCGTATTTCACCGTGTAGTTCCGCGCCCAATTCCACGACTTGAGCACCTGGGTGTTGATGAGCAAACCGGTGTTCACGCCCAGCAACGCCTCGGTGTTGTTGCGCACCCGGTTCGTTTCGTACCGCCGGTCCATTTGGGTGGAAGCGGTGAACTGCTTGATGCCGAGGTAGAAATTGAAATCTGTGAGCCATTTGAAGAAGGCCACGTCCTGCAGGAACCCGATGCTGCCGAAGGGCTTGAACTGGTGCGGGCTGTTCGAGAAGTTATAGGTCAAACCGCCGTGGTGTTCCCGGTTGATTTGGAACTCCGTGTTCACATCGCGCCGGTACGTCTCGTTGAAGCTGTAATTCCCGGTGAAATTGCCCGGCTTCAAGAAGCTGAACATGCGCAGGATGCCCGACGACGAACCGCCGCCGCCGCCACGGGCACCGCCGCCGCCGCCACGCGCACTGCCGCCGCCGCGTTCCCCGCCCCCCATGGAAGCGGACACGGTTTCGCTGCCGCCACCGCGGCCCGCATTGCGGTCCTTGGAGCCGCCACCACCGCCGCCGAGCTGCGGATTGATCTTGATGCTGGAGAAGTTGATCGAGCGGAGGCGCTGCACGGATTTGGCCTGCTCACGCCGCTCGGTCGAAAGCCCCTCCTGCTGCGCCATTTCCAAATCCGGGCTCAACGGATCGTACTGCGGCGTCGAAATCTGCTCGCTGAAGCCCACGTACATCGGCATCGTGATGCCCAAGCGCTTCGGCAACACCTTGCCCAACTGGATCGTGCCCGAAGCGTCGAGCCCCTGCAACGTCTCCTGCTGGCGATCCTGCACGCGGTCCTCGAGCCCGCCGAACCCCGGCACGCTCATGTTCGCCGCCACACTGACGTTCGCCAGGTCCGCCAGTTTCGCGTTCATCTGCGCCACCACAGCCCAGCCGCCTTCCTCGTTGAAGTCAGAAAGCCGCAACTCGTTCACCCACACCACGGCACACTTGCTCAGCCCGTCGTCCTCCCCCCATGGGTTCGTGTCGATGTCGGGGTTCCGCACACCGACCATCAACATGGAGACGTTCGCGAGGTTCGGATTTCCCTTCACCGCGAGGCGCGTGTTCCCGTCCATCACTGCGTATTCCTGGGACATGGGGAAGCCCGTCGGACGCTCGATCTTCAGGTTTTGCCACTTTTGGAACTCGATGTCCATGTTGTTCGCCTCGGGCCAAATCGCGTTGTCATCCCCCGTAAACCACGGCGTCACTTCCAACGGGATCTCGTACTCGTAGTAATTCGATTCGAAATCGCTTCCCAACCGAATGAACGCCGTCAAGTCGCCGTTCTCAAGGGACGTGTTGTCCGGCCCCGCTTCCGCGTGAACGAACATCTTCAACCGGCGGTAGCGCCGCATGTCGTAGTTGATGTTCCGGTACGCCCCGCGCGCGTCCCCGTCCTCGAGGTCGCACACCGCCAACTCGAGCGACTGCTCGTTCAACCGGCGCTGGTTCGCCGTTCCCACGTCGATTTCCCGAATGATGCCGGGGGGCGTCACGTACGGCACCGGCTCGCGGTTGCCGTTTTCCTCGATGTTCACTGCGGACAGCGTAAACGCCGTGCTCGCCGGATCGTCCGGCTCCAACTCCTGGGCACCCGCCAGCGATTCCATGTAGCGGCGCCACTCCCCGCGGATCAGCTCCAACCGTGCAAACCGCAAGGTCACCTCCTCGCTCCACCCCTTCATGAACATCCGAATGAACCGGATGGAACGGAAATCAGAGATGCCCCCGATCCGGTTCTCAAAGTCGCGCACCGGGATCTTGAACTGGTACCACCGCACCGTCTTTTGCTCGTCATTCGCCGTGGTCACCGTTTGCTCGAACGAATCGGTGATGTAGTTGTTCCCGATGTTTTGATCGCCCAAATCCTGAGGCCGCAACGACACCTTATACTGGAAGTAGCTCTCGATGGTGGACAGGGTGATGTCCTGGTTGATGTCCTCCGTGTTGGGAATCGTGGTGGACGTGATGGGGTAGCCGTCGGGCGAACCCGTGTTCGAGTTGTTCTCGTATCCGTTGAAGCGGGCATACCGCTCGAGGATGGTTTCCTCGTTCGCTTGGGCCTCCGGGTTCCGGAAGTAGCGGAAGTTGTCGGCAGAGGGGTCGCTTTCGTAGGCCGCGTACGCTTCGGGATCCAGCCAATTCGTCAGCGATTCCAACCACTGCGCAAAGTGCTGTTGCTCCGTCACATCCGGCATCCCATCCAGTCCCACGTCCTGCAACTCATACGATCCCGACGAGTTGTCGAACGCATTCACCACGTTGAACGTCGCCGGGTCCGGATACACCCCCCAAATGGAGGGCAGCACCGGCAGATCCGGATTGCTCTCCGAAGGCAGCCCGTTCTCGTAGCTCAGCTGGCTGTCGTTGAGGACGTCTTCTGACACGTTCCCCAAGTTGAAGTACAAATCGCCTCCGCTGATGTTCTCCGAGTCGTCGTTGAACGGATCCATCAACCAAAATTGCACGTATTCGATGTTGGCCAACTCGAAGTCGGTCGTGGTCAAGGCCCGTTGGATGCCGCCCCACCGCGTCTCCGGCTCCACCAAGCTGCCGTCCGCAGCCAATCCCGCAGAAATGCCCGGGGCGCCTGACGGCTCCTCGTAGTTGTACGGTCCGCGTTCGTCCGGACGGAAGGTCAAATCAAGGGTCGGGGTGTTCGGAGGCGTGCCGGTGGGCAGCTCCCGGTTCGGGAACACCTCCCCCTCGAGGACCTCCCGCGTGCGGTGGTCGCTCTTTACATCGGCCGACACCTGGCCGTCGGTCAACCCGGATCCGCGGAAGAACTGCGGATCGATGGTGTACCAGCTCAGCTGCGCCCGGTTGTAGTTGCTCACCAAGCTGTCCTCAAGCTGCCCTTCCGGGAACAAGCTGTTCTGCAAACGCGGTGTCGACGCCAAGAACCAACGCGAAACCGAACGGATGTCGATGGCGCTCTGGCTCCCCTCGAAGTCGTCCACGTAAGCGTTCCCTTGGTCACCGACCGCGCGGCTGTGCCCGGGAATCAGGTAGGCCCCTTCCGCAGAAATGTCGATGGACGAGGTCGCGCTGGTCTCATAGAACGGCAGCTTGTCCACGATTTCGGTCAACAATTGGCTCTCCGTTTGCCACGCGAAATCCAATCCCAAAATCGAGTTGTTCACCGGCTCGTTCCCGATGTTCACCTTCTGGGTCAACGGCCGCTCCCGCAAGTTCAAGGCGGTCGCACCGAACACCAAGTCGTCGCTCACTACGTAATCGAAGCGCGTCCCGAGCATGGTCTTCGTCTGGATGTTGAACAGCGAATTGCTCTCGAGGCTGACCTTGATGGTTTGGCCGGACGACAAGAGGCCGTCGTTGATGATCCGCACCCGCCCGAGGTTGTAATCCACGGTGTAGTCCTGGTTTTCAATCAACCGCACACCACCCGCGGTCACCGTCACCGACCCCTCCGGCACATTGAGCGCATTGAGCGCGATTTCCGAACTCGTTTGGCTTTGGAACTGCCCTTTGATGCGGAAGCGGTTCAGGGCCGGAATCTGTTGCGCAGCGGTCTTCGTGCTGTCATACAGCGCTTGGAACACCACCGTTTCGGTCAACGCTTGGGCCAAATCCGGATCGTCCACCCGCTCCTCGATCTCCCGCTTCAAATTCGAACCAAACGGCTCGGTCGACGGGAAGAAAATGCGCCCGCTTTGGCTTTCAATCGTCCCCCCCATCGTCGCCGCGTTGTCCACAAAATCAAACACCCCGTCCTGCTGCGATTGCCCGTTGATGTCCAACCGGTCCATGCCCAGCAGCTGCAAGAGCAGCGTGCCGTCCAGCGGTTCCCGCGGGATGTAATTCAGGTCCACCCCCGTCGACGGATCGTTGTACCACAGGTCCAACCGGAATTCCTCTTGCGAAACCCCAAACGCCTGCATCGAGTAGACGTTCTTCATCATCGTCCGCCACAGCGGCGCCTGGTCGTTGTTGCTCAACCGCACCTGCGTGACCGATGACTTCAACATCTTCAAGATCAGGGCATCCGGGGCCACAAAACCGTCCTGCGACAGCGTTCCCACTTTGTACGTCTCCCCGTTCAAGGTGTACTCATACGCCACGGCGAGCACCTCGGCGTTGTTCAGCGCCTGCCGCAGCGACACGAAGCCCAAGCGGCTGTTGTACGTGTACTCCGTCGCCGCCAGCTTCCGGGCATTGCCCACCCGTTCAAAGTGCACGCCCTGGTCGAGGCCGAGGCCGAGGTTACCGATGGCCGCAATCGACCCCGTGAATCCCATGACGTCCGGGTTCTCCACCATCAAATCGAACAGCTCGTTGTTCGCATTCGACGGGTTGCGCAAAGCGGTCGGCTCCACCTCCGAACCATCCACGAGTTCCTGCACCGGGATGTTCGTCGAAATGTACTGCTCGTGCTCACCCAAATCCGTGAAGGCCAACACGTTCCGAACGTCCTGGGTGTTCGCCTGCATGTTCACCACCCACACCTCAACCCGCGTGATGTTGACGCCGGAATTGGGCACCGGGAGGCTCTTCATCGCGTTGTCGTACGCGTCAACGAAGTACTGCGAGAGGAAGAAGTGGCGGTTCGCCTCGTAGTCGTCCGCCCGGATGTCGAACGGCTGGGTTTGGGCACCGCCCTCGACCGCGATTTCCTTCCGCTCTCCCTTCTGCTGCGAAAGCACCGTGGTGTTGTAAAGCCGGCCCCACTGGGTCTCGAGCTTGACCCCGAAGAGGCTCTGGCTTCCGGCGATGAGGGTACCCGGCAGCGGCATCGAAATGTGACCGGCCTCCACGTTCTTCAAGATGTCGTCCTCTTCCCCTTGGAAACCGATGTTCATTTGGTTTTCGAAGTCGAACAGGGCCTCCGTGTTGTACTGCGTCCCGAGGTCGATTTTGTCGCCGATTTTGCCCCCGATGTTCAGCTGAATGCGCTGGTCGAAATTGAACGTCGTGATGCGCCGCTGCTGCTCCGGGATCCGCGGGTTCTCCGTGTTCGACATGTTGAAGCCGAAGGTGAGTTCCGCCGAGCCCTGGGGCTTGATTTCAATCTCGTTTGAACCAAAAATGCTTTCGAACAAATCGTTGTCCACGGTGAGCTTGGGCGCAAATCCCCGCTCCGCTTCGTCCTCCTCTTCCTGCAACTCATCCCAGTACTCCGAGAGGTTGCCCGACATGTCGAAGTCAAGGTACTCGTCGAGGGTGAAGTAGGTGGCGGGGCGGAACTCGAGGGTGTCCCCGATGGTCTGCTGCACCACGTACTGTCCCGTGGCTTCGTCGTAGACCACCTCGTACTGGACGTTCGACGGCCAAGCGAAGTCGAAACCCGCGGGCGATTCCGTGGGGTTGTAAGGGTTTTCACCGCCAAATGGGAAAGGCAAATCGATGGTGGCGGAGTCGGTTTGGCCCCACATCATGCCGCTGAACGCAAGCACCCCCAAGAGCGTTCCCGCAGCGCGATTCAACAGGCCTTTCCAGCCAAATTCCATGCGAAGCATACCCATTTTACAATCGCTTCAAGGCCAATTTAATCAAGCCCTCCACCGGCAAAGCCGCCGAGGACTCGGAGATGATAGCGTCCAAAGTTCGTTCGCACCGGGCCCGGTCAAAGCCCAGCGTGGTCAGGGCTGTTAACGCATCGGTCCGCGCATTATTGCTTCCCGCCGGTGCCATTTTTCCAACCGCTTCCGGGGACGCACCCAGCCGGTCTTGCAGGTCCACGATGATCCGCTGAGCCGTCTTCGCCCCGATGCCCTTCACCGCCTTCATGGCCGCCACATCACCCGACTGGATGGCGGATGTCGCCGTGGCCGCGTCCATCGCGCTCAAAATCATGCGGGCCGTGCTCGCCCCCACCCCGCTCACGCCGAGCAAGGCCAAAAACAACTCCCGCTCCGCCGCATCGGCAAACCCGTAAAGCAACTGCGCATCCTCCCGAACCACCATGTGTGTCAGCAGCAGCACGTCCTCACCGGTGCCCAGCCGCTCGAACGTCGTCAAGCTGATGTGCACGAGGTAGCCGACGCCATTGCACTCCACAATGGCGTGCGTGGGCTGCTTCTCGACGAGTCGTCCGCGGAGGTGGTGGATCATGCCTGCGGGCTGTTTTGTGCATCCACCACAGCGAGGCGGATCATGTCCAAAATCTCCCGCACCGAGGACCCCATCTGCAAGATGTGAAACGGCTTTTGCATGCCGAGCAAAACCGGCCCTTGCGCTTCCAAACCGGCCATCTCCTGAAGGAGCTTGTAGGCGATGTTGCCCGCGCTCAGGTTGGGGAAAATCAGGGTGTTCACTTGGCGTCCGTGCAGGGTCGAGAACGGGAAGGACTCGCTGAGCAATTCCTCGTTCAAGGCGAAATTCGCTTGGATTTCCCCGTCCACAATCAGGTCGGGGTGCCGTTCGCGCAAAATGCGGGCGGCGTCGGCCATTTTTTGGGCCCCCACTCCGCCGGATGACCCAAAGTTCGAATAGCTCAACAAGGCGATGCGGGGGACAATCCGGAGCTTGCGCACCGCTTCCGCCGTCAACACCGTGATCGCCGCAATGTCTTCGGCCGTGGGATCCACATTGACCGTGGTGTCCGCGAAGAACATGGGACCGCGCTTCGTGTTGACGATGTACATCCCGGCCACCTTGGTGACGCCGGGGGCTTTGCCGAGCACCTGCAGCGCCGGGCGGATGACGTTCGGGTAGGTGCGGGT
>CBFHPD010000087.1:0-4313 GCA_965657495.1 uncultured Flavobacteriales bacterium
GGACCTCAAGAACGAGGTCAATGTCCCCATCGCGGGCGGCGTCTACATCATCCACGTCGACGTCCCAGGCGTCGGTGAACGCATCATCAAGTGGTTCGGCGTCATGCGGCCGACCGACTTGGACACGTTCTGACCTGCAACGATTGTTAAATCGCGGGTGGGCCAGGGGAATTTCCGGCGCGCGCGGGTGGGGGCGGTCGGATTGCGGCGGACTTTTGTGGCGCAAATTGAAACGGCCATGAGTTCGAGAATTTTATTCTGGGTGGCGGGCGTGATTTGGGCTGTCCAGGCGATGGCCCAAACCCCAGAACGCCTCACCGTCAGCGGCACCGTCAGCGACGCCCTCACCGGCGAAACCCTCATCGGCGCGGCCGTCTACGCCCAAGGCACGCAAGTCGGGAGCATGACGAACGGCTACGGCTACTTCAACCTGCAAGTCCCGGGCGACTGCCCCGCGGTGTTCGTGCAATACATCGGCTACGAAACGGACAGCATTCCGCTCGAAGGCGCGTCGCGTACGAACCTCCAGATCGCGCTGACCCCGCGCACCATCACAACCGAAGCGGCGGTGGTGGAGGCCGAGGGCAACGCGCCCGAAGAACGCGCCGAAAAGCTCGGTACGCTCGAGCTCCGGCCGGAAGAAGCGCGCGCCATCCCGCAGCTGTTCGGCGAGCGCGACGTCATCAAGGCCATCCAACTCATGCCGGGGGTGCAGGCCACAAGTGACGGCGGCAGCGGCTTTTTTGTCCGCGGCGGCGGCGCTGACCAAAACCTGATCCTCCTCGACGAAGCCCCGGTCTACAACCCGTCCCACCTGCTCGGCTTCTTCAGCGTGTTCAACGGCGACGCCCTCAACACGGCGGAGCTCTACAAGTCGGGGATTCCTGCGCGGTTTGGGGGGCGGGCTTCGAGCGTGCTCGACATCCGGATGAAGGACGGCAACGCGGGCAAGACGACGGTCAGCGGGGGCATCGGGCTGATTTCGAGCCGCCTCACCGTCGAGACCCCGCTCGCCGAGGGGCGCGGGTCGGCCCTGATCTCGGGCCGCCGCACCTACGGCGACCTGTTCTTGAAGCTCAGCGCGGACACGAACCTCCGGAACACGGCGCTGTACTTCTACGACCTCAATGCGAAGGTGAATTACCGGCTGAACGACCGGAACCGCCTGTACCTCTCGCTTTACAACGGGCGGGATGACTTCGATTTCGCCGATGCGTTCTTGCTGCGGTGGGGGAACCGGACGGCCACGCTGCGCTGGAATGCCTTGCTGTCGGATCGGATGTTTTTGAACTCGAGCGCGATTTGGTCCGATTACGCCTACCGCGTGGGATTTGGCTCCGAAGAGGCCGGCTTCTTCCGCGATGCAGGCATCCAGGATTACCAAATCAAGGAGGATTTCACCTGGTACGCCCACCCCAGCCACACGGTGCGGTTCGGCGGGCAGTGGATCCAACACACGTTCTCCGACGAGGTCAGCATCGAAACCGAGCCGGCGCCCAAGCGGGTGGGCTGGGAAACGGCGCTCTACCTCGAGGACGAGTGGGCCTTTGCCCCCCGCTGGAAGGCGGTCGGGGGCCTGCGCTGGGCCGGCTTCGACCTGGTCCGCGGCCCGCTCTACACGCTCAACAGCGAGGGCGCCCTCGTCGGTGACCCCGGCGATGCTTCCGACGCCTCCCACTTCACGGGCGGCCTCGAACCCCGCCTGTCCGTCCAAGGCGCGCTCGGCAAACGGCACGGCCTCAAACTCTCGGCCGAACGCAACCGCCAATTCCTGCACCTCGTCTCGAGTTCAGCCGCCGGCAACCCCACCGACCTCTGGCTCCCCGTTTCGAACAACGTCGCCCCGCTCGTGGCCGACCAGTTCGCCGCCGGCTGGTCCACCTCCACCGAGGACGGCATGTGGTCCCTCGGGGTCGAGGCATACTACAAGCGCATGTACGACCTGCTCGAGTTCAAGGTGGGGGCCGACGTGTTCGCTCCGACGACCTTGGAAACCGAGCTCGTCGTGGGCGATGGCGAGGCCTACGGCACGGAGTGGCTCATCCGCAAGGAGCGCGGCGACTTCACCGGCTGGATCAGCTACACCCTGAGCCGTTCGTTCCGAACCTTCGACGCCATCGACGAAGGCCAGGCCTTCCCGGCGGCCAGCGACCGCATCCACGACTTCAGCCTCGTGGCGATGTGGCAACTCAGCCCGCGCGTCTCCGCTTCGGCGAACTGGGTCTACCACACCGGCGATCCCGCCACCTTCCCCACGGGTTGGTACCTCTACGAAGACCAGCTCGTGCCCCAGTACTCCCGCCGCAACCAGGGCCGCTTCCCGCATTACCACCGCCTCGACCTCGGCGTCACGCTCAAGAGCAAGGACGGCGTGACCCGCTCCGGCGGTGGCAAAACGGACTGGCAAGCCTTCCGCGGCGGCGAATGGACGTTCTCGTGTTACAACGCGTACGGCCGCCAAAACACCTACCTCATCAACTTCGAACCCAACGAGGAAGACCCCACGCAAACGCAAGCGGTGTCCTTCGCTTTGTTCCGTTTCATTCCATCGATCAGCTATGACTTCAAATTTTAAGCAGGCGGCTTTCGCGCTCGCGGCGGCGCTCGTGGCGCTGACCGGTTGCGAGCAGGTGATTGACTTGGAGTTGGATGAAAACCAAACCCTGCCCGTCTTTTCCTTCCGGTACAACGCCACCACCGATCAGGTCGTGGGAACCGTCAACGAATCGGTGGACTTCTACAGCCCCACGGTGCCGGCCCTCGAAACCTCGGCGGCGGTCGAGTTCATCGCTCCGGACGGGAGCACCACCGCCATTTCACCCGTCGGCGAACTCTACCTCGGCACCGTCGAAGGCGCCCCCGCCAACGGCGACACCGTGGGGCTGAGGGTCGTCCGCAATGGGCTCGAGTACGTGGCGTTCAACGACGTTCCCGACTCGCTGGCCTTGGATTCGGCGATCGTTCGGGAGTTTGAAGGGTTTCCGTTTGGCCCCCCGCAAGACAGCCTCGAAGGCCCGCAGTACGAGGTTTACATCTACTTCCCCGCGACCGAGGAACCGCGCAACGTATTCGTCGAATTCCTCGTCGACGGCGAGCTGCAGAGCGACATTTTGCAAGGGCTGAAAACCACGCCCGGCGAGCCCACTGAGATTCCGCTCGGCTGGAGCCAGCGGCTGTTCAATCCGGGGGAGGTGGTCGAAATTTGGGTGTGGACGGTGAGCGACGACACCTACGATTACTGGCTCGCGCTGAGCAGCATCCTCGGGGCTTTCGGGCCGAATGGGGTGCCGGGCAATCCGCCGAGCCATTGGTCGGGTGAGGCGTTGGGGCATTTCTTCGTCGGACGCCTGACGCCGGGACAGGTGATTTTGCCGCAATGACCCGGGGCTTTGTCATGAATTTGTCACGAACTTTGCGCGCATGTCTCCATTTTTGAAAAGCCTGCTGCGCTTTGTCGCAGGCCTCGCCATCCTCGCCGTAGGCTTGATGGTGGCTAAAACCTTGATCGGGATGAAACCCGAGCTCCCCGTTTCTTCCCGCCCGGTCCAGCCCCGGCCCGTCAAGGCCCTCGCCTTCACCCCGGGTGAGGTGCAGCCCGTCACGCCCATCGAGGGCCGCGTGGACGCCCTCAACCGCATGGACGTGTTTGCAGAAGTCAACGGCGTCCTCGCCCGCGGAGGCAAGGAGTTCCGCGAAGGCACCCGCTTCCGCGAAGGCGAGGTCATGCTCCGCCTCGATGACAGCGAGCCCCGGGCGAGCTTGGTCGCCCAACGCGCCCAGCTCCTCCAGCTCCTGAGCTCGAGCCTCGCCGACCTGCGGCTCGACTACGGCGAGGCGTGGCCCGCTTGGCAGGCCTACGTCACGGCCTTCCGCGTGGACGAAACGCTCGCTCCCATGCCGGAATTCAGCAGCGACCGCGAACGGCTCTTCCTCGCTAACCGCGGCATCCTGAGCGCCTACCACAATATCCGCGCGGCCGAAGAGCGCCTCGCGAAGTACGAAATCCGGGCACCCTTCACCGGCACCCTCACTTCCACCACGGTGCGCCCCGGCGCGCTCGTCCGGGCTGGCCAACCCCTCGGCACCTTCGTGGGCGAAGGCGTCTTCGAGGTCAAATCAGCCGTGCACGCGCGCTACCTCGAGTACCTCGCCGCCGGCGATAGCGTCGCCTTCCAAGAAGAATCCGGCACCACCGTCGCCACCGGCGAAGTGGTCCGCATCGCCAACAACGTGGACCCCGCCACCCAAAGCGCCAGCGTGTTCTGCCGCGTGCGCACCTCCGCCACCCTCCGCGACGGCCGCTACCTCAGCGG
>CBFHPD010000088.1:0-2287 GCA_965657495.1 uncultured Flavobacteriales bacterium
CCCACCACGAACACGAACTCCTTGTACGGTGCGTACAATTGCAGCCTTGCGGACGTGTCGCTCAAGTACGTGATGCCGTCCACACTGCCTGCAGGGGCGGGGGCGGAGGGGGGCGTTTCAGGCATGACGTGCACCGTGGCTTGGGCCGTTGCAGTCGCGCCTGCGCCGTTGACCGCCTCAAGCGCGAGCGCGTAGGAGCCGCTTTCGGTGGCTTCGAAAGTGTAGGCAATGCTCGTGCCGTCGCTCGCCGCGACTTCGGTGCCATCGACGGTCAGGCTCAGTGACGCGGGTTCTGAGGCCAGGCCCTGCACCTCCAACGCCTCGCCTGCGTTGAGCAAAGCCGTCCCGCCCTCCGGCGTCAGCAACGAGGCCGTGAACGAACCGTCGCTGATGGCGTAGAAGATGTCCGAACCATCGGCGTTCTTGCCTTCCAAGCTGCCGGTCACGTTCCGGAAGACCATGGCAAGCGACTCGATTTGTTCGCCCGCGTTGGGGCCGTAGAACTCGGCCAGGGTTTGCCCCCCGAAGTCAAAGCTGTGGACGCCGTTGCCTTCCGGGTTCATGACCGCCACCGGATCGGCTACGCCCCACGAGGTTTGCACGTGCTGCCAATCGCTCGGCCCGGTGCTCGCCGACGTGATGACGCCGGTGTGGATGTAGACGGGAATGACGCCGACGAGTTGGCCGGTGCCGAGGTTCGCGTCATAATACAAGGTGACTTGGTCGTCTTGGGTCGGGAACGCGGGTTCGGTCCAAACGATTTGGCCGATGCCCTGAAGGTGGATCAGGGCGAAGCCGCACAGGGCCATCAGCGCGCGCAGGGATTTCCAGTTCATCGCTTTCAATTGGTTGGTTTTCATTGGTTTCATTCGTTATCAGGCCAAATCATTGCAACACACAATCCGTTCGCACCACCTCCCCATGCTCCCCCCGCCATTCGACCACGTACCGGCCTGCGGCCAATTCTCCGCGTGCCCACTGCGCCCCCTCGAACGTCTGGACTTCCCGCCCAGCGGCATCGAGGACCCGCCCACCCCGCGCGCCCGGCACGTGGCAAACGCCCCCCGCCGGCACCGGATTCGGATACAGCAACCCAGCTCCGCTCAGTTCGCCCACCGCATTCGCCGCCGCATTGGCCGCATCGGGGGTCGGCGGCACCTCCCCGCCCACCGAACAAGCGGTCCAGGGCCCTTCGCCGTCGGGCACCCGCCCCCAGCTGACATTGGGCGGCAAGGCCGGCCACGTGACCGCATCCACCACCCGGGGCGCCCCTGCATCCATGGCCATCAAGTACAGCGTTTCCCCCTCGGCATCGATGTTGAAATTCGCGTGGAGCGGCCCCTCCTCCGGATCGTCATCGCACCAAAGCACCAAATGATCCCCCGGCTCCATGGTCACGTTGGGCAACCTCCACCGCTCCGGTTCCATCCGCCGGTTCGTCAAGAACAAGCCGTTCACGTTCGCCGGCCCGTCTCCGACCAGCGTCACCTCGGCCCAGTCCGCCGCTCCGCCCCATTCATCCAGCACGAAGCCATTGTTCAGCGCCATCACTTCATTCAGCCGGAACCCAGACGGCAGGGGGGAGGTCCACACCCACTGGGGCGTGCACGGCGAAACGCGCTGCCCCCCATCCGCAAAGGTGGCGGTCACCTGCACTTCGGCGTGGTCCGTTCCGACCACGTCCACCGTGGCTGTGTACAGCCCGTCCCCGTCGTCGTCGGAGAGGGGCCAAGATTGGGCCGCTCCCCCGTCCCAACTGATGGCTGCGGTCAGGTTTTGGACCGCTCCCTCCACCACCGCTTCCACCACCAACTGCCCTCCGACAGCCGGCCCTTTCGCCCACGCCATCACCCACCCGGGATGCGGAGCAGGCGGATCCATCTGCAGCAACGCCGCAGCGCTTCGTCCCCCCACAAACGGCACGATGCCATACGGAATGTGCTGCCCATAATTCTCCAGCAACGCCGCGGTAAAGTCCGCATCCGCGAACCCGTAATCCAGGGGGTAATACCCGTCTTCTTCAGCCGCCACTTCGGCCGCCACTTGCCACGCCGCCCCGCGCGCCTCGAACACATCGGCGTCAAACGTGCTCGAAATCAGGTCGCGCAGGTGCCACGTGTACAGTTCGCGGTACAAGGGAACCTGCATCAGCCGGGTGTACAACGGCCGGTTCTCGGTGGTGTAATTGTACACGTCACGCACGACCCAATCTCCGCCCCATTCCACGCCGAGGGTGTTGTCCACATCGTAGGAGAGGTAGGTCAACCGCCCGTCCGTGGTGCGTTGG
>CBFHPD010000089.1:0-10032 GCA_965657495.1 uncultured Flavobacteriales bacterium
TTGCTGGATTTGAACGGACGGGTCGTGGCGGCGACGCGCGGGGGTGCCGGGCTGTGGATGCTGCCGGATTTGGCCCCCGGGATGTACGTGGTCCAAAGCGGGGCTTTCCGTCAACTCCTTCACATTCAACACGATTAAGATGGCCGATTCCATCCTCATCCAACAAGACGGCGCGGTGCGCACCCTCGTGCTCAACCGGCCGGACGTGTTCAACAGCTTCGACCGCCACATGGGCAAGGCGTTCCAAGCCGCCCTCGACGACGCGGCCGCCGACCCCGGGGTGCGGTGCGTGGTCATCACAGGCGCCGGGCGGGCCTTTTGCGCGGGCCAAGACCTCAAGGAAGTGACCGCGCCCGATGCGCCCGACTTCCGCGTCATCGTCGAAGAGACGTACAACGAGAGCGTGCGGCGGATCCGCGGCATGGAGAAGCCGGTCATCGCGGCGGTGCAAGGCGTGGCGGCAGGGGCCGGAGCGAACATCGCGCTCGCTTGCGACCTGACGGTGGCGGCGCACGGCGTGAAGTTCATCCAGGCCTTCTCGAAGATCGGGCTCATCCCGGACAGCGGCGGAACGTGGATGCTGCCCCGGCTCATCGGGCAGCAGCGCGCCACGGCCCTCGCCTTCCTCGGCAAGCCTGTCGAGGCGCAGGAGGCCGAGGCGATGGGGATGATCTACAAGGCCGTGGCGGTGGAGGAGTTCGAAGGGTTTGTGGCCGGGCTCGCGGGGCAGCTCGCGGCGATGCCGACCCGGGGGCTGGGGCTGACGAAAAAGGCGTTCAACGCGGGGTGGGAAGCGGGCCTGTCGGGCCATTTGACCACGGAGCGCGACCTGCAAATCGAGGCGTCCGAGACGGCGGACTACGCGGAGGGGGTGGCGGCTTTCCTCGAAAAGCGGCAGCCAGAATTCAAGGGGGCGTGATGGGCGCGGGCTGGACGGCGGTGGGCGACGCCTTGCCCGAGGACGACCAGCGGGTGCTGGCCTATGTGCCGGGGAACCGGGTATTTTTGCCGGGGAAGGACTTGGAATTTGAGGAGCGGGAGGTGCTGGTCCTCAGGTTTTGCAAGGACTTTTACGCGGGGAATGCCGAGAAGGCCGCCAAGCACGGGGTGCACTTTTGGAGCGGGGAAGGGAACAGCAACCATTTTTTCAAGGACGTGACGCATTGGCGGCCGATGCCGGAGCCGCCGGTTGCTCAGGGCTGAGCGGCGAGGTGGAAGCTGTGGACGGCGGCGATGGCTGCGGTTTCCGTGCGGAGCCGGTTGTCGCCGAGATGGACTTCGCGGGCGCCGCGGGCGAGGGCGGCGTCGATTTCGGCGGGGGTGAAATCGCCTTCAGGGCCGATGGCGACCCAGGCCCCAGCTGGCGTGTCCGCTGCAGCGCGCAGGAGGTGCGGCTTGCCGGCTTCAGACCGCGCGGGGAGGCAGTGGGCCAGGAAGCCGGGCAGGTCGCTGAGGGCCGTCAAGGCTTCGTCGAGCGGCATGAGCGGCTGGAGCGTCGGCAGCCACGTTTGCTGGCTCTGCTTGAGCGCGGCCACGAGGATGCGCATCCAGCGGTCGGGCTTTTCCCGCGTGCGCTCTGAGCGCTCGGTGATGACGGGCCAAATCCCCTGCACCCCCAACTCCATGGCCTTCTCCAACATCCACTCGAACCGGTCCGTGGCCTTCGTCGGCGCCACCACGAGGTGGAGCGGCCGGGCGGCGGGCGGATCGGTGCGGAGAAGGGCGGTTTGGATGAGGCAGGTGCGCTTGTCGATTTGGCCGATGATGCCCTTGTACAAGCGGCCCTGCCCGTCTGTCAGGCCGCACGCGTCCCCCTCGCGGGCGCGCAAGACCTTCACCACGTGGCGGGTCTCGTCCGCATCGAGCGCGTGGACGGGCTCGCCGATCTCGGGGGCGTAGAAAAACCGCATGGCGCGAAAATAAGCGGGGCGGACCGAATCCGGCCCGCCCCACTGCATTTCGTCGCACACGGCTTACACCGCCGGCGCCGCTTCAAGGATGGCCGCCGAGGCCATTTCTTCGAACGGCTTGAAGTTATTCGCGAACAACCCGGCGAGGTGCGCCGCTGCGGCATCGTACGCCGCCTTGTCCGCCCAGGCATCGCGCGGGTTCATCAACTCGCTCGGCACCCCGGGACACGCCTTCGGAAACTGCAATCCGAAGGTGCTGTCTGTGTGCTGTTCGACCCCGTCGAGCTCCCCGCGCATCGCGGCCCCGATCATCGCCCGGGTGTACTTCAACTTCATGCGGGAGCCCACGCCGTAACCGCCGCCGGACCAGCCGGTGTTGACGAGCCAAATCCGCACCTCGTGCGCCTCCATCCGCTCGCCCAGCATTTCCGCATACCGCGTCGGGTGCAGCGGCATGAACGGCGCCCCGAAGCACGCACTGAACGTGGCCGTGGGTTCGGTGATGCCGACCTCCGTGCCCGCCACCTTCGCGGTGTACCCGCTCAAGAAGTGGTACATCGCTTGCCCCTTGTCGAGCCGGCTGATGGGCGGCAACACGCCGAAGGCATCGCAGGTGAGGAAGAACACGTCCTTCGGGTGGTTGCCCTGGCCGCTCGGCACCGCCCCGGGAATGTGGTCGATGGGGTACGAAACGCGCGTGTTCTCGGTCCGATCCGCATCCGCATAATTCGGCGTCACGTCATCCGCCTCGAACCCGATGTTTTCGAGCATCGCGCCGAATTGAATGGCTTGGTGGATCTGCGGCTCCTTCTCCGGACTCAGGTCGATGGTCTTTGCGTAGCACCCGCCTTCCATGTTGAAGACGCCGTTGTCGCCCCAGCCGTGCTCGTCATCGCCGATGAGGAACCGATCTGGATCACTGCTCAAGGTGGTCTTGCCCGTGCCGGACAACCCGAAGAACACCGCAGCATTGCCGTCGGCGTCTTGGTTCGCCGAACAGTGCATCGGGAACACGCTGTGCACCGTGGGCAACACGAAGTTCATGACGGAGAACATCCCTTTCTTGATCTCGCCCGTGTAGGCAGAACCCGCGATGAGTATGGTTTTGCGCGTGAAGTCGATGGCGCTCACGTTGGCCTGCCGCACGCCGTGGCGCTCGGGATCCGCCTCGAAACTGGGCGCGCAGATGATGTGCCAGTCCAATTCGGGCACCAGCACCTCGCGTTCTTCGAGCCGCACAAACATGTTGCTCACGAACAGGTTGGCCCACGACTTCTCGGTCACGACTCGTACCCGCAACTGGGTCGCTTCATCGGCGCCCACCGCTGCATCGCGCACGAACACCGTCTTGCCCTCCAAAAACGCGACCATGTCGGCGTGGAGTTGGGCAAAGTGCTCGGGGCTGAGGGGTTGGTTGATGGCCCCCCAATCGACCTCGCGATGGGTCGCCGCGTCATCGACGATGAAGCGGTCTTTGGGCGACCGGCCCGTGAAGGTGCCGGTGTCGACCGCGATGGCGCCGGTGTTGGTGAGGACTCCTTCACCGCGAAGGAGGGTTTGCACGACCAATTTGGCCGGTGGAAGGTTCCAGTGGGCGCGTGCCACGCCTTCCAGTCCGATGGCCTCCAAGGAGGGCTCGAACGGTGTGTTTCCAACATGTTTCATAGAGAACTGTTCATTGCATTTCCCGATACAAAGGTACGAAGGTCAGGTGTGCGGTCGTGTGGGGGCGGACAGGATTTGGCCCGCGGCCCAAATCCAAGCCACGATCAACAAAGTGCCCCCGTACGGAATGATCGCGCCCAACGGCGAATCGGGCACCACGCCCTTCACGAGCAACCCGCCCGCAAAGCCCAGCAAGCCCAAATTCATCAGCCGCTCCGGCCACACGCCCCCGCGCAACGGCCCCGCCGCGCGCAACGCCGAAAGCGCCACCAGCCCCACGCCCATCCCCGCGGCATAACGCCCTGCCAGCGCCCAGCGCTCCGCCCCCTCCGCCAGGCCGCGGGCCTCCAAGATGTGCACGCCCACCGCGCCCACCGCGATTCCCATAGCCACCCACACCGCACCAAGTGCCGGCCAAAACCGCTCATTTCGTTGCGTCATGCAAGCAAAGGTAACCGGCTCTTTCGCGAATCTTCCTGACCGAGCGCGCTCCTTATCCACGGGATTTCCCCATCTTTCGGATGAAATTGATTCCCATGACCCGCCTGCCCCATTCCATGGCCCTTGCGGCCTTGCTGCTGCCCGCATTTTCCTCGGCGCAATCGCCGTTCACGTGGACGCCCTCGGCCGGTCCCAGCGTGGAGGTGGAGGGCGCCACGTTGCTGCACCCGTTTGCGGGGGGGCTGACGGCGCCGCAGTGGTCCGGCATCGACATGGACCTCGACGGGGACGAGGATTTGTTCGCGTTCGACCGGGATGGCGAGCGGGTGTTGGTCTTCGAGCGGCGGGCGGACGGGAGCTTGGTCGAGCGGTTGGACTGGGAGGCGGGGTGGCCGGAAGGGCTGCAGCATTGGGTGCTGCTGCGCGATTACGATTGCGATGGGAAGGCGGATCTGTTCACCGGATTCCAAAACGCGGTGCACGTCTACCGGAATGTGATGACGCCGGCCACGGCAGGAACGCCCGCCTTTGAACTGGTGGCCCAACCGTTGATGGCCGACTGGAACTTCGGTGGCGGGGACGAGTCCTTGTCGGTGCTCTGCTTGACGATCGACAAACCCGCCATCGGCGACTTCAACGGCGACGGCGCCCTGGACATCGTGACCTTCACCGAGACGAGCTCCACCTTGTATGCCTTCACGGGCCAAACCCCCTGCGGCCTTGACTTCACGTGCACCAACCGCTGTTACGGCATGTGGAACGAGGGATTCGAGGACAACACGGTCTTCATCGGCGACGACCACTCGTGCAGCTTCAACGTCGTGGATCCGCGCACCACGGAAGCCCAGGGCACCGCGAGCGGCGGATACCGGCACGCCGGCGGCACGGTGACGCTGATGCCGCTGGAGGACGAAACCGCGCTTCCGGACTTGCTGGTCGGGGACGTGTCGTATCCCCACCTCGCTGCCCTCGTGCTCGAGGATGCGGAGGACGGGCAGGACTCGACAGCTTTCGTGGACATGCACTTCCCGTCGCTTTTGCCGCATGCAGGAAGCGAGGACACGCTGTCGCTCGACCGGTTTCCGGCCGCTTATCCATGGGATGTGGACGCGGACGGGGTGACGGACCTCGTCGTGTCGCCCAACACGCACATCGAGACGGACGACGACGCGTGCGTGCACGTGTGGCGGAATGCGGGGACGGCGGAGGCGCCGGTTTGGGAGTGGGTGACGGACCGGTTTGTGCAGGAGGACATGCTGGATGTGGGGCGGGGCGCGGCGCCGGTGTTGGTGGACTTGGATGGGGACGGGGTGTTGGATTTGGCCTTGGCGAACAAGGAACGGTATGAAGGCGTGGCCCAAACCCCGACCGCGCTCGCGCTATTTCGCAACACCGGAACCCCGGACGCGCCGGTCCTCACCCGCATGACCGAGAGCGCCATCGGCTTCGGCCTCAACGGCATCGAGAGTGCGTACCCCGCCTTCGGGGACCTCGACGGGGACGGGGACGAGGACCTCATCGTGGGCGACGAACTGGGCGTGCTCCACCGTTACGACAACACCGCGGGGGCGGGCGTTTGGCCGGAGTTCGAGCTCGCAGCCTTGGCGGTGGTGGATGCCGACGGGCAAGCCATCGACGTCGGGCAGTTCGCCGCCCCGCAACTCGTGGACCTCAACGCGGATGGAGCGCTCGACCTGGTGGTGGGCCATAAGAACGGGACGCTCAAGGTGTTTTTGGGGTGCGCCGAGGGGTGGTGCGCGCAAGGCGACTGGGCGGGCATCCAAGTGGACAACCAGCTCGGCATCAACGGGTACAGCGTGCCGGCTTTGGTCACTGTCGGGGGGGAGCTCCACGTGTATGTGGGCAACGAGACGGGGCGCGTGCAGTACTTCGGGGTGGTGGATCCGGCGAACTGGGACGCGGCCTTGAACGAGGTGGACAACGCGGCCGGCGGGTTCGCACCCGGGCTACGGGCGGCGCCGGCGTTGGGGGATTTGAACGGGGACGGCTTGCCCGAAATGCTCATCGGCATCCAAAACGGAGGCGTGCGCCTGTATGCCAGCGGCCCCATGGGCGTGCCGGCAGCGGTGCCCTCCTCCCCTGCCCTGGCCCTGTACCCGAATCCCGGTGCGGACGCTGCCCTCCACCCCTTGCACGGCACCGGGCCGGCCGGGAAAGTGGACGTTCTGGACGTGGGCGGCCGCTGCGTCGCCCGCTGGTCGGTTGCAGCCGGGTGGAACCGGATTGCGATGCCAGCAGTGGGGCCGGGCGCGTACGTGGTGCGGTTTGTGCCGCAAACAAAAACGGGAGCCGACTGGTCGACTCCCGTTTCCTTCCGCTGGTTCGTCCAGCGTTGATTATGCCTTCTCGGCGTTCATGCGGTCGAGGACGTCGGCCACAGAACGCACGGCCTCCTCACTCTGTGCGAGCAATGCCTTTTCGTCGTCGTTGAGGTCGAGCTCGATGATCTCTTCCACCCCGTTCTTGCCCAACTTCACTGGCGCACCGATGTAGAGGTCCTTGATGCCGTATTCACCGGTCAACCAAACACATGCAGGGAAGATGCGCTTTTGGTCGCGCACAATGGCTTCGACCATTTGGGCTGCCGCCGCGCCGGGCGCGTACCACGCAGACGTGCCGAGCAAGTTGACGATCTCGCCACCGCCTTTCTGGGTGCGGGCGATGATGGCATCCAACTCTTCCTTGCCGATGAGCTCCGTCACGGGGATGCCGCCGACCGTGGTGTAGCGCGGGAGCGGCACCATCGTGTCGCCGTGGCCGCCCATGAGCACCGCTTGGATGTCCTTCGGGCTGACGTCCAACGCTTCTGCGAGGAAGGCGCGGTAACGGGCGGTGTCGAGGATGCCGGCCATGCCCACCACGCGCTTCGAATCGATGCCCGCTGAGAGGTAAGCGCAGTAGGTCATCACGTCGAGCGGGTTCGACACCACCACGATGATGGCCTCGGGGCTGTGCTCCATGATTTGTTCCGTGACGCTGCGGACGATGCCCGCGTTGGTCGCGATCAAATCGTCGCGGCTCATGCCGGGCTTCCGGGGCAATCCGCTTGTAATGACCACCACGTCCGAACCGGCCGTGCGGGTGTAGTCGTTCGTCACCCCGACCGTGCGGGTGTCATAGAGGTTGATGGGAGCGGTTTCCCAAATGTCCAACGCCTTGCCTTCAGCGAAGCCGTCCTTGATGTCCAACAATACGACTTCATTGGCGACCTCGCGCGTGGCCAACACATTGGCACACGTGGCCCCCACATTTCCAGCGCCTACTACGGTAACTTTCATGGAGTTGAGTTAAGTGTTCAGAATTGCGCTGCAAAACTACGACACGGCACGGGGACGGGAGGGGGATTCAGGTGGGCCATGTGCATAAAAAAGGACAAAACCGCGTTGATAACGTGCCCTTGCGACCCTTTAACCTGCCGAGCATCCCTTAATTTCGTCCCATGCGTAGAACTGGATTTCAATTCGCGAGTGCCCTTGTTGCGGGCTTGGCGATCGGTGTGGGGGGGAGTTGGGCGCAGCCGGACGCGGCGGCGATGGCGCGGTGGCCCGAGGGCGAGGCGGGGGTCGACTACAATGTGCTCGATGGGAACGGGGATCGCCACGGGGAGTGGATCCGGGTTTGGCCCGATGGCACGCTGTATTACGAAGGCCAATTCGACCACGGCACCCCCATCGGCACCTTCCAATTTTACTACGAAACCGGCGAGGTCATGTCGCGCATCGAGCACCTCGACAACCCGCGGTTCATGCACGCCACGCACCTCCGGCCCGACGGCAGCATCCGCGCAGAAGGCGGCTACATCACCAGCGAAGTCCTCGACGAAAACGGGGAGCCCGTGCGCGTGAAGCACGACCACTGGTCCTATTACGACGCCAAGAGCACCCTGCGCATCGAAGAGCATTGGAACGACGGGGTGTTGGACGGCGATTATGCCGCGTACGACGGGAACGGCAAAGTGGTGGAAAAAGGGAGTTACGTGCAGGGGGAGAAGGACGGGGTTTGGGCCACGTACAACGAGCGCGGCAAGGCCTTGAACCGCATCGGATACGCCAGCGGGCAATTCCACGGCGATTACGAAGTGAACGACGACCTCGGGCGCAACCTCATTGTCGGCCGCCACGGCTACGGCCAACCCATCGGCGCCTGGGTCTTTTACAACCCCGATCGCACCGTGCACGTGGTGCGCAAATTCGAGGACGGCGAAGTGGTGATGGAGCGCTTTGAAAACGGGTTGCAGGCGGCCTTTTTCGATGATGATCGTCCCCAACTCGAAGTGCATTGGGAAAACGGCAAGCGCCACGGGGAATTCAAGGAATGGCACGACAACGGCGAATGGGTGGTGGTGGAACAACAGGATCCGCGCACCGGTGAGGCGGAAAGCCGGCGAGAGGTCCAAGGCCAATTCCTCGCGCGGGAAGGCAGCTACTTCCAAGGCGAGTTGCACGGCGTGGTGTTGACCTACAACTTGGAGGGGCGGCTGGTGAAGCAGGAGGTGTATGACCACGGGAACTTGGTGGAGGAATGAGGGGGCTGGCGGTCGTCGCGCTGCTGTGTTGGAGCAGCGGATGGGTGTGGGGCCAAACCGCACCCCTGCGCTACTGGGTGGCCTTCACCGACAAACTCGGCGCGGCCGATTACCCCTATTCGCTGGAGGCCCCGGAGGCCTTCCTGAGTGCGCGGTCGCTGGATCGGCGCGAGCGGCAAGGCATCGACGTGGACGCTTCGGATTTGCCGGTGGCCCCGGCCTATGTGGAAGCCGTGGAAGCCGTGGACGGGTTCGAGGTGGTGCTCGCGAGCAAGTGGCTGAATGCGGTGACGGTGCGGGCGGCGGATTCAACGGTGTCGACGGAGGCGCTCAGCGCGCTGCCTTTTGTGAGCGAGGTGCGCCGGGTGGCGGCTTGGCAGGGCGATGACCGGCCGTCGGTGGCGGTGCAGCCGCGTGCTTCAGTGCCCGTGGAGGCGGGCGCGTATGGCAAGGGTTGGGTGGCGTTGGATCAATTGAACGGGCAGGCGTTGCACGGGCTGGGGTTCCGGGGGGAAGGGCTTTGGATTGCGGTGCTGGACGCGGGGTTTGATGCGACCGATCGGCTGCCCGTTTTCGAACGGATGTTCGACGAGGGGCGGCTGGTACGCGGCATCGATGCCATGCGGTCGCAAGGGGGGCTGTTCGCCCACCACCGGCACGGCACGAGCGTACTCGGCACCATGGCCGGGTGGTGGCCCGACAGCTTGATCGGCACCGCCCCGGACGCGACCTACGTGCTTTACAGGACGGAGGATGCGTACAGCGAGAACTTGATCGAGGAGGATTATTGGGTGCGGGCGGCGGAGCATGCGGACAGTTTGGGCGTGGATTTGATGAACACGAGCCTTGGGTATTCGCTGTTTGACCATCCAGAGATGGACCACACGTGGGACGATTTGGATGGCCAAACCACCCACATCGCCCGCGGCATGTCAGCCGCCGCCGAGAAGGGCATCCTGTGCGTGACGAGCGCGGGCAACAGCGGAGCGAGCGCGTGGCACCGCATCACCACACCGGCCGATGCCCGGGGCATCCTGGCCGTGGGAGCGGTGGACGCGCAAGGCGTGCATGCACCGTTCAGCGGATTTGGCCCCTCCGCTGATGGGCGGGTCAAGCCCGAAGTCATGGCCCTCGGCCTCGGTGCCGCCTACCCCACCCACGATACGCTTGTAAAAACCGGCAACGGCACCTCCTTCGCCTCACCCATCCTCTGCGGCCTCGCGGCCTGCCTGTGGCAATCCGCCCCGCAGGCCTCGGCTGCCGACATCCGGTGGGCCATCATCGAGTCGGCTCACCTCGCCACCGCGCCCAACGACAGCATGGGCTACGGCATTCCCGACTTCGGCATCGCCCGGGAGCTCTTAGTGCCCCCCACCTCCGGCGCCGGCGCCCTCCTCGAAGCGTTCCCTAACCCCACCACCCACCTCGTGCGGTTCACCCTCCACGGGGCGACCACCGGAACGTCCGAAG
>CBFHPD010000090.1:0-2095 GCA_965657495.1 uncultured Flavobacteriales bacterium
TTCTCGTCGGGTCTGACAGTTCCGGCTCTGACATGGTCACGGGGCTTATTGTCAATCAACCTAGTCTGTGCCCACCCAAGTGTCCACCGGCAAGCCCACTAATGAAGTGATTTCATGTCGGACTCTTGGTTGCTTTTTGTTGAGCTTTCATCCTATGCGGCATTTGCCATCGCATTGATTTGTTGGCGGTGCGTCCGAAAGCGACCGGACCGAAGGTTTGCGGCGTATTACATCGGCTATTCTGCAGTTTTCAACGCGGCATTTTCCTTCATCGTTGAATTTGGCGACTTGGCGACCTTTCGACTGACGGAGGACGTCTACGACCAAGTCTTCCCTGTTGGCATTGCGGCTGCATGGCTTGCAACTAGGGGAAAGTCCGTTGGCGTAATTGCCTTGATAGCCCTAACATGGCTGATTGCAAGCTGGGCGGTCAGCGATTCCATTCACCGATTGCTGGCTCAGGTGCTGTATACATTCCTAACGATGGCAATCGGGAGGGCTGCCATCTTGAAAGGGAAGGGGCTCGACAAAGTGCTCCTGCTATTGATTGCGGTGTTGCTCGCTTACCAGTCCTTTTTCACGATAGGAGCCAGGCTGACCGCTGAGTATCCTCAAATTATTACGATTCAAGCGTGGTTTTACCTCCCGACCATGGCGCTTTTCCACCTCCTTTTTATCAAATTGGCCACCCATGGATTTCGAATTCGGTAACCTCGTCTGGATCCTGTTTCCGGTTCTGACCCTGAACGTGATCCTGATTTGGGGGCTTGTTTTGGCCCGCAAGAAGCACATCGAGGAGCGGATGAGCTTGCGCAGGCGCCTGTTTGAGGAATATGAAGCGTCCAAGGATGAGTTGGCGAGGGATGTCCACGATGAGTTTGGGGTGGTGAAGGCCAAACTCTATGACGCCATGACCCTCGCCGACGTGAGCGACACGACCAAAGCCAAACTGTCGCGGGTGGTCGTGGAATTCGAACGGCAACTGAACGTACTCACCCTCGCCACCTCGCCCATTGCAGAAGGCGAATTGCTGCTCTCCGAGATCCTCGAACCCTTGGAAGAGCTGTACGTCGGGCGCACCCCCCAGTTTTTCTTAAGCTGCCCCGAGGACATCGCGGTAAACTCTTTCGTGGGAAAGCAAATCTTCCGCATCGTTCAAGAAGCCTTGTCCAATGCCCGGCGGTATTCGGATTCCAAGTACCTTGACGTCATGGTTGAAACCGAAGCCGGCCACCTTGTCGTCGAGATCCACCGCGAAGACCGCGACCGCCCCCACCGCCCAGACGCGTTGCACCAGGGCATCGGCCAGCTCGTCTTGAAGGAGCGGTTGCAGCGACTCGGCGGAGGGAGCGATACAACCACCAGCAACTCAGAGGTCGTCCTCACCATCAGGATTCCGCAGGCATGAAGATCCTCATCGTCGACGACCAAGTGGCCATTACGTCCTTTGTGCGTCGGCTGGTGGAAGCCGCCTACCCCGATGCCGAAATCGAGGTGTGCCACACCGAGGAGGAGGCCTGCCAGGCGGTGGAGGAGGGGCCGGTGGATTTGGTGATTTCGGATTTGGCCATTTCCCGCCACATCAAGTCGACGGAGGTGATTAAAATGGCTGCCCAGCGCGGTATTCCGGTCATCGTCTACAGCGGTTTTGCAAGCCAAATCCTGGTCGAAAGAGCCTTCAATTCAGGCGCCTGCGCCTTCGTGTTCAAGTCCTCCGTGGACCACCACTTAATTCACGCAATCGAGCATTTCGCAAGCATCAAACACTATCGATGCCCCGCGCTTTTGGCTTGCCTTTCGAAAGAGGAGGTCGACCACGGGAAGCCCTTGAAGTTGACCCCTTCAGAAGTGGCGGTTATGGAGCTTTACGTCAAGGGATACTCGCTTAAAGAAATAGCCCCACGGCTGAACTTGACTTACAACACCGTTCGAAGCTATGCGCGAAATGCATGCCAGACGAATGGGGTTTCCATGAGCGTACTGCTCCGAGCGTATCGCAAGGGGTATTCATCGGAGTGAGGAAGTCACCCGCCTCTATGGCGGCAGTGGCCTAGGGGTGAAGGCTAATCGACTCGTCTTCAGTGATTAACCGGGG
>CBFHPD010000091.1:0-4730 GCA_965657495.1 uncultured Flavobacteriales bacterium
CCACGATGAGGTCGTCTGCCGCTACCATAACCTCCCGCTCATACCGCCCATCCCGCGCCGCGCTCCAAGCAGAGTGCATGAGCTGCTCGTAATAGAACACATCGGTCCACGGGTCGCGGAAGTCTGCAAACCAGCGCACAGCGGCCTGCTGTTTGAGCGCCAAACCGATGAGGTGGGTGCTGTGCGGTGGGCTGGTGGTGATGACGTTGTCAATGCCTTCTTGTGCAATGATTTCCAGCGCTTTCCGGGTGGCACTCCGGTTCCACCCCTTGCGCGGGTCCGGGATGAACAAGTGCGTACGGATCCGCATGGCCCACGCGCCGAGGCGGCTGGGCTTGCCCTTCAAATCCGAAGAAGCCACCTGGTTCGCGTGGCCGCCGAGCAGCCGTTTTCCAATGGCGATGGGGTTGAAGGCCGGTGTGCGGTGCACGTCGATGCCCGGTTCCACGTCGTGGAGGAGCGTGTCGTCCCAATGCGGGTAGTGCGCGTCCTCGGTGCGCACAGTCAGCACGTGCACGGGGTGGCCGAGCCGGCGGAGTTCTTTGGAAAGTTTGAGCCAACGCTGCACCCCCGCTCCCCCCGAAGGCGGCCAGTAATAAGCAATGATCAGGACTTTTTTCGCGTCAGGCATGCATCAATCGGTATGCAGGGCGTTACGCAAAAACAGGCGCACAGGTTCCGCTGCTAGCACCGATTCCATCACACCCGCCAGGGCTGCAGGGCTGGTCAATTCCCCCAGCGGGCGTTCGCTCATGTAATAGAATTGCTTGAGCGCGAGGTCGGGGATGTGCTCGGCAGCGGCCTTGAAATCGGGCGGCAGCCGTTTGTTGCGGTCGCCGAGGATTGTGCCAAATACGCGCCCAAACTCCCCACCATTCACCCGCACATGCCACGCATCCGGCTGCGCAGCAATCGCCTCGCGCACCGCCTGCAACTCGTGTTTCTCCAGCCAGTACGCGCCCCCGCCCACGATCCAGCCGGCCGGCGAGGCCTGCAGGTACACGCCCGGCTCCGAGGACTTCTTCCCCCCAGAGCTGATGCCCGCTGCCACGTTCAGTTTGTACGGCGTCTTGTCCGCGCTGAACCGGGTGTCGCGGTGGATGCGGAAGATGCAATCTTTGGCGGCAATGCCCTTGAAATCGGCGTGAACCGCCTCGAGTTCCGCGAGCACTTCGGTCACAAAAGCCTTCCACGGATCGCGCAACTCGCGTTCGTAGCGCTTCTTGTTTTCGTGGAACCAGTCGCGGTTGTTGTTGGCTGCCAAATCCTCCAAAAAAGCCAACGCCGATTCCGGCAAGCCGTTCCCCGCGATCACCACGCCCAAACCAAGGCCAATCCCGCAGATTCCGAGGCGGGGCGCAGTTCTGGCGCCCAACCGAATCCCTCGTCAGAGTCGCCTCCCACGAGGTGGTTGTGCATGTCGATGGTGTTGTTGAACACGATGCCCGCCACGATGCCCGCCGCATACGTCCCCAAACCGAACAAAATCGGCGCGCGGTAATGGCTGTACCACTTCAGTTCCGGAAACTCTTCAGCCCGGTTCATCGCCACGGGAATTGTGGCAATCGCCGCCACGCCCGAGGCCGTCGTAGCCAAGCTCAATGCCCGGAACGTGCCGAACTTCTGCTGGACTTCGGGCACATCGGCGAGGTAGGGCCGGATGCGCTTGCCGAGGAATCCGATGCCTTGCGGTTCCACGCCTTCGGTGCTCCAGAGCATCTTCGAACTGGACTTGGACGAGCCATCCGTGTAGTACCGCGTGGAGGTTTGAATGTCAAGGGTGATGGGCGTGTTTTGGGACCAAACCCCGGCCGCCGCCACGCAAAAAACAACTGCTGCAATCCATTTCATGCCGCCAAAAATATACCTTGCCCCGCAACAATCCACGCCACCATGTCCATTGAAATCCTCGCAGGCCTCCTCGCCGTCCTATCCGCCTTCCTGCTCTACCGGTTGGTCACCCTCGAACGCCGCATGCAGCAATTGCAGGACACCTTGGTCGATCGCTTGGATCGTTCGAGTGACCTGCAAAAAGAGCGCATGGACGCGGTCATTTCCGGGCAGCGTGATTGGGCCGCGCGCACGGAGTCCCAGCTGGAGAAGATGCGGGAAGTGGTCGACGAGAAGCTCCAAAAGACGTTGAACGAACGGCTCGACCGCAGCTTCAAGTTGGTCAGTGATCGGCTCGAGGCCGTCCAAAAAGGGCTGGTCGAAATGCAGGGCTTGGCCGGCGATGTGGGCGATTTGAAGAAGGTCTTGAGCAACGTAAAAACGAGCGGCGTCCTCGGCGAAGTCCAACTCGCGAACCTCCTCGAGCAGCTGTTGACCCCGGACCAATACGAGGTCAATGCACGCACCAAACCCGGTTCTTCGGCCCACGTGGAGTTCGCCATCAAGATGCCCGGCCGCGACGCCAGCGGCCAGCCTGTGCTACTCCCCATCGACGCCAAATTCCCCCAGGCCGACTACCAGCGCCTCCAACTTGCCCTCGATGCGGGCGACAAGGCGGCGGCAGACGCCGCCCGCAAAGCCCTCGTGGCCACGGTCAAGTCCTTTGCGAAGGACATCAGCGCCAAGTACCTCGCGCCGCCCCACACCACCGACTTCGCCATCATGTTCCTTCCCGTGGAAGGGCTGTTCGCCGAGGTCGTCCGCCAGCCGGGCCTCATCGAAGCGCTCCAGCGCGAGCACAAGGTGGTGGTCACGGGCCCCACGACCTTGTCCGCCATCCTCCACTCCTTGCAAATGGGCTTCCGCACCTTGGCCATCCAGCAGCGCAGCAGCGAAGTGTGGGAGGTCCTTGGGGCGGTGAAAACGGAATTCAAGCGGTTTGGCGAGGTGTTGACGAAGGCCCAAAAAAAGCTGCACGACGCGCACGGCGAGCTCGAACGCCTCATCGGCACCCGCACCCGCATGATGCTCTCCAAGCTGAAGTCGGTCGAAGCGCTGCCCCAAGACGAGGCCACCCAACTCCTCGACGGCACCCCCGAGGAAGATTGACCTGACCGGTGTTAAATTGGTCGCATGCAAACGTTATTCGATTGGGTGGAAGCCATGCCGGCCTGGCAGAAATTGGCGTGGATCGTGGTGTGCATGTCCTTCGGTGGACTGCTGGAATGGCTCATTCCGCTCGTTCGCAAGCGCCCCAATTGGTGGCACCACGCCCGGGTGAACGGGGTCTTTTTGTTGACGACCATGGCCATCAATTCCGCCGTGGGCGCCGTGACCATCGGGTTGTTCGATTGGCTCACGGTCCACGAGTTTGGGCTGTTGTACCTGTGGGAAGGTCCGCTGTGGGTCGAGCTGTTGGTCGCGTTGGTGCTGTTTGATTTGATCGGTCAGTACACCGTGCACTACCTGCTCCACCAAGTTCCGTGGCTCTGGCGGCTGCACCAGGTGCATCACAGCGACCCCCACGTGGATGTCACCACCGGCACCCGGCACCACCCACTGGATTTCCTGGTCCGCGAAGCCTTCGCGTTGCTGGCCGTGGCGGTCATCGGTGCCCCCCTCGCATTCTACCTCGTGTACCGATTGATCACGGTTTTCTTCACGTACCTCACCCACGCCAACATGTCCTTCCCTCCGGCACTCGAGCGCGTGCTGAGCGGGGTCATTGTGACCCCGGATTTACACAAAATCCACCACCACGACGAAGTGCCGTGGACGGACCGCAACTACGGCAACATCCTGTCCATTTGGGACCGCCTGTTTCGAACCCTCGACCGCGGGGATGTGGGGGCCGTGCGCTACGGCTTGGACATCACCGATCCGGAGCGGGGCAGCGATTTGGGCTACCAAATGCGCCTTCCCTTCCGGAAGGTGATGCAGCGCGAATCGCCCGTCAAAGGCAACTAGTTCCGAACAGCCCGAGCAGCACGAGCATGTCGGCCGTCGACGTGTTGCCGTCTCCATTGAAGTCGCCGATGCACGCGGTCGTGCAGCCGAAGTCGCCTAAAAACAAGAGGAAATCTGACATGGCCACCGTTCCGTCAGCGTTCAAGTCGCCGGGACAAGCGTTGGTCGCGACCTCGTCCCCTTCAACCGATCCGTTGCAGTCGTTGTCGATGTCTTCGGCCGTCCCTGCTGCACCTGGATACGCGGCCCCGTTGGCATCGTCGCAGTCCCCGTTGTTCCCCACGTATTGGCTGCCCGCGTGCGAGCACGAACTCAATGCGGGCCCGGATCCAAACCCGTCGCCATCGGCGTCCAAGTAGACCAGGGTTTCGGCAATGCAGGAGCCGTCGTCTTCGTTGGCCGCCGGGTCATAGTTGCAAGCGGCCGGTTCCGTGCAGCCGCTGACCACGGCATCGACTTGGCAAAAGTCGTGGGACGCTTCACTGCCAAAGTCACCTCCGCTGACCATCTCAGCCACCACATTGCCTAAGGCATCCTCCAGCGTGTAGTTGCCCACGACGCCGTTGTATTGGAGCCCGTCGCCGTAGCTGTCGAAGACCGTCAACGTGTAACAGCCCTCCCCCAAGCAGAACGTTTCGGTGTAGGTCGTTTGCGTGTTGGTGTACCCGGCGCCATCCACCCATACGGTACCATTTTCGTCGACCACCTCCCACGTGGTTTCGGACGGGTAGTTGTCCGTTAACAAGCTGAGGGTGTAGGTGGTGCCACCGCTGAAGCACGAGCCATCGTCCACGTAGGCAGCCGGGTCGTAATTGCAGGCGGTTTCATCGGTGCACCCGGTGCAGGCGCTGCCGTCCCCGCCGCAGTTGCCG
>CBFHPD010000092.1:0-12800 GCA_965657495.1 uncultured Flavobacteriales bacterium
ACGAATGGAGATCCGTCGGTGGTGCATTTTGTGCTGGACGGCCACATTTTGGCCCCATCCGAAGAAGGCGACCCCTTCATCCCACCGATGACCCGACATTGAGTTAACTTCACGGCATGAATTCAACCTTGACTGTTTTGGCACAAGCCCCCGCTGGAGAGGGCGATTACAGCTTCTTCATTGTCCTCGGGGGCATGTTCCTCGTGATGTGGTTCTTCATGATCCGCCCCCAAATGAAGCGTCAGAAGGAAGCCAAGCAATTCCGCGACAGCATCCAAGTCGGCGATTGGGTCGTTACCATCGGTGGCATCCACGGGCGCATCAAAGAAGTGAAGGAAACCAACGTGCTGTTGGAGTTGGAAAGCGGCAAGGTGCGCGTGGAGCGTTCAGCCCTCAACCCCACCGGCAGCGCCTCGGAGCAGGACTTGCAAGCGAACGCCTGATGAAAGGCGCGGTGAAGCGTATTCCACTGCTGTGGGCGCTCATTCCCGTGGTCATCCTCGTGGGGCTGCTGGCGGCGGACGTGGCGATGTTTGGGGAGGACAGTTCGTATGGTGCAAACCAAATCGCGATGCTCATCGCCGCCTTCGTGGCCGGAGGCATCGGCATGGCCTACGGCGTGACGTGGAAAACCATGGCCGACCGCATCGGCAGCACCATCGCTTCAACAAGCGAAGCCATGATCATCCTGCTCCTCATCGGCGCACTTTCCGGCACCTGGCTCATTGCGGGCATCATCCCCGCCTTCATCCACTACGGACTGCAGGTGCTGGAACCGGGAATTTTCCTGTTCGCGGCGTGCATCATCTGCGCCGTCCTCTCGCTGGCCACGGGTTCCTCTTGGGGAACCGTTGGGACGGTGGGGGTGGCCTTGATGGGCATTGGACAGGCGTTGGGGTTGAGCCCGGGTTGGGTGGCCGGAGCCATCATTTCGGGCGCTTACTTCGGAGACAAGATGTCGCCCTTGTCCGACACGACCAACATCGCTCCGGCCGTGGCCGGCACGGACCTGTTCACGCACATCCGGTACATGGTGTACACCACGGTGCCGAGCATCGTGATCGCCTTGGTGGTTTTCTTGGTAGCGGGCTTTGGAGGGGGGGCAGCAGAATCGGGTGAAGTGGCGATCGGCAGCGGGTTTGCGGATGCGGTGCAGGGGGCATTCAACATCCACCTCGGCTTGTTCATCGCACCGGTGGCCGTCATCGTGCTCATCGCGCGGAAAGTGGCCGCGGCGCCTGCCCTGTTCATCGGGGTGCTGTTGGGGGCGTTGACCGCCTTGGTTTTTCAGCCCGACATCGTTTGGCAGCTGGGCCAAGCGGGGGGAGCGACCACCCGCTGGGGCGCGGCCTACCGCGCCGTGTTCCAGGCCATGTCGGTGGACACCGCAGTGGTGACGGGGAATGCGCTCGCGGATGAATTGTTGAACGCGGGCGGCATGGCGGGCATGTTGAACACCGTTTGGCTCATCTTGACTGCCATGGTGTTCGGAGCGGTGATGGAGGCCACGGGCATGTTGCGGCGCATCACCGAAACGTTGCTCCACGGGGTTTCGACGACGTTTGGACTCATTTCGCGGACAGCGGGAACGTGTTTGGCCTTCAACGTGCTCGCCTCCGACCAGTACCTGGCCATTGTGGTGCCCGGCAACATGTACAAATCGGCCTACGAAGGACGGGGACTTGCCCCGGAAAACCTGTCGCGGACCTTGGAAGACACCGGCACCGTGACCAGTGTGCTCATTCCGTGGAACACCTGCGGCGTAGCGCAAAGCGGCATCCTCGGCATTTCTACGTTCGCCTACCTCCCCTACTGCGTGTTCAATTGGATCAGCCCGCTCACCACCCTCACCGTGGCGGCTTTAGGCTGGAACATTCGCACGCTTCCTGCGGTTAAGGAGGAAGAACCTGCTTGAACATGAACGCGACACCACCTGCGAACGACCCCAACATCCGGGTTACGGGCGCGCGGGAGCACAACCTCCAAAACCTCGACGTCACCATTCCGCGGGATGCATTGGTCGTCATCACTGGCGTGAGCGGTAGTGGAAAGTCCTCCCTCGCGTTCGATACCATTTACGCGGAAGGCCAACGCCGGTACCTCGAGACCTTTTCGGCTTACGCGAGGCAGTTCATCGGTGGGCTCGAGCGCCCGAACGTGGAGCGCATCACGGGGTTGAGCCCCGTCATCAGCATCGAGCAGAAGACCATTTCCCGCAACCCGCGTTCGACGGTGGGGACCATCACGGAGGTGCACGATTTCTTGCGGCTTGCTTACGCGCGGGCCGCGGATGCGTTCTCCATCGAGACGGGCGAGCCGATGGTGCGCTTCACCGATGAGCAGATTTGCAGCAAGCTCCTCGAGGTCTATGCAGGCCAAAAAATCCTCCTCCTCGCCCCGCTCGTCCGCGGCCGCAAAGGCCATTACCGCGAACTCTTCGAGCAGGTCATGCGGCAGGGCTACGTGCGGGCCCGCGTAGACGGCGAACTCGTAGAACTGGAACCCGGGTACCGCGTGGACCGCTACAAGATCCACGACATCGAATTGGTGGTGGACCGGCTGGCCGTGCGGCTCGATGACGAGCAGCGCCTCATGCGGAGCATCCGCACGACCCTGGGCATGGGCAAGGGCTCGATGGGCGTGCTGGTTCATGGGGAAAGCGAGATGAGGCACTTCAGCCGCAACTTGATGTGTCCGACCACGGGTTTGGCCTACCCCGACCCCGAGCCCAACCTGTTCTCGTTCAACTCGCCCTACGGCGCCTGCCCCACCTGCAACGGACTGGGAACCATTACGGAAGCGGGCCGCGACCTCATCATCCCCGACGACAGCAAGAGCATTCGGCAAGGCGCGATCGCCCCGCTGGGCGACCTCAAGTCCAACCGCACATGGCACATCCTTGAAGCGCTTGTGACCGCAGAAGGGCACACCCTCCGCACCCCGCTTAAGGACCTCGGGGAGGAACTCGTGGGGAAGCTCCTCTACGGCGCTGAGAAACCGGTGAAACTGCTGGATCGGGCCGGAGTGAAGGGCGAACACGTGGCCTTCGACGGCATCGTGGCGACCATCGAACGGGCCGCGGGCCACACGTCCTCCAAGGCACTCAAGCGGTGGGCCGCCCAGTTCTTGCACAAGCAGACCTGCCCTACTTGTGGCGGCACGCGCTTGAAGGCCATCAGCCGGCAGTTCCGGCTGAACGACCGGCACATCGGCGAACTTGCGGCGATGTCGCTGGGCGATTTGCAGGCGTGGTTTGAGGGCGTGGAAGGCGGGCTGTCGGAGCGGGCGCAGACCATTTTGCGGGAGCCGTTGAAGGAAATCCGGGCGCGGTTGGGCTTTTTGAACGACGTGGGACTGGGGTACTTGTCGCTGGACCGGAGTGCGCGGACGTTGTCCGGTGGGGAGGCACAGCGCATCCGTTTGGCGACCCAAATCGGCAGCAAGCTCACCGAAGTGCTGTACATCCTCGACGAGCCCAGCATCGGGTTGCACCAGCGGGACAACCGGCGGCTCATCGGCAGCTTGCAGGCGCTGCGCAATGCGGGCAACACCGTCATCGTGGTCGAACACGACGAGGAAATGATGTTGAGCTCCGACCACCTCATCGACATCGGGCCCGGGGCTGGGGTGCATGGCGGGCGCGTGGTGGCAGCAGGGGATCCGCGGGAGCACTTGGAGGGGCGTTCGCTGACGGCGGACTATTTGCTGGGCCGGGAACGCATCGAGGTACCGAAGAAGCGGCGCAAGGGTTCGGGGAAGAAATTGCGGTTGAAGGGGGCCACGGGCAACAACTTGCAGGAAGTGGATTTGGCCTTGCCTCTCGGGACGCTTACCTGCGTCAGCGGCGTGTCCGGAAGTGGGAAGAGTACGCTCATCAACCACACGCTTTATCCCGCCCTGCACAACCACTTCTACGAAGAGACACGGACGCCCCTGCCGTTTGCGAAACTGACGGGACTCGAGCACTTGGACAAGGTCATCGCCATCGACCAAACCCCCATCGGGCGCACGCCGCGCTCGAATCCGGCCACCTACACCGGCATTTTCAGCGAAATCCGCACCCTGTTCACCCGCCTGCCCGAGGCGGCCATTCGCGGGTACAAGCCGGGGCGCTTCAGTTTCAACGTCAGCGGCGGGCGGTGCGAGGATTGCAAGGGCGCGGGCTTGCGCACCGTGGAAATGAACTTCTTGCCCGATGTGCACGTCACCTGCGAGACGTGTGGGGGCCGCCGGTACAACCGGGAAACGTTGGAGGTCCGTTACCGCGGCAAATCCATTGCCGACGTCCTCGCCATGACAGTCGATGACGCGGTGGAATTCTTCTCCGCCTTTCCAAAAATCGCGCGGATCACGAAGACGCTGCAGGATGTTGGATTGGGGTACCTGACCTTGGGGCAGCAAAGCCCGACCCTGAGCGGCGGGGAAGCCCAGCGGGTGAAATTGGCCACGGAGTTGGCCCGGGTCAGCACGGGGTCGACCCTTTACGTCCTCGACGAACCCACCACCGGGCTGCACTTCCAAGACATCCGGATGTTGATTGCGGTGCTCCAGCGGCTGGTCGACCAGGGCAACACGGTGGTGGTGATCGAGCACAACCTCGACGTGCTCAAGGTGGCGGACCACCTCATCGATGTGGGGCCGGAAGGGGGCGCCGGTGGCGGGCAGATCATCGCCGCTGGGACGCCCGAAAAAGTGGCGAAGTCGTCGGATAGCCGCACTGCGCCGTATCTTGCACGGGCCTTGTCCGGGAAGTCACCGGTGGAACTGGCGGAGGAGTTGGTTTGAAGGGGACTTGGGATTTGGCCTGAAAACAAGCAACATGGCGAAAGTATTTAAGCAGCGCGACTGGAACGAGACGAAGACAAACGACGCATGGTCCATCTTCAAGATCATGGGGGAATTTGTGCAAGGATTTGAGACGTTGCAGCGCATCGGTCCGTGCATTTCCATCTACGGAAGTGCGCGGATGAAGGAGGACTCACCCGTTTACAACGCGTCGCGCGCCGTGGGCCGCGCCCTTGCTGAGCGGGGCTACGGGGTCATCACCGGCGGCGGGCCCGGGGTGATGGAAGCGGGAAACCGTGGCGCCCACGACATGGGCGGCACCTCGGTGGGCCTGAACATTGAACTCCCATTCGAGCAGCACAACAACCCGTACATCGACCCGGACAAGAGCATCGACTTCGATTACTTCTTTGTACGGAAGGTGATGTTCGTCAAGTACAGCCAGGGGTTCGTGGTGATGCCCGGGGGCTTCGGAACCCTCGATGAGCTGTTTGAGGCCTTGACGCTCGTGCAGACGAAAAAGGTGGATCCGGTGCCGATCATCTTGTATGACAGAGGGTTCTGGGCGGGCTTGATGGATTGGATCCGCGGCACGCTGCTCGATGGGTTCCACACCATTTCTGACCACGATCCCGATTTGTTGCACGTGGTCGACACCCCCGAGGAGGTGGTTGAAGTCCTCGATGGTTTTTATGCCAAATCCTTGTTACGTCCTAACTTTTAACCCATGCGTTTTCCCCTCTTCACTTGCGCCCTCGTACTTGCCGGTGCGGCGGCGGCCCAATCCTACGAAGCCACCACGTTCGAAGCCCCGTATGTCCCCCTCGCCGAAGGGGTGGATGCTGGAGCAGGTCCCCTTTGGGACGATCCGGAAGTGACGGTGCCCATCGGGTTCGATTTTCCGGTCTACGGAGCGGTCATCAACGAATTGACGACGTTCAACCTCGGGGACGCGCTGATTGCCCCGGATGGCGAGGGAACCTATGTGGGCTTGTGGCCGCTCGTGTTGGACGTATCGGATTTGGCCATTGCCAACGACAGCTTGTCCTCCACCCTGCAATATGCGACCACGGGCGTTGCGCCTGAGCGCGTGTTCACGTTCGAGTGGACGAATGTGGGCTTCTACAACGAAGTGGACGAGGGCGTTTCGGCCTCCACCGCAAATTGGCAGGTGAAGCTGTACGAATCGGACGGCGCCATCGAATTCCACTTCGGCCCCAACACCATCGTGGACGTGAACTTGCTTTCCGACGGGTTCATGACCTCGGGGCTGTTCAGCGGGGTGAATTTGGATGATCCCACGGGGCTGTTCTACCTCGCCACGGGCGATGCCGCGGCCCCCGATTTCGCGGAGTACACGGATTTTTACACGTTGTACTACGGCGGCACGCAATTGGCAGGCATGCCGGCCGATGGGCAGGTGTACCGCTTCGGGCCGGTGACCAATGGCATCGAAGGCGTCGAAGCCGAGCCCGTAGCGCTGTACCCGAATCCTGCGGATGGCGGGGTGGTGACGGTGTCGGTACCGGGTGCGCGCGTGGTGGATGCGCAGGGCCGCGAGGTGCTGCAGTTGGTGGGCATGGAACGCCGGTTTGACGTCAGTGGTTGGCCGGCCGGGGTGTACTTCGTGACGCACGGCGAGCGGACTGCGCGCTTGTTGGTGCACTAAAGGGCGGGCGGACAAGATGTCCCCTGGGCTGACAGGATGTCGCTTGTTTGGCAGTTGATTTGGCCTGGGCATGGTCCTTGCCAAGTGGCAGGTGCAAAACCGAAATGCCATGCAAACAGGTACCATCAACGTACAGACGGAAAACATCTTTCCGATCATCAAGAAGTTCCTCTACAGCGATCATGAGATCTTCTTGCGCGAACTCGTTTCCAACGCCGTAGACGCCACCCAAAAGCGCCGGACCTTGGCCAAACTCGGCGAAGTGCCCGCCGTGGAAGGCCATCCACAAGTCGAAGTCATCGCCGATGCGGACGCCGGCACCCTGACCATCCGCGACCGCGGCATCGGCATGACGGCCGAAGAAGTCGAGAAGTACATCAACCAAATCGCCTTCTCAGGCGCCACGGAATTCCTGGACAAATACCAAGGCGAAGACGCGAAGACGGCCATCATCGGCCACTTCGGGCTGGGCTTTTACTCGGCCTTCATGGTCAGCACCCGGGTGGACATCATCACCTTGAGCCAGCGGGAAGGAAGCGAAGCCGTGAAGTGGAGCTGCGACGGCTCGCCGGAATTCACGCTCGAACCCACTGAGCGGTCGGAGGCGGGCACGGACATCGTGCTGCACATCGCTGAAGATTCCAAGGAGTTCTTGGAAGAGGAGCGGATCGCTGGCATCCTGAGCAAGTACTGCAAGTTCATGCCGGAGGAGATCGTGTTTGGCACGAAGACCATCCAGGAGGACGACCCCAGCGGGGAAAAGGACGAGGACGACAACGTCAAGCAAGTGAACGTGGAGGTGCCCAACGTCATCAACAAGACGACGCCCCTTTGGTCCCGCCAGCCGTCGGAACTCAACGACGAGGACTACGCGGAGTTCTACCGCGACCTCTACCCCATGAATTTCGAGGATCCGCTGTTCCACATCCACCTGAACGTGGACTACCCATTCAACTTGACGGGGATCTTGTACTTCCCACAGCTCAAGAAGGAAATGGAATTGCGCCGGGACAAAATCCACTTGTACTCGAACCAGGTGTTCATCACCGACAACGTCGAGAACATCGTCCCCGACTTCCTCACGTTGCTCCACGGCGTGATCGACTCCCCCGACATCCCGTTGAACGTGTCGCGGTCCTACTTGCAGGAGGATGCCAACGTGAAAAAGATCTCCGGACACATCTCCAAGAAGGTGGCGGACAAGCTCGCGAGCATGTTCAAGCAGGACCGCGAGTCCTTCGCTGCGCAATGGGACGACCTGCGCATCTTCATCGAATACGGCCAGCTGACCGATGACAAATTCATGGAGCGCTCGAAGAAGTTCATGCTCTTCAAGGACACCACCGGCGCATGCCACACGTACGAGGAACTCATCGAAGCCATCGGCGAGGTGCAGAAGGACAAAAACGGCAAGATCGTCCTCCCTTACACCTCCGACGCCAAGGCACAGCACAGCTTCGTGCAACCCGCCCTCGAACGCGGGTACAAGGTGCTGGTGATGGAAGGGCCACTCGCGGCGCACGTCATCCAGAAGCTCGAACAAGAATATGCGGACGTGCAATTCAAGCGGGTGGACTCCGAGGTCATCGACTCACTCATCGAAAAGGACGACGCGGCGACGAGCAGCCTCAACGAAGAACAGGAGAACACCCTGAAGCCCATCCTCGAGGGAGCCTTCCCGGATGACAACTACAAGCTGAAGTTTGTGGCCATGTCCCCCACCGCGGCCCCCATCACCATCACCCGCAGCGAATTCATGCGGCGGATGAAGGAACAGCAAGCGGTAGGCGGTGGCGGGTTCCAAATGTTTGGCAACCTGCCGGACAGCTATGACGTGGCCGTCAACGCGAACCATCCGCTTGCGCAGAAGTTGCTGAGCGACGGCGACAACGCGGAGCAGATTGCCAAGCGCGCGGTGGATTTGGCGCGCCTCTCGCAGGGCTTGCTTGACGGGGAGGAACTCGCTGCCTTCATCGCGAGCGGCTACGAAGAGCTCGCATGAGCAACTACGGTCCTTGGATCGGCGGCGCCTTGGGCTGGGCCTTTGGCGGACCGATCGGTGGCATTTTAGGGTTTGCCTTCGGCAAAATCTTTTCGGAGATGGGGTCGTCGGAAGCCCCCGCACGTGGCGAGCGAAGCCGCCGGGCTCAGCCCGGTGACTTCGCCGCTGCGCTGCTTGTGCTGAGTGCTGCGGTCATGAAGGCCGATGACAAGGTCATGCGCTCGGAGTTGGACTTTGTCAAATCGTTTTTGGTCAAGAACTTCGGGCGGGCGCAAGCGGAACAGCTGACCGCCTTGCTGCGGGACATTTTGAAACGCCCCATCGCCCTGCGCGAAGTGGCGGAACAAATCCGGTTCCACATGGAGCACCCCAAGCGCCTGCTGTTGCTCCAGTACCTCTACGGCATTGCCAAAGCCGACGGCCAGGTCCACACGTCTGAAATCGAAGTCATCCGGCGCATTGCCGGCTACCTCGGCATCAGTGAAAAAGACCGCGCCAGCATCGAAGAACACTTCTACCGCGTCAAAGCCAACCCTTACACGGTCCTCGAAATCGCGCCCGATGCGACGGACGCAGAAGTGAAACGGGCGTTCCGCCGGCTGGCCGTCAAGTTCCACCCCGACAAGGTGGGCGACCTCGGAGCCTCCCACAAGGAAGCGGCGAAGGAACAGTTCATCGCGGTGCAAGCCGCCTACGAACAGATCAAGGCCGACCGGAGCATGAAGTAAGCCTCACCGCACCACCAGCTTCGCCACGGCGCCGTCGCAGGTGATGACGTAAACGCCCGGCGACCAGCCCGCTACCGACCACGCCCGATCCGCACCTGCGGGGAACGCGTGGTCGCATGCTACCCGGCCCAGCGCATCCCTTACCGTGACGCGGGAGGGCGCGGTTGCTCGGCCGCAGGAGACGCGTTCGGTGGCTGGATTCGGGAAGGCTTGGAAAGCAAAGGGGCGGCTGGATTCGGTAACGGAAACCACGGTGGCGTTGGGTGGGAGGATGATTTGGTCCACCCACGCGGCATCGGATCCGCCATCGATGATTTCATCCTTCTCGTAGGCCCAGGTCAGCGTGTGGACGCCGCCAAAGACCGGGTAGCCCACTTCCGCCCACGGCACCTCGCCGGACCAGGCGGCTTTCTCTTGGCCGTCGACGTAGAACCGGAGGTAGTCGAAGCCGGACTCGCTGGATACGCTGCGGGCAAACCGGACTTCCCCCCAGTTGTTCAGGCTGACCTCGAGGGAGAGCACGGTTTCCATGTTCCCGCCGATGGCGCCGCTTTGCATGGCGGTGTTGCCGGAGTAGGACGTGGACGTGGTTTCGAACCACGGGGAGGTGGAAGGGTTGGCCCACGGCCAGGTGCCCGCGACTTCCCAGTCTTCCACTTGGAGTCCGATGGGGGCGAGGCAGGCCGCTGCCTCCCCGAAGTAGGGGCCGGCTGAGGCTTGCCACGTCCAGGCGATTTCGCTGCCCGTGGGGGCGTCGGGGTCCACAGTGAGGCTGGCCTCGACCGCAACGGAGGCGCCGGGGGCGATGGCTCCGGCATCGGTGGACGTCGGCCCCACGGTGACTGGACCGCTGTAGGCGGCAGCATCGATCACGGTGGCGGGGGCGGCACCGCTGCCGATGTTGGTGAGGGTGATTTGAAGGGCGGCGGTTTCCCCGGGCTGCAGCCAGCCGTCGTTGCCGTCATCGGTGGTGCAGGCGCTCCAAGACCAGACCGGAGCGTGGACGGTAACGGGAAAGCCTGCGTTCCAGGACACGCCGCCGTCAGCAGTCAGGGCGAGGTCGTACCACACCGCCTCGCCGTCGGTGAAGGCGGTGGCGGCGAGTAGGGATTGGAACGGGATTTGGCCCATCGCAGATGCCCCTGGCGCCAGGGTCCCAAACGCCACCGCGTCCGCCGAAACCGACGCCACAAGCGCATCCGAAGAAGCCAGCGTCCCCGTCACATTGAACGCCGTGTCGACGCCCACATTCGTCACCCACACCTCCAACTCCAACGCCTCCCCCGATTCCGCGAGCCCATTGCCGTTGTTCGCCACAGGCCCGGATGCGTCCCAAACCACCACCGATTCGTCCACCACATACGGTCCTTCAGCCGGCACCACCTGCACCTCCGCTTGATACGGGATGTGGTTGAACGCCGTGCCCGTGAGCAACACCGTTCCCGGTTCGGTCACCGGCTGTTCAAAGCCAAGCACCAACTGCCCATTCGTCACCCAGCCTCGGCCGAGCAGGGCACCGTCCATCGTCGCCGCCACCAGCGCCCCTTCCACTTCGCACTGCACATCCAACCCCGCCACCCCGAGGGGCACCTCCGTGTCGTGCACGAGCGACAACTCCACCGGCATCGCCGTCCGCAGCACGTTCGTAGGGTCGCCGAACAAACACCACGTATCCATCATCTCCTCCCCTGCGCCCCCGTAAGCCTCCACCATGCTGCTGCACCCGTGGAAGTGAATGCCCCCCAACGTGTGTTCCGTGGCCACTCCCCCTTCCTCGGCGATGAGCGCGTTCATTTCGTCTTGCCCTTCCATCGGCGGCGCCCAGCTTTGGAGCACACTCGAAAACGACCCGCCGATTCCGCCCGTGGCCTCGCCGTCCGCCTCGAGCTTGCTCCACACCTCGCCGAAGCAATCGCCCGAGCCCGTCGCCTCATCAAAGTCGCCCACGCAGCACCCCACGATGATGAAGTACGGCCACTTCCCCGCGTTGTGCAGCAAGTCCATGTCGTTGTTCGTGAAGCCCGTTGTGGCGATGCTGTTGTGCGATCCGTGTCCGGTGTAGTTGATGAGCGAAGCCCCGGCATTCACGGCATTGGCGAACTGATTGGGGCCGGGCGAACCGTTCGCATCCGCCGTCGGGCCACCCGTGGGCGAGCTGCTTCCTTGGCTGCCGTCGTACAGCTCTTGGATGGAGGTGTACGTAAAATCGAGCAGCTGCGATTTGATGGCATTGTTGTGCTGCCAGTCGTTCTGGCCGTCGTCGCCGATGCCTGTCCCTTCCGCGCTTCCGATGGCGATGGCTTTGCTGAACCAGTCTTCGCTCAGGTCCGGCGTTTTCTCATAGGCCAAATTCCGTTCCACCACCGTCGCCAGCTCCCCCGCATCGTGCGCCAACATCCGCCCCACCAGCAGCTCGGGGTAGTGGTCGTCCCCTTCGATGTATCCGTAGCACGGGTCGCAATACCCCGCTCCGCCGCCGTTGACCACCAACTCCGAAGGCACCGCTTCCTCGTCGCCCACCAGCACCAAATAGCTGTACCCCAGCTCGGCGTAAGCGGCATCCACGTAAGCACCGATTTGGTCCGGAGTCGATCCCGCCTCGGCGGCATCCACCACGTCCACGAGGTAGCCCTTCTCGCGCTTCCATTCCACCCATGGGGCGATGACGTCGAAGTATTCGGCAGGGGCGATGGCTAACACGCGGCCGTACTCATCCAACTGGTCGTACCGGTCAGCAAGGAGCGGGTTGACGAAACGCCGGCTTTGAAGCCCCTCGAACACTGCGGACCGGGGCGTTTCGATGCGGGCAGCGAGCCCGGGGGATGGCGTGAACCGCAACGTCATGTGGGTGTAGATGCGGACCGTGGCGTCAGCGGAGCGGTACTGCACGGGGTGCAGGGACAGGGTTTGGCCCGTCACTCCGCGCCAAACAAACGGATCGCCCAACGCCGCGGGTTCCTCCGGCCAGAAGCCCGGTGCAGCATACGGCGCTCCGGCCTCCCGCGGCACGTCCTCCGGGTCCACGTCGCGGTAGAGGTTGCCCCGCGACGGGACCACCGCCACGCCGCTCACCTCCTCGAACACGGCCGACTCCACTTCCCAGACCCAGCCGCTCACCGTCTCCCACGCCACGGACGCCGAAAACGCGCACACGTCCGGCGCACCGGCCTCCAACAGCGCGTGCGCATCCGGGTGCTCAAAGACAAAACCGCCTTCAACTGCACGCCGCTCCACCGGCGGGACCTCCCATTCCAATCGGTAGGAGCCGTCCGCATCTGCGGTCCACGTGAGTCCAGGGGTTTGGGCAACGGCAGTGGCGGCAAAGGCAAGGGCAACGGTGAGCAGGAGCCCCAAAGTGAGCTTGTTCATGGTTTCAATGTTTGATGAGGCGAATCAGCGGCAGGTCGGGCGATTCGGATTGAAAGAAATACAGGCCAGGTGCGGCCGAGGTCAAGTCAGGGAGTTGGGGAAAGGTGCCGAGGGCAACGCACTGGCCGCTTGCATGCACGACGCGCCAGGCACCAGCAGTAGGAACCTCACCGCGCCACGCCAGCGGGCCGGTGGTGGGGTTCGACGTGAAGAAGTGGGAGAGGCTCGAACGTTCCGCTGTCTCGAT
>CBFHPD010000093.1:0-25769 GCA_965657495.1 uncultured Flavobacteriales bacterium
AAGGCCAAACCGTGGCCCTCGTCGGCCCCTCCGGCTCCGGCAAAACCACCCTGGCCTCCCTGCTCGCCCGGTTCCACGACGTCGACGCCGGCGCCATCGCGGTCGACGGCCACGACCTGCGCACGATTAGCGTGGCCGACCTCCGCGGCCAAATGGGCATCGTCACCCAAGACGCCGTCCTGTTCAACGACAGCGTGGCCGCGAACATCGCCCTCGGTGCGGGCGCCCTGGACGCGGACCGGTTGCGCGAGGTCGCGCGGGCGGCCAACGCCCTGGAATTCATCGAGGCCCTGCCCGACGGCTTCGCCACGCCCATCGGCGACGGGGGCGGCCGGCTCAGCGGCGGCCAGCGCCAGCGGCTTTCCATCGCCCGAGCGCTCTACAAGGACCCGCCCATCCTCCTGCTCGACGAGGCGACCTCAGCGCTCGACACCGAGTCCGAACAGCTGGTGCAGCAGGCCATCGACCGGCTCATGGCGAATCGCACGGTGCTGGTCATCGCGCACCGCCTGAGCACGGTCCGCCACGCCGACCGCATCCTGGTCCTCGATGCGGGACGGATCACTGAGTCGGGGACGCACGACGAGCTGATGGCGGCGGGAGGGGTGTACCGGCGGCTGGTGGAGATGCAGGATTTGGCCTGAAGCAGGCGTGTGACCCCGGTTCCTTAAAACGCGCGGCGCATGCCCTACTTTCGCGGCATGGCGAAACAACGCACCCTGCTCGGCGGCATCCTCGGCCTCAAATGCCCGCAATGCCGTGACGGCAACCTGTTCCAGTTCCCCAACGCTTACCGGCTGTCGACGACCTCGAAGATGAACAAGGCGTGCCCCGTCTGCGGCGAGGACTTCGAGCGCGAGCCCGGCTTTTACTTCGGCGCGGCCTACGTCTCGTACGGGCTGACGGTGGCCCTCTGGGTGGCGGTGCTCGTCGCCCTCTACACGTTTGATGCGCTCGGCTGGATCGAGTTTTCGTTCTTCACGCACGTGACCCTGTTCCTGACCACCGGCATCACCACGCTCATCTTGTTGCTGCCGCCCGTCTACCGGGTGAGCCGTTCGATTTGGATCTATTTGCTGACCAAACGCAAGCCGCAAGGCGAGTAAGCCCCCACCCATAAACGTCAAAAGGGGACCTCCGTTGAGGCCCCCTTTCTCACCAAATCGCCTGATTTCTGTAATTCTCCTTGAGAGAATGGCAAAACCAAAACCAACTCCCTTTACGGGACCGCCTCCTCGGAAGTTGCAGTTTGCCTGAAAAAAAAACCGCTCGAAACCTCTAATTAGCTGTAATAAAGATAGTTGTATAGGTTATTTTTTTTTGTTCATCACCTCCGTCTGCACCCGAATGCTCTCGGTGTGCACCTGTTCGAGGAGGTTGCTCATGAATTCGGCGCCGAGCCGTTGGTCCAGTCCCCACGTGCTGCGGCTCGCGTGCACCTGCTTCCACCGCTCGAGCTGCAAGATGGTCAGCCCGTGCTCCTTTTTGAACGCGCCGATGCTGCGGGCCAAATCCATCCGCGCCGCCAACAGCTCAATCAGTTGCTCGTCCAACGAGTCCATCTGCATCCGCAGGGCGGCGAGCCCATCGATTTGGTCCGATGAAAGCTGTTCTTCCCGGATGGTCAGCCCGTCGAGCAATTCCGCAAACCGGCCCGGCGTGATCTGCTGGTCCGCGTCGCTCAAAGCTTGCTCCGGCGTCGGGTGCACTTCGAGCATCAGCCCCACCATGCCGAGGTCCATCGCCTTCTGCGCCACCGGTTCGAGCAAGTCGCGGCGGCCACCGATGTGGCTCGGGTCGCACAACACCGGCACATCCGGCTTTTCGGCGCGGAGGGCAATCGGGATCTCCCACATCGGCGCGTTCCGGTACTCCTTGTGCGCGTAACCGGTGAATCCGCGGTGCAGGGCAAACACCGGCCCGTGCACCAGCGCTTGCACCCGCTCAATGGCGCCCACCCACAACTTCAAGTCCGCGTGCATGGGGTTCTTCACGATGACGGGCACGTCGGTGCCTTTCAGCGCTTCGGCAATTTCCTGCACCGCAAACGGCGAAACCGTGGTGCGCGCCCCGATCCAGACCGCGTCGATGCCGGCCGCAAGGCACGCCTCCACGTGCCGGGCATTCGCCACTTCCGTGCACACGGCGAGTCCCGTCGCCTTGCGGGCATTCACGAGCCATTGCAAGGCAGGGTCGCCCATGCCTTCAAAGCTCTGTGGCCGCGTGCGGGGCTTCCAAATCCCCGCCCGAAAGAGGTGGACGCGCCCCGTTTCAGCGAGCGCTTGGGCCGTGCGCAACACCTGTTCCTCGCTCTCCGCACTGCACGGACCGGCGATGACCCATGGCTGAGCGGCTGGGGTATCGAACATCGAGGAATGCAAGGGGGAGGCGGTGGTGTTCACGGTACAAAGATAACCGCTGACGGGAGGAGAAAGTTCGGAAAAGGCGGGAAAGAAAAAGCCCCGCATGGGGGCATGCAGGGCTGGAAGTACCCGGAACTGGACTCGAACCAGCACGCCCGAAGGCACAGCCGCCTGAAGACTGCGCGTCTACCAATTTCGCCACCCGGGTAGGTGATCTAAAAAGTGCCCAGGGCGGGACTCGAACCCGCACGCCCTAAACGGACACATGGCCCTCAACCATGCCTGTCTACCAATTTCAGCACCTGGGCGGTGCTCGTTCCGACGTGTTCGAAACGAAAAAAGTGACCCCTCTGGGACTCGAACCCAGGACCCTCTCATTAAAAGTGAGATGCTCTAACCAGCTGAGCTAAGAGGTCGAATTTCAAAGAAAAACCGCGCACCCTTGCGCCGTTTGGGGGGGCAAAGATAGTCAGAATTCTTCTCAGCCAAATCCTTGTGCGATTTTTTTTCGATTTCCCCATCCCATGCGCTCACGGGCCGCGATTTTCAGCCGTTGTGCAACCTCCGCCCCCGCAATCCTGTCTATCTTTCGCACGATGAAAACGACCGCGACTACCTTGATGGCCGCCGTTGCGCTGATGTGGAGCGCAGCCGCAGGGGCCCAGACGAACCGCACCTCAGGATTCACGGCCTCTTTGGAGACCACCTGGGCGGAGTGGCAACAGGACGAAAAGCGCATGGCTTTTTGGAAGGAACACGGTTGGGTGTACGAAGAGACCATCAAGCAGTTGCAAGACCGCAACGCCCCTTGGTGGCCGGACGCCACTGAGCCGTGGGCCGATGGGGAGGTGTTGCCGTCGGAGTTGCCGGAAGGCGTGGAGCCGGACCCCATGAACTACCGCACGTGGAACGTACAAGGAGGGACGTTCCACCTCATCAGCTTGATTCGCTTGGAGACCTTGTTTGCACGGTTCGGTGCATCGCATTGATTCTGAATTAATTCATCCAGCTTTGAACACCACTTCTGCATTGCCCATGGCACGTTTCGCCGCTTTGATGCTTGGTTTGGCTTTGGCCTTTTTTGCTCCCCAAATCCACGCGCAAGAAACCGCAATCAGCAACACCACGCTCACCACATGCGGCGGATTCCTCGTCGATACGGGCCTCAGTGCGGGCGATTCAAGCCCCAACGAGGACATCACCATGACGGTGTGCCCGGAAGCCCCGGAGACCATCATCACCTTGTACTTCGCGCTGGCCAACCTCGGCCCGGGCGATGTGCTCGAAATCTATGATGGCCCGGACATGGATTCCCCGCTGCTCGGCTCGTTCATCGAATACGAGGCGCAAGGCTTTGAAATTTATGCCGGCGAGGCCAACACCGGCGGCTGCCTGACGATCCACTTCACATCGGACGCCACGGGCAACAGCAACTTCGTGGCGGAGATGACCTGCGGCTACCCCTGTGAACGCCCGATCGCATGGTGCACCACCGGCGAGGACGTGCCCAATTTGGTCTGCCCGGGGGAGGAAATCACGTTCAACGCCACGGGGTCCACGGTCGCCGATGGGTTCGAAATCGTGACCTGGGAGTGGGACTTCGATGACGGCAACACGGACAACTCCGGGGCAGTGGTCACGCACAGCTTCGACAACCCCGGCGCGTACAAGGTGCAGCTGAGCATCGCCGACAACAACATCGACGAAGACAACCCAGAAGGGTGCCAGAACAACAACCTCATCGACCACTTGATTTTGGTTTCTACTGAGCCGGATTGGTCGGGGTCGAGCGTGGATGCCACGATTTGTTCCGGACAGTTGTTCCCGCTCGATGGGGTCGTGGACGGGGTGACGTACGATGCGACGCCGGATGCGAATTTTGGCGGAGGCCTCTTCATCCCCGATGACCAAAGCCAGTGTTTCTCTGCTTCGCTCACCTTCAACGGGTTCAATCCCGGTGCTACGGTGAACGACGCTTCCACGGACATCCTGGATTACTTCATCAACTTCGAGCACAGCTTCATGGGCGATTTGACCATCACGTTCATTTGCCCGAATGGCCAAAGCATGACGGTCCACGAACAAGGAGGCAGCGGCACGTTCCTCGGCGAACCCGTCGACAACGATGGAACCCCTGACGTGCAGGGAGTGGGCTACGACTACTTCTGGTCGCCAACGGCTACGAACGGTACATGGGCAGAAAACGGGGGAGGAACCTTGGCCTCAGGAACCTACGAAGCCACAGGGCCGTGGAGCTTGATGGACGGCTGTCCGCTCAATGGGACGTGGGAGGTCGAGATCTGCGACTCGTGGGGCTCGGACAACGGTTTCATCTTCGACTGGACGGTCAACTTTGACCCGAGCTTGTACCCCGATCCCATCGTGTTCACGCCGGTCTTCGGGATGGAATGCGACAGCACTTCGTGGTCCGGGCCTTCCATCAACGAAACGTCCGATGACTGCAACGACATCGTCATCCAGCCCAACTTCGTGGGCACCGAAACGTACATCTATTCCGCGACGAACAACTTCGGATGCACCTACGAGTATCCGGTGGACGTCACGGTCGTACAAGGTCCCTCCATTGAAATGAGCGCTGCGGCGGATTACTGCGGATCACCGATTGACCTGAGCGGAACGGTGACCAACGTGAACCCCGACTACACGTATTCCTACAGCTGGTCGCCGGCCGGCCCGCTGAACACGTCCACCGGCCCCAACGTCACGGTCGAGTCGCTGGACGAGTTGACCAATTTCTTGTTGACGGTGACGGTTACCGGTGGCGAGTTGGAGAACTGTTCCGGAACGGAGTCGGTGTTTGTGGACGTGATGCAACCGCCGGTGTCCTTCGATTTGCAGGAGCTGGAGGTGTGCTTGGGGGAGACCGCGGCGTTGACGGTACCGGATCAGCCGCAGGGATTGGACCAGTACCTGTATGAGTGGACGTTCTCGTATGAATGCGACGATCCGTTGACGCCGGAGACGGAGATGTGTTCGGAGGTGGTGGGCGATGCGCCGGCCTTGGGTGCAGGGGAGTCCGGGGTGTACTCGGTGGTCATCAGCATGCCGGCGCCGTGTGTTTGGACCGCGGAGGGCGCCTTTGAAGTAGTGACAGAGGCCTGTGAGTTGACCATTCCCAATGTCTTTTCACCCAACAACCGGGGCGATGGAAACGATGCGTTCCGGGTGGACGGGCTCGACGGCTACCCCCGCAGCACCGTTCGGATTTACGACCGGTGGGGGACGCTCGTGTTCTCGCACGACGACTTTGGCAACTCCGCAGGATGGAGCCCGAAGCCGGATGAAGCGAGCGAAGGCACGTATTACTACGTGCTTGGCATCGCTCGGAACGAGGCGGCGCTGACGGTGACCAACGAGGAGGGCGAGCAAGTGGAGTACGACGGCACCGGCATGAAGTACTTCAACGGCACGTTGACGTTGGTGCGCTGAGATGCAACCGGTTTGGCGGGGGGCGGCATTGGGGCGTTCGCCCGAAGAGGAGTTGGGCGAATTGGCTGCGGCTTTGGTGCTCGAACAGCAGGAGCAGCAGGAGCGTATGCGGGCTCTGTTGCAAGGGGAACCCATCGCTGTTCGGCGCAAGGAAGGGTTGACGTGGTCGCCCGTCGAAATCCAAGGCATGCGCTTCGCCGCACGGGGCAGGCAGGTGCTGGAAGTGGCGCCGCTGCCCGGGGGCGGGGAGCCCCATGCGTTTCGGGTGGGGTCGCCGGTTGAGCTCACGCCCGTCGAGGAAACGGATGCGGAGCCCGTGCGCGGCACGGTGCGAAAGGCCACGGAATTGGCGCTGGAAGTCGTTTTCGATCACGCGCCCTTTGAAGCCCAAGACCAGCACCGCAGGTGGACCATCGACGCTTGCCCGGACGAGCGCACGTTTGCGGTGATGGCCACCGCCTTGAGCCGGTGGGTCAACGAAGCGGACAGCGCGCGCAAGATGTTGAGGGATGTGGTGCTCGGCTTCACGCCTGTTCCCGAAGTGCCGCCGGTCGAAGGCGCATTCCCTCCCTTGAATGGCCCCCAAACCGAAGCCGTTCGCGCCATGCTGTCCAAACCCTTGCTCACCGTCATTCAAGGCCCCCCGGGCACGGGCAAGACCACCACCGTGGTCGAGGGCATCCGAGCGTTGGTCGCCGGTGGCGAACAGGTGCTCGCCGCTGCACCGAGCAACGCGGCCACCGATGTCATCGCTTGGCAATGCCTGCAAGCCGGGCTGAAGACGGTGCGCATCGGCAACCCCGTGCGGGTGGACGACGACGTGGTCGACAACACCTTGGAGGCCTGGGTGGAGCGCGCGGCCGATTTCAAACAAGTGAAGGAACTCCGGCGGCGCGCCGAGGATGCGTGGCGCGAAGCCACGCGGCACCGGCGCAACTTCGACGCGGCAGCCCGCGCAGAAAAGAAGGCCGCCCGCGCCGAAGCCAAGGACCTGCAATCCGCAGCGTTCGCCCTCGAACAAGCCCTCGAGGCGCGCATCTTGCGCCAGGCCGATGTGGTTTGTGCCACATTGACCGGCACAGCAGACCACGACCTGAAGGACTTCCATTTCCCGGTGGTGGTGGTGGACGAAGCGGGGCAAGCCCTCGAACCGCTCGTGTGGGCCGCGTTGCAAAAGGCAGACCGTTTGGTCCTCGCGGGCGATCCCCAGCAGTTGCCGCCAACGGTCCATGCGCCCAAAGCCCAAGCCGCCGGGCTCGATGTGAGCTTGCTCGAGAAGCGCATGGCACGGATGGCAACGGTTCCTGCACCCGGCCACTTGTTGACCGTTCAGTACCGGATGCACGCTGCCATCATGGCACCCGTCAGCGATTACTTCTACGGGGGGCAACTCGAAGCGGCCCCGGCGGTGGCTGCCCGTGGTTACGAAGACCGGCCGCCGTGGAAGTTCATCGACACCGCAGGCTGCGGGTTTGACGAGCGCAGGGAACCGGACGGTGAGAGCACCGAAAACCCGAGTGAAGCAGAGTTTATCGTGGCCCGCTTGGCCGAAATCCGGTCAGCACACCCAGAAGCCAGCATCGGCGTCATCGCTCCATACCGGGCGCAGGTGCAGTTGCTCAAAGCAGCGATGCCCGCATCCGATGACCTCCTCGACATCTCCACAGTGGACTCCTTCCAAGGCCAGGAACGCGACATCATCGTACTCTCCTTGACCCGCAGCAACCCCGAAGGACACATCGGATTCCTCTCCGAACACCGGCGCACCAACGTGGCCATGTCCCGCGCCCGCCGCCACCTCCTCATCGTCGGCGACAGCAGCACGGTCGGTGGGGACCCGTTTTTCGGTTGGCTCGTCGAACGCGCGGAGGCCGCCGGAGCCTACACCAGCGCGTGGGAATTCCTGTGACGGTTATTCCTCGACAGGCTCGGGCGCGTCGAGGTCTTCGGTGTATTCTGAAACCGCTGCCGGCTCGGGCGCCCCGAAGCCCGCAGGCCCCGCGTTGCTTCCCCCTTCCTCATCGAGGGGGAACACCTCCGTGATTTTAATGAACGACACGGAAGGAATGACATAGCCGACGCCCAATTGGCGCATGTGCTCGCTGACCTTGTCGTATGCATCGCGCACGTCGGCAGCAGACAGGAGGATGTTCTCATTCGTTTCCTTCTCACGCCCTTTGTCCTCGTCGAAGGTGGTGAGCGCAATCTTCACTTTGAACCACAAATCGGCGTCCTCGAAGCGGATGACTTCGGAGTAGTTGCTCTTCGTGATTTGGGTGATCTCAAACGGACGAATGCCCTCGTTTTCGCAAATCGCCGTCATGCGCGTTTCGGCTTCCGTGTAGTTGAACGCATCCAACACAAAGGCCTCTGTGGCCTTGATTTCAGCGCCTTCGCTGTCGTGGCGCGTGTACTTCACTTTGCAGGTGAACCAGTGCTTCGTCATGGCACAAAGGTAGGCATTCAGCAGCAGGACAGACGCCCGTTGCGGCGTATCTTGTCCCCGTGAAACTGATCGACAATTACCAGCACAAGGGGCGGCGCAGGAAGCTGCTGGCCGAACTCCGTGAGCGGGGCATCACTTCGGATGCGGTCTTGCACGCGATGGACCAGGTGCCTCGTCATTTCTTCCTGTCTTCGGCCTTCGATCAGTTCGCTTACCAAAACCAAGCCTTCCAAATCGGCGCCGGTCAGACCATCTCGAAGCCGTTCACCGTCGCCCGCCAAACCGAACTCCTCGCCTGCGCACCCGGCGCCAAGGTCCTCGAAATCGGCACCGGCAGCGGCTACCAGTGCGCCGTCCTGTGCGCCATGGGCTACAAGGTCCACTCCATCGAACGCCAAAAAGAGCTGTTCGACAAGTCCAAGCCCCTCCTCGAAGCCATGGGGTGGAGCCCAGAAATTTATTACGGTGACGGGTACAAAGGGAAGCCCATTTTCGCCCCGTTCGACGGCATCATCGTCACATGCGGTGCCCCGGAAGTACCGGAAGCCCTGTTAGCCCAGCTCGCCATCGGCGGCACCTTGGTCATCCCCGTGGGCGATGGCGAGGGGCAGCGCATGTTCACATTCCGCCGGGTGGCGGAGACGGAATTCGAACGCGAGGAGCACGGCGAGTTCGCCTTCGTGCCGATGCTCGCGGCGCGCGCTCCGAAGCAAGGACGTTAAAGGAAGTCGATGGGCCCCAGGCCCTCCCGCACCACTTCGATGCTGCGGTTCGTGCAGTCGATGACGGTCGAACCCTCCAGCGCCCCGATGCCCCCGTCCACCACCGCATCGATGGTCGCCCCAAAACGCTCCTCAATCAACTCCGGGTCGGTGGTGTACTCCACCACATCGTCCTCGTCGTGCACCGAGCTCACCACCAGCGGCGAGCCCAAGGCCTGCACAATGGCCTGCAGCGATCCGTGATCCGGCACCCGGATGCCGATGGTCTTTTTGTTGCCCCGGAACCATTTGGGGACTTGCGTGGTGGCCGTCAGGATGAACGTGTACGGCCCCGGCAGCACCCGCCGCATGAGCTTGAACACCTCGTTGGTCACCGGTTTGGAGTACACGCTCAGTTGGCTCAAATCCGCGCAGGCCAAACTGAAAGGCGCCTTCTCTGGCTTCACGCCCTTCAACCGCGCAATCCGCTCGAGCCCCTTGGTCGAGCCCAACCGGCAGGCGAAGCTGTAGACGGTGTCAGTGGGCACCACGACGACCCCGTCCCGCTCGAGCACGTCAATGACCTGCTTCAACCGGCGCGGGTCGGGGTTGTCGGAGTGCAATCGGACCAGCATCAGGCTTCGGCGGCAGCTTTCGCGTGATCGGCGAGGAACTGGGCGAGGCCCGCGTCGGTCAAGGGGTGCTTGAGCAAGCCCATGATGGCGCTGAGCGGCCCGGTCATGACGTCGGCACCGAGCTCGGCGCATTCGAGGATGTGCATGGTGTGGCGGACGCTCGCGGCGAGGATTTCCGTGCCGTAGTCGTAGTTGTCGAAGATGGTGCGGATCTGCTCGATGAGGTTCAAGCCGTCCGCGCTGATGTCGTCGAGGCGGCCGATGAACGGGCTCACATACGTGGCGCCGGCCTTGGCTGCGAGGAGCGCTTGTCCCGCCGAGAAGATGAGCGTGCAGTTCGTGCGGATGCCGTGGTCGGTGAACCAACGAATGGACTTGATGCCATCGGCGGTGCAGGGGACCTTGACGACGATGTTATCGTGGAGGTCGGCCAGGATTTGGCCTTCCGAAATCATGCCATCGAAGTCGGTTGCGATCACTTCAGCGCTCACGTCGCCGTCGACAATCTCACAAATGGCGCGGTAATGCGCTTGCACTGCCGCTTCTCCGGAAATGCCCTCCTTCGCCATCAGGGAGGGGTTCGTGGTCACCCCGTCGAGGATGCCGAGGTCTTGCGCCTGGCGGATTTGGTCCAGGTTCGCCGTGTCGATGAAAAATTTCATGGCGCGAAATTACGCCTTTCGGCGCAGTTGCTTGTCCGTGAAGGACCTCTCTTGATGGAATGTTGAAATCTGAGGAAAAGGAGGAAATCAGGCGGCGCATTGGGGCCCAACTCATCCCCCTCTCCGAGCGCATCACAGAATTCCGCGAGCCCGTCCGCCCCATCTCGCCGGGAAACGCCATCAGCAGGGTGGGGCGCATCCTGCTCATGCCCGGCGCGACGGCGTGCGTTCGGTGTGCCCGCTGACCGGTCGTTGTTGATAAGTGCGGCCCGAATGTGGGCATTCCATCATACGAATCGGCCGAGCTGGGCGTTTATGCCGTGTCCCAGCGGTTGAAATGGGATATTTTTGCCGACCTGAACCCTGAACTGTGAACCCAATCCGGTCCTTCTTGCTCATAGGTGTGCTCGCTGCTGGCTGCGGCAAGTTGCGCGATGCTGAAGTGCCCCACCGCATCCACGTGCCGGAGTGGACGGTTTCGCTCGAGGCGGGAGAGGGCAGTGCGTCGTCCCGGGTGGAGGAGGTGTGGGTGTACACGCCGACGGACGTGCTGGGCGCTTTTCCCTTGCCGGCGGACATCCCGGTCTTGGTGGGCGAAACCGGTGAGTTGGTGGAGTTAACATTTTCGGCGGGCATTCGGGCCAACGGCATCGCGGCAACGCGCAAGCCGTATCCTCCGTACGAGGCCGTGCCGGTGGCACTGACGCTGTCCCCGGGCGGCCGGGACACGCTGGCCTTCGAGGCCGGCTACGCTCCGGGGTTTGAGGTGCTGTTCGTGGAGGACTTCGAGTCGGCCAACCGGTTCACCGAGTCGGTGACGTCCACGGCGGAAGTGGTGCGGACCACAGTGGACGGCCAGGTGTTCGAGGGCGAAGGTTCGGGCCGGGCGGAACTTTCGGCGGAGGCGGCCACGGTTTGGGCCCAAACCAACGAGCAGCAATACCCGCTCAACCCCAACGGCCCTTGCTGGCTGGAATTCGACTACGCGTGCACCCAAAGCTTCGCCATCGGCCTCAACCCACAAAACCTCATCCAGGACAACCCTACGCCCATCCTCGTACTGAACAGCTCCGACGGCGCGTGGAAGAAGATCTACCTCGACCTCGGACCGGTGGTGCGCAGCGAAGTGGCCGCGGCGTGGTTTGAAGTGACGCTCGAAGCGGTGTGGGACGGGTCGGCGGAAACCACTTGGTTTGCGGTGGACAACCTGAAAATCGTGCAGGCCGAATGAGGAACCACCCGAAGAGCGGGGCGTTGCGCGTGGCCTATGTGCTGACCGATTGGTTGGCGGCCGCCGCTTCGTGGTCGGTGTTGTTTGGGTACCGGAAGTTGTGGCTGGAGCCGGAGGCCATCGGGTTTGCCCCGGCGATGGCGTTCGGCAGCCGGTACCGGCTGGGCTTGCTGCTGGTGCCGCTTTTTTGGATCGGGTTGCACGCGCTGCTCGGCATGTACCAACGGCCGCTGAAGCGGCACCGGATTTTGGAAGTGGGGTCGACGCTGGCCGCCGCCTTCATCGGCGGGGTGCTGTTGTTTTTTGCGCTGATTTTGGACGACACCATCGCGCGGTACCAGCAGTACTATGCGTCGTTTTCGGTGCTGGTGGCCTCGCAGTGGTTGTTCACGCTGTTTGGCCGGTTGGTATGGACCACGCGAACGGTCAAGCGCATTCACCGGGGCCAGTGGACCTTTACGACCTTGGTCATCGGCGGCAACGCGCGGGCTGTAAGGATGGTGGAGGAAATCCAGGGTGCGCGCAAGCGGCTCGGGTATGAATTTGTCGGGTACTTGCAGGTGAACGGCGTGGACACAGATTTGACCGCTTTGATGCCGCGCTTGGGGTCGGTGGACGATTTGCGGCGGGTGGTGGAGGCCGAAGGGGTGGAGGAGGTCATCATTGCCATCGGTTCGGGGGACCACGACGTGCTGGAGCGGATTTTGAACGACCTCGGGGGGCTTGAGGTGGCGGTGCGCATCATCCCCGACATCTATGACATCTTGAGCGGATCGGTTCGGATGACGAGCATCTATGGCACGCCGCTCATTGAAGTGGACCGCAACATCATGCCGCAGTGGCAGGTGGTGCTGAAGCGGGTGATGGATTGGACGGTTTCGGCCGTGGCCCTGTTGCTGTTGACGCCGGTCTACACAGCGGTGGCTCTCGCTGTGAAGTTGAATTCGGAGGGGCCGATTTTTTACGTGCAGGAGCGGATTGGCCTGTATGGCAAACCGTTCAACATCATCAAATTCCGCACGATGGTGCAAGACGCGGAGCGGTTGGGGCCGCAATTGAGCAGCGACGAAGATCCGCGGATCACGCGCGTCGGCCGGTTCTTGCGCAAGAGCCGGTTGGATGAGTTGCCCCAGTTCTTCAACGTCATCCGGGGCGATATGTCCTTGGTGGGGCCCCGTCCGGAGCGGGCCCATTTCATTGCCCAAATCATGGAGCGCGCCCCCCACTACCGCCACCTCCAGAAGGTGCGGCCCGGCATCACGTCGTGGGGCCAAGTGAAATACGGTTACGCGACCAACGTGGACGAGATGATCCAGCGCCTGCGGTTCGACCTCATCTACATCGAGAACATGTCCATCGCATTGGACCTGAAAATCCTCGCCTACACCGTCATCACGGTCTTGAAGGGACGGGGAAAGTGAGCTTGTGAGCTCGTCGATTAAATAACTATCTTCGGGCATTCGCTCGACTTTTTGGGCGAGTTCATAACCGAATTGGTCTTGATTCTTAAGCGCGTCACTTGGTGGGGGCTTTGTGCAGCCGCGCTGTTCAGCGGAATCCCCGGGGCTTCAGCCCAATCCACGCCTTCTTGGGAGGGCATGGCCGAGGACCGCGTTGCCTTGACCCAGCAGACCATGATGATGGGCATGCGCCTTTTTTTGGAGTCGGAGTTGGAGGTGGTGGAACTCGACGTGGCGTGGGGGCAGTCGCCCAAGGCCATGCGCAAAGCGTTGGATGGGCTCGTGGACGATGTCATGGCGCTGCAAGGGGAGCGCGAATTGCCCGGTTTTGTGGGGTTCTCGAACGAAGTGCTGGAGTTGTTGCAAGATGTGGAGGAGTTGGATGAGCGGGATTTGGCGCGGACGGCAGGGCGCATGAACCGCCCGGTGGAGGAGCGGTTTTACCGGTTGGTTCAGGGGCGGTTGAACGAGTTGGAGATGCAGTTGGCGCTGGAACTTGGCGTCTTCGAGCGATCGGGGTTGTGGGACCAAATCGCGTCACAAGCCGGCTGGAGCATGCCAGAAGACCCCGGCCAAGGCGGCACCCTTTCCGCCATTTCGGTTCCCATGTCCCGCGCCACCCGCGACGCACTCGAGGCCGAGGACGCTTCCGCGTTCCCATCGGCCCCCGCCGCGGCGCCACCCGCGTGGCTCGGTGAGTTGACGGACCTCGTAAACACGCCAGCCCCCGCCGGTCCACTCCCGGTCTCCGAGGTGCCGGCCCTGCGCGACCTCAACCTCCCGGATCAGTTCGACGTGCCGTTCGCCCCCGGCTCTGCCGTCCTCGATTTGAACGCCCGCATGCAGCTCGCTGAAGTGCGCGACGTCATGACCCGCTTCCCGCAGCTCCATGTCGTGTGCACCGGGCATGCCGATGCTCACGGCCCGCGCCGCATGAACGAAGCACTCTCGCGGGTGCGCGCCGAAGCCGTTCGCGCCAAAATCCTCGAGTCGGGCATCGCAGAACAGCGGGTGCTGATGAATTACTTCGGCGAAGACCGGGCCGGTTGGGAACCGGAATGGGACCGGCGGGTGGAGGTGGCGTTTTATTGGATGGCGGATTGAGGGGCGGTTTGGTTGCATTTTTGGCCCCATGAAAATCATTTGCATCGGACGCAACTATGCGCAACACGCGGCGGAATTGGGCAATGCCATCCCTTCCGAACCCCTGTTCTTCCTCAAGCCTGATAGCGCGCTGCAGCTGCAAAAGCACCCGTTTTACCTCCCCGACTGGAGCGATGACATCCACTATGAAGTGGAAGTGGTGATTCGGATCAACCGGCTCGGCAAGGCCATCGCTCCGCAATTCGCGGCGAAATATTACGCAGAAGTGGGGCTGGGCATCGATTTCACGGCCCGCGATGTGCAGCAGCGGTGCAAGGAGAAGGGGCATCCGTGGGAGAAGGCGAAGGCGTTCGATGGTTCTGCCGTGGTTTCGCGCGAGTGGCGCGCCTTGAGCGATTTCCCTGCAGGGGTACAAGGGCTGAACTTCGCGTTGCACAAAAACGGCGAAACCGTTCAAACCGGCCACACCGGCGACATGCTGTTTCCCGTCGACGCGCTCATTGCCCACGTTTCCAAGTACATGACCTTGAAGGTGGGCGACCTCCTCTTCACCGGCACACCGGCGGGAGTGGGGCGCGTCGTTCCCGGCGATGTCCTCGATGGCTTCCTCGAAGGAGAACGCGCCTTCCGGGTTCAAGTGAAATAAAAAAGGCCGCCCATGTGGGGCGGCCTTTTCGAATCAAACGACGGCTTCCCGCGGCTTGCCGAGGGAGGCGATGGCGACGCAGTGGTCGTCCGGCAGCTGGTCGCGGAACACGACCTCGCCGTCGAACACATCGAGCACCTGCGGTTTGTCCTTCGCGAGCGTTCCGCCGAGCAACGCCTTGCTGAGGCGGTTGAGGACTTCGCGTTGCACCAGCCGCTTCATCGGCCGGGCTCCGAAGGCCAAACTGTACCCTTGCTCGCCCATCCATTCCATCGCCTCGTCGCTCACGCACAGTTCCACCCCGGCGGCGTCGAGGCGCTCGCTCAACCCGCGCAACTGGATGTTCAAGATGTCCTTGACGTGGCGGCGGGTCAACGGCTCAAACAGCACAATCTCGTCGATGCGGTTCAGGAATTCCGGGCGCATGGTGCTGCGGAGGGCGTGCATGGCCGCGTCTTCCATGTGCGCCTTGACCGTGGGTGTGATGGTGCCCTTGGCGTCTTCGAAGAGGGATTGGATCTGCTCGCTTCCCGCGTTGGACGTCATGATGACCAGGGTGTTGCGGAAGTTGACCAGGCGGCCCTTCGCGTCGGTCAGCCGGCCGTCATCGAGGACCTGCAGCAGGACGTTGAACACATCCGGGTGGGCCTTTTCGATCTCGTCGAGCAGGACCACCGAGTAGGGGCGGCGGCGCACCGCTTCGGTCAATTGCCCGCCTTCGTCGTGGCCGATGTACCCGGGAGGGGCGCCCACCAAACGGGACACCGTGTGCGACTCCTGGAACTCGCTCATGTCGATGCGGGTCATGGCCTGCTCATCGTTAAACAGCAGTTCGCTGAGCGCCTTCGCGAGTTCCGTTTTTCCCACCCCGGTGGTGCCGAGGAACAGGAAGCTTCCGACCGGACGCTGGGCGTCAGCAAGGCCGGTCCGGGATCGGCGCACGGCATCCGCCACGGCGGCGATGGCCTCGTTTTGGCCCACCACCCGCTCGTGGAGGCGGTCCTCCAACTGCAGCAGTTTCTCCTTCTCGCTTTCGATCATCCGCTGCACCGGAATGCCCGTCCAATGCGCCACCACGGACGCAATTTCAGCGGCATCCACTTCCTCCTTGATGAGCTTGGACGCCGGGTCCAACTCGGCGAGCCGCGCCTTGCCCGCTTCCACCGCCCGCTCGGCCTCCTGCATCCGGCCGTAGCGGATTTCCGCCACTTTCCCGAAATCGCCATCGCGTTCGGCGCGTTCGGCTTCCAACCGGAGTTGCTCCATTTCCGACTTGTGTTGGGCGATTTCGTCGGCGATGCCTTTTTCGTGGCGCCACTGGGTTTCCAAATGGTCGCGCTCTTCCTGCAAGGAAGCCAGTTGCACGCCGAGTTCGGCCAGCTTCACCGGGTCGTCCTCGCGCTTGATGGCCTCGCGTTCAATTTCGAGCTGCAGCACCTTCCGGTCCAATTCGTCCAAAGCAGCCGGCTTCGAGTTCATCTCCAACCGCAGCTTCGACGCCGCCTCATCGATCAGGTCGATGGCCTTGTCGGGCAAGTGGCGGTCGGCTACGTAGCGCGTGCTGAGGTCCACGGCCGCGAGGATGGCCTCATCCCGGATCTGAATCTGGTGGTGCTGCTCGTACCGTTCCTTGATGCCCCGCAGGATGGACACGGCGCTTTCGCGGTCGGGTTCTTCGACGAGCACTTGTTGGAACCGGCGTTCGAGCGCCTTGTCCTTTTCGAAGTATTTCTGGTATTCCTTCAGCGTGGTGGCTCCGATGGCGCGCAATTCGCCGCGGGCCAAAGCCGGTTTCAGGATGTTCGCGGCGTCCATCGCGCCTTCGCCCCCTCCCGCGCCTACCAGGGTGTGGATCTCGTCAATGAACAGGATGATTTGGCCTTCCGACCCTTGCACTTCCTTCACCACTGCCTTCAGGCGTTCCTCGAACTCGCCCTTGTACTTGGCTCCCGCTACGAGCGCGCCCATGTCGAGCGACTGGATGGTCTTGTCGAGCAGGTTGTCCGGCACATCCCCGTTGATGATGCGGTGGGCAATGCTCTCGGCGATGGCCGTCTTACCCACCCCGGGTTCACCGATGAGGATGGGGTTGTTCTTCGTGCGCCGGCTCAAAATCTGGAGCACCCGCCGGATTTCTTCGTCCCGGCCGATGACCGGATCGAGCTTGCCATCGCGGGCGAGTTGGTTCAGGTTTTTCGCATACTTCCCGAGGGCTTCGTAGGTCGCCTCTTGGCTCGAAGAAGTGACTTTCTCGCCCTTCCGCAAGTCTTGCACGGCCTGCTGGAGCCCGTCCTTCGTGGCGCCGGCGTCCTTGAGGAGCTGCGCGGTTTGGTCCGGAGATTCGAGCAGGGCTTCGAGCAGCCGGTCGGTGGGCACGTACTCATCGCTGGCCTTGCGGGCCAAGGCAATGGCACGCTGCACGACTTGGCCGGCGTTCCGGGACCACTGCGGCTGTGCCCCCTCCACCTTCGGAAGTCGCTCCACCAACCGGTCCACGGTGGCTTTGAGCGGTGCGACCGCCACGCCCATGCGCCCGAGCAGCCCGGGAACGACCGGGTCATCGCCGCTGAGCATCGCGAACAAAATGTGCAGGGTATCAATGGTTCCGTGCGGACCTGCGAGCGCCTCTTGTTGCGCCCGGGCCAGGATCTCCTGGCTCTTTAGCGTGAATGCATTTGCGTCCATGATTGTTTTTTCCACCCGTTGCGCAAATTGTTTTCCAAAGACCAGACTCCGTCAAAAAGTCAGCGAATTCGCGTATTTCCCGTCATTTCGTCAGCGTTCCCCGTAATTTTGCGCCATGCACCTCTACCTCGTCGGCCTCCCCGGTTCGGGCAAATCCACCACCGGTCGCTTCCTCGCGGAGCGGTGGGGTTGGCCCTTCGTGGACCTCGACGCCCTCGTCTCAGAGGTGGCCGGGCGCTCCATCCCGGAGGTGTTCGCCGCGGAGGGCGAGCCGGGTTTTCGGCAGCGGGAGCGGGCGGCACTCGAGGCGGTGAGCGGTGCGCCCGTGCCGACGGTGGTGGCGTGCGGCGGCGGAACCCCGCTGCTCGAGGAGAACCGCGCGTTGATGCAGCGCACCGGGGCGTCGGTCTGGCTCCGTCCGGGGCTGGCGGAATTGCACCGGCGGCTGGCGCCGGCTGCTGAGCGTGCGGACCGCCCATTGCTCGCAGACCTCGACTGGGAGCGCGAGGGGCTGGCGCGCTTGGAGGCCCTGGAGGCAGCCCGGGCCGTGCATTATGGGGAAGCGCGGTTTGTCGCTTCGGAGGTGGCGGTCGTTCAGTCCGCGTTGGACGTTTGGGCTACATCTTCCAAATAAGCGGCGTCCTGCCCGTCCGCGTCGAAGGCCACTTCAATGTGCTCCTTGACGGTCGTGCTCAACGTCAACCCGCAAAAGTCCGCCCGAACGGGAAACGAGCGGTGGAAGCGGTCAATCAGCACGGCCGTGTGCATGCTCTTCGGCGCCAAGTCCAGCAGGTGCTTCACTGCATAGATCAACGTCCGGCCCGAATGGAGGACGTCATCCACGAGGACCACCGCAGCCCCTTTGACTGCCTCGGCATCGCCCGAATACAGAATCGGGTGATCCAGCGGTGCGTCCTTGTGCAGCGTTAGCCGCTCTTCAGTGACCTCGAAGTCGCTGATGGTCCTTAAAATCGCCACAAGCCGGGCGCACATCCGGCTGCCTTGGCCCGCCACGCCGATGAGCGTCAAGGCGCGCTCCTCGTGGTGTTCTTCCACAATTTGCCGGGCGATCCGTTGGAGCTTGCGCTCGATTTGAGCGGCATCGAGGATGGGGGTGCGGGCAGCCGTCATGCGGTCGGTTTTTTTTCGAAGATAGCCACGGATTCGACGTGGGCGGTGTGCGGAAATTGGTCCACGAGCTTGAAGGACTTGAAAGTGTAGCCCCATTCGCGGAGGGTCTTCAAATCGCGGGCCTGGGTGGCGGGGTTGCAAGACACGTAAACGATGCGCGGGGCATCGAGCCGCATGACCTTGCGAAGGGTTTTGGGCGAAATCCCAGCGCGGGGCGGGTCGAGCACGATGGTCCGAATGCGCCCCGTGTACTCGGGGTATTCGAGCAAGAACTTCCCCACATCCGCGGCGTAAAACTGGATGCCGCCGTTGCCGTTGCGCTCGGCACTGATCCGGGCGTCAGCGATGGCGCTTTCCACCAAATCCACCCCGATGATGGGGCGCCCAGTGGCCCGGGCCAACAGTTGCGCAATCGTGCCGGTGCCGCAAAAGAGGTCCATGATCACCTCGCCCCCGAGCGTGTCCTGCTCGTGGAGCACCGCATCGACCACCTCCTGGTACAGCCGTTCGGCGCTCTGCGGATTCGTCTGGAAGAAGCTCGACATGCTGATGTCAAAGGCCAAACCATGCAGCACCTCGGTAATCCGTTCCGCCCCATCCACCACCCGCGTGGCCCCGGCCCGCGCTTCCACGCGCTCCCCGGTATCGTCGTTGATGGTGTGCAAGACGCCCGCCACGCGGCCGGGCCAAAGTTGGTGCAACAGGGCTACGAATCCAGCCATGTCCCAGCGGTCCAATCCCGCGCTGCTCGTGACGAGGTTGACCAGCAGCTTTCCGTGCGCAAAGCTCTTCCGGACCACAAGGAACCGAAAGAACCCTTCGCGCTTCGGCGGGTGCCAAGCGGGGAGGCCGGACGCTTCGCAGAAAGCTCGGATTTGGTGCAAGTCCCCTTCGACGTCTGCATCGAACAGGCCTGAATCCCGGTCCAAATCCTCGACGGCCCACCACGTGCCGCGGTGCTTGAAGCCCAGTCCAAACCGGTCCACCTTCTCGCCAGTCTCCAAATCGTGGACAATCGCCGAGAAGCTGTACTCCATCTTGTTGCGGTAATGCCAGTGGCTCGGCGAAGCCACCATGCCTTCGAACCGCGCCTCTACGTCCTCGACCTCTCCGATCCGGCGGAACAGTTCGAGCGTGGTCTCGACCTTCAAGGCGTGCTGCCGTTCGATCGGCACCGCCGCATACGGCGCACCGGGGATGGGCTGATGGGGCAAATCCACTTCGTCAGGAGCGCGCTGAACAACTTCGTCCAAGCTGCATTCGGCGTATCGCGCCTTGCAGTTGGTTACCCGGGCCTTCACCCGCTGTCCGGGGTATGCGTTTTGGACGAAGACGGTGAACTTTCCGTCATCGGTGTCCACTTTGGCGATGCCTTTGCCTCCGTATGCGTAGCCGGTGATGTCCAATTCCAAGGACTCACCGCGGCGGTATTTTCGAGCTCTTCCCACAGCGCGCGAAGTTACGCGGCAACGTGGGGTATCTTTCGACCATGTTCAGGGATTTTCAGTGGCTTGCGATTTGGATGGCGTTCGCGGCGTGGCCCACGACGGAGGGCTGGGCCCAAAACCGCGCATCTGAATTAACCGTCCTCACCTTCAACGTCCGATACGACAACCCCAGCGACACACTGCCATGGGCCGATCGCGCCCGCGAAGTCGCCGATGCCATACGCTACTACGACATCGCTGGCCTCCAAGAAGTGCTCCCCAACCAATACGCCGACCTCTCCTCGGAATTGCACCACATGGCGTTCGCCGGGGAAGGCCGGGATGCGGGCGGCGGCGGCGAAGCGTGCCCCATTTTTTGGCGCAAAGACCGGTTCGACTTGCTCCACGCCGAGACGCGGTGGCTTTCGCTCGATCCGGCGACGCCCGGCAGCGTGGGGTGGGATGCGGACCTGCCGCGGGTGGCGACGGTGGTCCTGTTGCACGACCGCATCACCGGCAAACGGGTCCGCGTCTTGAATACGCACTGGTCGCACACCGGACCACAAGCGCGCCTCGCGGCCGCGGCCTTGTGTGCCGGGTGGCTGGGCGCCCCCGCTCCCGACGAGGTCCACTTGCTCCTCGGGGACTTCAACGAGGAACCGGAAGGTCCGGTCCACACTTACCTCTCAGAACTGGGAACCGTGCGGGACGCCTACGCGAATCACCGCACCCGCTGCCGCCGGGAATTTGGCACCTACACCACCTTCCACACCGATCGGACCGTGGGCGCGCCGCGCATCGACTACATCTGGGTGGACGGGGCGGACGTTCAATGGCATTGTGTGGACGAGGTCATCAAGTGGGGCGTGTTCATCTCCGACCACGCGCCCGTGCACGCCATCCTCCAGGTACAGGCGGCGCCATGAACAACGGGGTGAAGTTGATCGCGGGGCCCGCCCTGTGCGGGGGAGCGATGTACACGGCTACCGCCTTGGGGGTGGAGTCCATGCAAGCGGCGACCCTCGGTGCGGCCGCTTGGATGCTCACATGGTGGATCGCGGACGCGGTGCCTCTCGCCGTCACGTCCTTGTTGCCCATTGTGCTGTTCCCCGCTTTGGGCATCATGACTGTGCAAGAGGCAACCGCTTCGTACGGTTCCCATTACATTTTCTTGTTCTTTGGTGGATTCCTGATCGCATTGGCGCTGGAGAAGTGGCATTTGCACCAGCGCATTGCCTTGTGGGTACTCGCCCGGGCTGGGCACTCCCGCCGCAGGCTTGTGGGCGCCTTCATGTTGGCCACGGCGCTGCTGAGCATGTGGATTTCCAACACGGCAACCACGCTGATGATGCTGCCCATTGCCATGTCCGTCATCTCCCAAGTTCCCGCAGCAACCGATGGGCCAGATCGGTTTCCCGTAGCGCTGTTGCTCGGAACGGCCTATGCGGCCAACATCGGCGGGCTGACGACCCTGGTGGGCACGCCGCCTAACGTAGCCATGGCCGGCATTTTGTCCGAGCAAACCGGCATCGAAGTACCGTTCTTCGGCTGGATGATGATGGCCCTTCCGTTTGGAGCGATTTTGCTCTGGGCCATCTATTTCCTGATGACCCGCTGGTTGGTGCCCACGGCCGATGGCGCCATTGGTTCTTCCGCTGCTTGGTTCAAGGACCAGCTGCGCCAACGTGGGCCATGGGGCGCCGCAGAGAAGCGCCTCGCGGTGGTTTTTGCGGGCACGGCGTTGTTTTGGGTGTTTCGCAGCCCATTGAACGAAGCCTTCGGGTGGGGCTTGACGGATACCGGCATCGCCATGACCGGGGGGCTCTGCCTGTTCCTGCTTCCTGCGGGAAGCCGCAAAGGAGAAGCGGTATTGCAGTGGACGGATGCCAAGCGGTTGCCCTGGGAAATCTTGCTGCTCTTCGGAGGCGGCTTGACCTTGGCCAAATCCCTGGCCGACGCCGGATGGATTGCCTACCTCGCCGAGGGCATGACCGGCGCACACCACTGGCCCTGGTGGGCCGTCGCCGCGGCGCTGACCGCCATGGGGCTTCTCATGACCGAAGTCATGAGCAACTTGGCCCTGACGGTGGTGTTCGTTCCCGTGGTGATCCAATTGGCCCAAGCACTTGGACTGCATCCGCTGTTGTTTGCCGTTCCGTTGACCTTGGCGAGCAGTTGCGCGTTCATGTTGCCCATGGCCACGCCGCCCAATGCCATCGTCTTCGGCAGCGGGCGCATGACCATCCGGGAGATGGCGGGGGTGGGCATTTGGCTCAATGGCGTGGCCATCGCATTCACGGCCTTGTTGAGTTGGGCGGTGCTCCAACATTGGGTCGCCCTCATCACGTAATTTTAGGCCATGAAGCACATCCTCATTTTGCAAGGCCCCAACCTCAATTTGGTCGGACGCCGCGAGCCTGCAGTCTACGGGTCCCAATCCTTGGACCGGTGGTTGGAGGACCAGCTGCCGGTCTGGCGGGAGTTGGGCGCTGAGGTGAAGGTGGTGCAATCGAACCACGAAGGGGACTTGATTGACGCCCTCCATGCACACGGATTTGAAGGAAGTGGCATCGTCTTCAATCCGGGCGGTTACACGCACACAAGCGTGGCACTGCGGGATGCCATTGCCGCCATTTCTGTGCCGGTGGTGGAGGTGCATTTGACCAACATCGCCGCGCGCGAGTCCTTTCGGCAAACCTCCCTCATTTCGGGGGTGTGCGGCGCGGTGATTTCGGGGATTGGGTTTCCCGGATACGATGCAGCTGTTCGCCATTTGATCTCAATCCAGCCAGAACAAGGGGTGGACTTGGACATCCGTTGAAGGGGCATCCGGGGTCCAACGCACGAAATACGTTCCGGGCGCAAGCCCGCCGAGCTCCCAGTGGATGAGGCTGCTCTTGCCCTCCGCGCGCGCCGTGCGCATCACCCGTTGGTGTACATCGAGCAATTCAAGCCTTCCGGGATGCCGGGCGTCCCATTGCATGCCGCCGGGAATGGGGAGCGGACATTGTTTGGGGCTGCTGGCAGCCGGTGTGCCCCCTCCGTTTCCGGCATGGCACCCTTCCCAATTGGTCAACTCGGGCCACGTTTGCAGGGCAACAGGTGAGCCGGAAGTGGAAGTCAACGCCCCATTCCACGCCGAGCTTTCCCAATGGTTGCCGCTTGCATCGAGCAAAAAGGTGCTCGGCCCGGTCGCAACCGGGAGGCTCAGGGTGCCTTGAAAGGGGTGGAGGTCGGCCGGTCCAAAGGCGTTGTTCCCTTCGCCGCAAACCCACCACGGAGCAGCCGAGAACTGAGCGTGCACCGTGTTTTCGTGAAAGACATTGTCCCCTCCGGCCGCGCCGGCGAGCACGGCCTCTGCGCCCGCCTCGCAATGCACGCCGGTACCACAATACCGCCATTCGTTGCAGGACAGCAGCGCGTTGGAATGGATCAAGTGCAGTCCGATTTCAAGCGACTCAAACGCGCAACCGGTCAACCGGATGGGCGCAGCAGCTTCCACCACAGAAAGGCCGGGCGCCCCCGGTGATCCTTTCCAATTGCAGGCGTCCCAATTCCCATCAAGCCCCGATTGGCAATGCCATGAACCCGGCTCGAAGGTGCAACCACGCGCGTGTGGACCGCCGAGGGAGGTGGCGATTTCGCATCCGATGAAGGAGACGTCTTCGAAATAGGGATCGGACGGGGCAGCGTGTTCATGGGTGAGCACGAGGGATTCGGCCGAACCGCCTTGCCAGCGCCAGCGGTTGTAGGCGGTGACGGATGTGGTTTGCGCCCCCCAGCAGCGGACGTCCTGCCAACGCTGCTTGGTCCAGGCGTGGAGAGAAGCCCCCGGGGCCATGAACAGGTCGGTGTCGTGCCATCGGGTGGTGCCTTGCCCGTCGAGCACGGCCGCACCGGATACGGTGAGCTCGGGGATGGCATGCAACTGCCATTCCGCACCGAGGGGGAGGGTGGTGGTGCCCTGCCAACTCAGGGAAGCAATGCCTTCGGCTTGCAGGGACCAGGTGGTGCCTGCTGCGCAGTGGATTTGGCCTGCTAACTCCACCTCGCAGCTCGGTTCCAATTGCCAGTGGCTTGACCCGAGGAAGTCGAGCTGCCCGCCCGGCTCCAAGACGAATCGCGCCCCGGCGGCGAGCGCCAAGCCGTTCCCGTGCAGGCGCAGGGTAGCGCCAGAGCGGACAATCAGGGTGCTGCCGGCGCCAATGGCCACCGTTCCGCCATTGGCGATTTCAATCTCGCCACCGGCTTCAATGGCAAGTGTCGCGGTCCCTTGGCCGGTGGTTTCACCTATGGCCAAGGTCGCTCCGGGCTCGATGACGAGGGGCGAGCTGCAGGGCGCTGTTTGGACATGGAATAAGGGCCAATCAACGCCCCACCCCCCGTTGCCTTCTGGCTGACCGATGGTCCACGTTGCATCGGCGGGCAACGTGCCCCCACCCAGAAAGACCCGGTGGGGCAGCAGGTGGCCCCAATGAGGGAAGCTTGGGGCATCGGCGGCGGTGTAGCCGAGGTCGAAGTCGCCTTGTTCAAGGTAGTTCAGGAGGAAATCAGCGTGTCCAGTGAGATCGCAATGGGAGGCCGGGGCGGATGGCAGCGGCTCACTCCGCCGCAGGAGGGGGCTCGGGTTTTCGCTGTCCAAGGCCGAGGGGACCGGGACAAATGCGGTCCATTCGGTGCCGTCGGTCAGTTCGAATCCTTGCGCTGTCAAGGCGGCTTGCAGCGCTTGTATGTGCGGTGAAGTGCTCGCGGGGAGGGTTTCCCAGGGCGCAGCAGATGGCGCGCACCACGCCGTGCCTTCGAGGATGGGGTCGGCCCACCAGCTGCCGTTGAGGTTGGGCATGCTGCAGTCGAACACCACGTGGGCATTGGGCGTCGAAGCGGCATGGTCGGGGTTGCCTGGCAAGGGCCACAATTGGATTTGGGCCCAATTGATGCCCCATGTAGCAAGGGAGCCCAAGAGCAGCGGAGCGCCGGGCTCTGCGCATCCTACGTCTTCGTGGCCGTTTGAAATGGCCAAGCATTGCGGGCCCTCGGGCCAGCCGATGCCATCCAAATGATCGAGGAGCAGGGTGTGCTCCATGGGCACGCCATCCGGCGTGACGAGCAACAGTTCCCGGGCAGCCGGAGAATTCAGGGCTTGCATCAGTTCGGCCGCTTGAACGTCTTCGAGCGAGAAGAAACCGAGTGCTTCTTGCAAGGCCATCGGGAGGTAGGCACCGCGGTGGGGACTGTCCAAGGTGATGAATTGCCGAATGCAGTCCGCCGTGCCATCCAGTTCGCGCTCGCGCAAGGCCAGCCGGGCAATCACCCCGCCCATGCTCGCACCTACCACCACGGCGCGTCCGAGTTCCGTGCTGTGCGCTTGCACCAAATCCAGGACATGTTCGAGCAAAGCCGCCTGAGCAAATGCTGTGCGCGTCCCGTCTTCGAAGTCCATGTAAACCAGGTCGAATCCATCGGCCAACAGCGCGTCAAAGAGCAAGGGCATGGCGGCTGTATTGGGATAGGCGAGGTCGCTGCAGTTCCAAATGGCATCCCAGTGCATGTTGCCGTAGCCGTAGCTCGGGGCCTCATCTACCAAGCCGGGGTCGAATCCTTCGACGACGATGAGGGGCTTGTCGAAGGCGCCATCGGCCCCCATGCGGGTCATCGCCATGCCGGTGACGGGTTCGCCTGCGTAGAAGGTACCGACCCACCACGGATTGTTGGGGTGTTCCTGGGGCCAGGGTGGCAGGTCCGGTGCGGGTGGGGTGCACAGGGTTTTGAGCGGAATGGTCACGCCCCAGGCGGACCCCGTTGAGTCTTGCGGGAGCTTGACCTCCAAC
>CBFHPD010000094.1:0-17865 GCA_965657495.1 uncultured Flavobacteriales bacterium
GGCGATCGAGAACTTCACCCACGACCTCAACATCGGATCGGTCGTGCGGACGGCCAACGCGTTCGCGGTGGCCGAGGTGCACATCGTGGGTCGGCGTCGCTGGAACCGCCGGGGGGCGATGGTCACCGATCGCTACCAGCATCTGCGCCACCACGCTGACGCGTCCGCACTGGCCGAGTGGGCGGATGAGCGGGGGTGGGTTGGGGGCGGGGTGGAGCGGGCTTGGGTGCGGAGCGGGGCGGAGGGGGTTTGGGCGGATAGTTTGGTGTGGGGGGAGGAGCGGCGCGCGGCGTGGGGACGGGTGGAGGCGGTGGATACGGCGGTGACGCGGGTGGTGCGGGGGGCGCATTGGGAGCAGCTCCGGGTGGATTCGGTTTGGGTTTCGCGGGTGGAAGGCGGGAACGAGCGGGCGACGCTTGTGCAGGTGGAGGCGGGGGATACGTTGCACCTGGTGGCGGATGTGTTGGTGCAGGGGGAGGGGGAGATGCGGGCCTATCCGGAAGTGGTTTTTCGGCAGGGCGAGGCGCTCGGGCGGTGTGACACCTTGATTTGGTTCGAGCAAGACAGCCTCATGCGCTTCGAGCACCTGCCGCAGATGTGGTTTGAAGGCCAAATCCTCTCCGCAGACACCCTGCTGCTGCACCTTCGCGAGGCCCGTCCGGACGCGCTCCACGGCCTGGGGCACGCCCACCTCACGCGCGCGCTGAACGATACATGTGCAGACCAAATCACGGGACGCACCCTCCACGGCACCTTCAACGACGGCGCCCTCGACCGCCTCCTCATCGAAGGCAACGCCGAGGCCATCTACTTCGTCGAAGAAGGCAACGACCTCCAATTCAACCGGGCCGCGTGCAGCCGCATGCGCATCCACCTCGCCGACGGACGCGTCCAGGAAATCGCCCTCCTCGACGCCCCCTCAGGCCGCTTCCTCGACCTCGGTGCCTCCACCTCGGAGGAGCGCTGGCTCGCGGGCACCCAACTCGACCCGCCCCCGTCGCTCCCGTTTCCGAGCCCGTGGCCGCCCCGCCCCGCGTCCGAAACGTGGCGCCCACAAAGCCCGCCCCCGCAGCCGTAAACTCCCCGCGGCCTTCCCACCGACCGCCCCTTCCTTCGCGGCATGAAGCAGTGGATTTGGGGAGTTGCCCTCACCGCCAGCACGGCGTGGGCCCAGCAGGAAGGCGTGATGCCATGGACGACCGGACGCGCCGGCTGGGGCCCCTGGGCCACCACCGACCTCCCGCTCCGCACCTTCTCCGCCGCGTCCCAGCCCGGCCTCACGTCCGCCGAGTTCCGCGCCCCTTTCCGCTCCTCCAGCTGCTGGAGCTACCGCCTCGCCACCACCGACGTGGCGGGCCTCTGGGCCACTGCCCACCTTGCCGTCTCCCACGAAATCGCCCTCGCCCCCGGCTGGAATGCCCGGTGCGCCCTCGGCACCGTCCGCGAAGCCTGGCCCGAGCTCGGCCGCACCAGCTGGTCCCCCGAATGGGCGGCTGCCCTCCAACACACCACCCCGCACTTCACGGCCGGCACCTGGCTGCAAGCCCAATTCCGCCCACCCACCCGCTTCCACCGCACCGCCGGCGCCTTCGCCGCTTTCACCTGGTCCGATTGGAGCGCCTCCCTCTCCACGTTCCCCCTTGCCGGCTGGGCCACCCGTCACCTACCTGCCGGGTGGCGGGCGAGCATCGGCTGGACCGGCGCCGCCTTGGCCTTCGGCGTCCAATGGTCCCCCAGCGCCCACTTCACCTCCGGACTCATCTGCAGTCAGCCCCCGTGGGGCCGCACGAATTGGATTGGCTATGCGCATTGGCAATAAACTCCTCACCGGCGCGCTCCTCCTCCTTGCCGTTCACGCTGCCGCCCAAATCCCCGACGGCACCCTCGCGCAGTGGGTGGAGCAGGGCGTGCTCACCCCCGAAGAGGCGGTGGCGGTAGAGGAGCACATCGCCCACGTCGGTTTCCCCGTTTCCAAAGAGGAAGTCGCTGCGATTCCCGGCCTGAGCGCTGCCTCAGCGTCCCGGCTGTCGGCCGATCCGCAGTGGGTCCGCTGGGCCTCGGCGGCGGTTGCAGGCCAACGAAACCGCCTCCGCCTTCTGTGGGACGCCGACTTCCAGTCCCGCCGCTTCCCGGCCGATTCCGTGGCCGGCCCGCGGTACGGCTTAGGCTTCCGCGCCCAGCGCTCCGGCCATTGGGGCCTCCGCTTCGATCGGGGCGCCGGCGAGTCGGGCGTTGACCACGTCGCGGGATTCGTCGTCGCGCCCGCCGTCCGCGGCATCCAAACCGTTTGGGGCGACCACGTCATCCGGTGGGGCCAAGGCCTGGTCGGGTGGAGCGCGAGCGCCTTCGACGGCATGCGCTCAGCGACGGCGGCCCAACGGCTCACCCAGCCCGTGCGCCCCGTCCTCGCTGGCGACGCCCTCCCCGTTCGGCGGGGCGTCGCCCTGCGCGCCCCCCAACCCGCGGGCGACCTCGTCCTTTCCTGCGACGTCGGCGCCCGCGAAGCCCGCGTCGAAGGCGGCGTCCCCGTCACCTGGTACCGCGACGGCCAGCACCGCACCCCCACCGAGCGCGGCCGCACCACGGTCCGCCCCCTCCGGCTCGCCCTCCTCTGCGAACGCGGTCCCTGGGGCCTCACCACCGAATGGGGCCTCCTCAACGGCACCTGGTCCGGCCTCGCCGGCCTCCACACCGCCCTCCACCGCCCCCAAACCCGCTGGGCCGCTGAATTGGCCGCCACCCCCCACCAACTCGGTTGGGCCCTCGGCTGCATCGCCACCCTTTCGGCCACCGCCGATGGATTCCTGCGCTGGGAACGCCCACTGCCTGACCACCCCGGCGCGCGTTGGGGCGATGTCCGGTCGGCCACGCCGGTGGTGCAATGGGGCGTGCAATCCCATCGCCCTCGGGTGGCCCATTTCGTGCGGTGGGAATGGCGGTCGTCCGCGCTCCGGTGGGAGCACCAGTCGCAGTGGACGCCCCGGCGTGGTCACCGTTACCGCTTGCGGACCCAAGGCGGAGCGCAGTGGGAGCGCGCGGCCGCAGAGGCGAGGTGGGACGGCCATCCTTGCAGCATGCGGTGTTGGGTGCAGGCGGGCCGAGGCGGCGGGGTGGCGGCCGGCTTGCTGTGGGGCTGGGAGGTGCACCCCGATCGTCCCAAATGGCGGGTGGGGTGGGCATGGGGGGAGCTGCCCCCGGGCGAACAGGCGTACTACCTCGAGCCCAACGCCCGGGCGTGGCAAACGGCGGTGCTCAGCGGGGCGGCCTCGCGGCGGTGGGTGCAGGGGAGCTGGAACATCGGGCGGCACTGGAAGCTCGCGGCGAGCTGGTCGCATGTGGAGCGGCGCGATGTGGAGGTGTTGCCGGGTTCGGGGCCCTGGCGATGGGAGGGGAATGCCCGGTCGGAGTGGCGGGTGCGTTTGGCCTATGCGATGTAGCTTATCTTCGCGCAAATTCAATGCACTATGGCGACGACGTCAGACATCAAGAACGGTATGGTCCTCAATCACAACAACGGGTTGTGGCAAATCGTTGAATTCCTTCATGTTAAGCCGGGAAAAGGCGCGGCCTTCGTGCGGACGAAGCTGAAGAATTTGTCCACGGGGCGGGTGGTCGACCACACGTTCAACGCCGGCGTGAAAATTGAGCCAGTGCGCATTGAAACCCGCGAATACCAGTTTCTGTACCAAGACGAGATGGGCTACCACTTCATGAACACCGAGACCTACGAGCAGATTCCGGTGGAGAAGGTGGTCATCAACGCCCCGGATTTCTTGCAAGACGGGCTGGTGTGCCAGTTGCAATTCCACGCTGAAGAAGAGCGCGTCCTGAGCTGCGAGCTACCGAATCACATTGAAACGGAGATCACCTACACGGAACCCGGCATCAAGGGCGACACGGCCACCAACACCCTGAAGCCGGCGACCACCGACACGGGGGTGGAAGTGCGGGTTCCCCTGTTCGTGGACACGGGCGATTGGATCAAGGTGGATACGCGGACGAAGGAATACGTCGAACGGGTGAAGAAGTAAGCCCGATGGCGGAGAAGGTCTCCCGGCTCGAACGGAAAATTGAGCTCCAGGATTACAAGCTGGGGGCGTTGCTCGAAGTGACTCGGGCCATCAACGCCAGCGCTTCCGAGGAGGCCTTGTTGGATCATTTTCGGAAGACGCTCGCCGAGTATTTGGGGATCAACCGGTTGGTGCTCTACACGTCGGTGAGCGGCGAATGGCGCTGTTTGATGACGACCGGTGTGGATGGGGCGTTGCCGCCGGTAGCAGAGGGGACGGTCTTCGAAGCGGGCAAGCGGGTCGTGTTGGCCTCGACCGCCGGGGAGCAAGTGTTCGACGTCGTGATTCCGGTGCAGCACGACCAAGCCGTCGTGGCGTATGTCCTGGCAGGAGACGATGCAGAGGGCGTGGGGGTGAGTCCGGTGGTGAAGCACCTGAACTTCATCCAAATCCTGACCAACGTGTTGGTGGTGGCCCTGCACAACCGCCGGCTTTCGGAGGAGGCGATCCGGCAAGAGGCCACGCGGCGGGAGTTGGAGTTGGCCGCTGAGATGCAGACCTTGCTGGTGCCCACGAGTTGGCCGGAGGATCCGGATGTGGACGTGACCGCATTCTACCGGCCCCACCGCGAAGTGGGCGGGGATTACTACGATTTCTTTCCCGTCGACGGGGAGCGGCTCGTGGTGTGCATGGCGGACGTGAGCGGCAAAGGGGTGTCTGCGGCTTTTTTGATGTCGAATTTCCAGGCCAACCTCCGGGCCATCCTCCAAGCGGAGTCCGGGGATTTGGAGCGCAGCATCCGCCTCTTGAACGAGCGGGTGATGGCCAATGCGCGCGGCGAGAAGTACATCACCTTATTCGTGGCGCGGTACGATCGCCGCTCCCGGGAGCTTGTTTACATCAATTGCGGCCACAACCCGCCGCTGCTCATGGGAGCGGATGGCGCCGCGCAGCAGTTGGTGCACGGTTCGGTGGGACTGGGGATGTTCACGGAGATCCCGTCGGTGGACATGGGGCGCGTGGCGGTGGCGCCGGACAGCGTCCTGGTCTGTTACACGGACGGGCTGGTGGAGCAGGAGAACGAGGCGGGCGTGCCGTTTGGGATGCAGCGGATGGAGCGGTTGGTCCGTGAGCGCCGCGGCATGGCAGTGGGCCAAATCCAATCCGCCCTCCTCGAAGCGGTCGAGGAATTCCGCGGCGGTGAGCCCACCTTCGACGACACGGCCCTCCTGTTAGCGCGCTTCCGCTGACCCCGCGCGGTCCCGCCGCCGCACCTCCAAATCCCACACGACTAACAGCGCCAAGAAGCCCCAAAAGGGCGCGCTCGCCTTGTCGGTGTCGAGGTAGTTGTTCAGCACCCCGTGCACGAAATACGTGACAAGCCCGAGGAACACCCCCATCGCCAGGCGCCGCTCATCCCCAGCCCGGAGCCGCCGGTACAAGCGGAATCCGAGGTGCAGCACCCACCCAAACAGCCCGATGACAAACGCCGTCCCCGGCACCCCCTGCTCAGCGAGCGGTCCGAGGTACTCGCTGTGCGCGTTGCCACCATCGGCGTTGTTGGTGCTGATGATGGTCCGGTGTTCGGAGCGCTGGAACGGCGCGTAAACGAATTGGTAGGTGCCCGGTCCCCAACCCACCCAAGGCTCCTCTTGGAACAGGGCAAGGGCGCAGCTCCAGCGGTTCAGCCGTTCGAGGTTGGACGCATCGCTGGACACGTTGGAAATGGACTCCACGTGTTCGGCCAAATCGTCCGAGCTGTCCTGGTCGTTCCGCTCCAATTGGATCAACACAGCGTCCAATATCAACAGCCCCCCCGCCAGCCCGCCCAGCCCGATGAGCAGCAGCGTTTTCAACCGGAACCCCACCCGCATCAAGCCGTACAACACGGCCACAGCCGCGAGCGAAACCCACGCAGCCCGGGTGTACGAGAGGACCATCCCCACGAGCAAGACCCCGAGCAGCCCACCGATGGCCACCCGCCACACCAGTTCAAAGCGGCGCGACGTGACCAGGGCGAGTACGGGCGGAATGAACATGGCCAGCACGGCCCCATAAGACGTGTGATCCTTGAAAAACGGGCTCATCACCCAGTGGCCGGCGTCCTTGTCGAACCCGTAACCTGCGTGCCGGATGAGCGTGTAGATGACCACGATGGCCAAGGGAAAGGCGTACAGCAAAATGGCCCGGTGCCGGGTGCCCGGTTGGGTCAGGAAGAGGTGACCGCCGAGGACGAAGAAGCCGACCACGAACCACGTCCGCGCCACGAGGAACTTGAAGGATACCAAGGGGTCCCAGCTGAGCAGGGTGGTGAAGGCGATCCACGCGAGGCTCGCGCCGACCCAGCGGGAAACGGGGTGGCGGAGGAGGAGGGGAGACGGGGTTTGGCCTGCAAGCACCCGGGTGATGACCAGGACGAGCGCCCCCGCGAGCATCGGCTCCGTCGGCAGGTACAAACCGCCCCCGCCGATGTCCTCCAAGTTCATGCTCAACGGCACCGCTGCCACGAGCACCGCGAGGTAGGCGTCCAGCCGGAAGATGGCCAAGGCGAGGACCGCCAGCGCGGCCGGCAGCAGCGCCACATACCACGCGTCCACCCACCACGCCGCCGCGAGCACCGCCGCGAACAGCAGGGACGAAGCCACGACCCCGCGGTCCGACTTCGTCCACGCATTCATGCGGCCTCGCTCCGTTGGATGTTCTCCACGGCGAGCAACGCCAACAGGCCGAAGGCGCAGGTCGCCACCACCGAGACCACCACGATGAGCCATCGGATGGGCTTGGCCTTCTTGTCTGCCGGGGCTGCGTAGTCGACCACGAAGGCGGAAGCGAGTTGCGTTTCTGCATCGAGTTTCATGAGTTCGAAGCGCTTTTTCAGCACCGCCTCCCGCTCGTAGGCCGCTTCGATGAGGCTGGTGAGCTTGGAGAACTTCGTGGCGTGTTGCGACAGTTCCGCCATCTGCTGCCGGATGAGTTCGGCATTGCGGAGGTTGCCTTCGGCCATGGCGGTCGCGTATTGTTCGTTGAGGCCGCCGATTTGGGTTTCAAATTCGTAGAGGCCCAAACCGTGCAACACCCCGATTTCCCGCTCCATCTCCTCGATCTCGTTCTGCACCTGCTCGTACGAGGCGGCCGCATAGCGCAAGGCGGCCCGGGCGCGCTCGTTCCGGAGCTGGTTCGCCACCGAATCCGCGAGGAAGGCGATGTCGTTGGCGATGTCGGCCGCCACTTGGGGGTCGGTATCGAGCACGCTCACTTCGATGGAGCCGTAGCGGGTGAGGTTGGCGTCCACGTTGCTGCTGTATTCCTCCATCAACGCGGACCGCGCCCCTGGGGCCGATCGGTCGATGTCGTAGTGATCCCACAGGTTGTACTTTTCGATGACGCGGCTGCGGATGCGGTCGGAGTTCAGGATTTGGAGCAACCGCTCAGCGTCCTCCGTTTCGCCATACTCGAGCAAATCGTTGCGCTTCACTTCCTCGTAAAACTGCTCCCCAATGGAATGCTGCGGGGTCGCAAACAAGATCACCGAGGAACGGAATTGCTCCTCCATGAGGAGGGAAACCACAGAGGAGAGGACGGCCGAGGCCAAGCCCAGCACGATAAAGGACTTGCGCTTGCGGTAGATGAAGTGCAGCAAGTGCGAAGAGTCCAAACCAGGTTCTTGCTTCATAAAAGGGGGTTCGTGTTGCGGCCGCAAAGCTAATGCAGGGAGCGGCCGGTGGGACAACGCGAATTCGGTGCGTTCCGTATGCGGACGGTTCGAAAACTGGTGGGGGCGGGGCTATCTTCGCCGACATGGCGCGCATCGCCCTCAACGCCCGACTCCTCATTCCCGGCCGGCTCGAAGGCATCGGTTGGTTCACGCACGCGACGTACCAGCGGATGGTTGCGGCGCACCCCGAGCACGATTTCCTGTTGTTGTTCGACCGCCCTCCGGCCCCGGAGTTTCAGTACGGGGCCCATGCCGAAGCGTGGCGGCTTTGGCCCCCGGCGCGCCGGCCGTTCTTGGTCGATGCGTGGATGGACTGGGCGGTGCCGTGGGCGTTGAAGCGTTGGCGAGCGGACGTGTTTGTGTCAAGCGATGGGTTCATCAGCCGGCGCACGGAGGTGCCGCAGCTCGCGGTCATGCACGACCTGAACTTCGAGCACCACCCGGAGTGGCTGCCCCCGCGGGATGCGCGGCATTACCGGGCGCGGTTCCGGGCGTTTGCGGCCCTTGCGGCCCGGATTGCGACGGTCAGCGACCATTCCAAGCAGGACATCCACGCGACCTACGGGGTGCCCCTCGAACGGATTGACGTGGTGTACAATGCGCCGTCAAGTGATTTTCAGCCGTTGCCGGCGGAGGCCGCTTGGGCGGTGCGTGAGCGTTGGACGAAGGGCCGCGCGTATTACTGCTTCGTCGGGAGCTTGCACCCGCGGAAGAACATCCCGGGGCTGCTCGCGGCGCATGCGGCGTATCGCCGCGCGGGAGGGACGGCGGATTTGGCGGTGGTGGGGGCCCCGATGTGGGGCGAATTGCCGGCGGACTGGCGGGCCGCGGAGGGGGTGCATTGGCTCGGGCGTTTGGCGACGGAGGAGTTGAAGGGTGTGGTGGCGGCGTCGGAGGGATTGGTGTACTTGCCTTATTTTGAAGGGTTTGGGATTCCGCTGGTCGAAGCGATGGCCGCAGGGGTGCCGGTGGTGGCGGCCCAAACCACCTCCCTGCCCGAAGTGATGGGCGGTGCCGCTGCTGCCCTGGTGGCCCCCGACGATGCCGAAGGAGCCGCCGCGGCCCTCTTGCGACTTGACGCCGACCCGGCTTGGCGGACGGACCGCATTGCCGCTGGCCTTGAACGGGCCCGCGCGTTCTCGTGGGATGCCTCGGCCGCAAACCTGTTCACCAGCATCGCGACCATCCTCCCATGAGCCCCCTCAAGCCCTTCGAAATCCGCGGCGCCCGGGAGGCGGGCTGCGACGAAGCCGGCCGGGGCTGCCTCGCCGGCCCGGTCGTCGCCGCGGCAGTCGTCCTCACGCCAGCGCACGCCCGCCAACTCATCCGCGCCGGTCACCTCAACGACAGCAAGCAGCTCACGGCAAACCGCCGAAACGCCCTGCGCGAGCGCATCGAGGCGGAGGCGGAGGCGTGGTGCGTCGCGTTTGTTTGGCCGGAGGAAATCGACCAAATCAACATCCTCCAAGCGTCCTTCCTCGCCATGCGCAAAGCGGTCTGCGGCCTCGGCGCCGCCCCCGATCGCCTCCTCATCGACGGCAACCGCTTCACGTCGGCCCCGGATTTCCCCCCGCATGCTTGCCACATAAAAGGCGACGCCCGGTTTGCCAGCATCGCCGCAGCGAGCGTGCTCGCAAAGACGCACCGCGATGCCTACATGGCGGACGCGGCGGTGCGCTTTCCCCATTACGGATGGGAGCGCAACGCCGGCTACCCCACGGCTGCCCACCGCGACGCCATCCGCCAACACGGGGCCACGCCGCTGCACCGGAAAAGTTTCCGATTGCTCCCCGAGCAGTTATCAATCTTCGACCAGTGAAAGATATGATTCGACGCTGGTCGATGTTATGATAAGGTTAATCCATTCATAATGCGATTAGGGTTGGTTTTGTGGGGCGCGAAAATTTCCTAATTTGCGAGCCCTTTGAATCCTCAAACCCAACCGCCCCATGAAGTTCTTTAATTGGATGTTCGCAGCGTTGTTCGTGGCCAGTGCCACCTTCGCTTCGGCGCAATGCGGCCTGTTCATCTCCGAATACGGAGAAGGATCGAGCAGCAACAAGTGGATTGAATTGTACAACCCAACGCTCGAGGCGTTGGACCTGTCGCAATTCCAAGTTCAAACCTATGCCAACGGCAACACCTCACCCAACTACACCCTCGTGTTGGATGGGACCTTGGCGGCTGGTGAAGTCTACACCATCACGAACTCCTCTGCTGTGGCAGAAGTTGCAGCGGTTTCCAACGTGACCTCAACGATTACCTACTTCAACGGTGACGACGCTGTTGCGTTGCTTGACCTCGATGGCAACATCATTGACGCCTTCGGTGAAATCGGCGTGGATCCCGGCTCGAGTTGGGACGTCGCAGGGGTCGCTGGAGCCACGGCGAACCACACCTTGGTTCGGATTGCCTCGGTCACGCAGGGCAACGCGGATTGGGCTGCTTCTTTTGCCTCTGAGTGGGAGGTGTACGACAGCAACGATTTCTCATTCCTCGGCGGCCACACCTTCACGGGGGTCTGCGGATCAGTTGTGGAAGGCTGCACCAACGAAAACGCCACCAACTTCAACGCCGAAGCGAACACCGACGACGGTTCTTGCACATTCGACAACGCGTGCAACATCGACGGCACGGTCGTCCAAGCCACGGGCACGTTGACCTTCGAGCCGGCGGACCTGAGCGTCGCCATTGGAACGACGGTGGTCTTCGAAAACATCGGCGGCACGCACAACGCCAACGGCGACATCAACACGCTGACAGGTGAGAGCTTCGGCAACCCCGTTGCTTTCACGTTTGACGCGGTGACGAGCACGGGTGAAGGCGTGTGCATCGGCTCTTTCACGTTTGACGTTCCCGGTGTTTACAACTACGACTGCTCGGTGGGCAGCCACGCCGCCTCCGGCATGGTGGGCACCATCACCGTGGGAACGGGCGGTTGCAACAACCCGGCTGCACCCAACTACAACGACGCGGCTGATTACGACGATGGTTCTTGCCTCGCTGTGGTGGAAACCTCCATTGCCGACATCCAAGAAGGACAGTTGACGGAAGCGTACACAGGCCAAACCTTGGTGACCACCGGTATCGTGACCGGTGTGTTCGGTTCCCTCGCCTCCGTTCAGGATGGTACGGGTGCATACAGCGGCATCTGGATGTTCGGTTCCAACGTAAACTTGACGGTGGGCGATGAAGTCGAAATCACAGCGACCGTTTCGGAGTACTATGGTTTGACCCAGTTGTCTAGCCCTTCGGTGGTGATCCTGTCCCAAGGGAACGAATTGCCTGCTGCAGAAGCACTCGGAACGGCTGCAGTGGCCGACGAGCAGTGGGAAGGTGTTTTGGTAACCGTGACGGGAGAGGTGGTTGATCCAGCACTGGGCTTCGGTGAGTGGTCGCTGAGCGATGGTTCAGGCGATGCCCGCGTGGACGACCGCGGTTACGATGCGTTGTTGACGGGCGCGGTGGTGGCCGGTTCAACGTGGGAAGTAACGGGTCCTTTGGAATACTCCTTCAGCAACTTCAAGATCCAGCCGCGCAGCGCAGACGACGCCTTGCTCTACGGCTGCACGAACGCGCAAGCCACGAACTACAACCCCGCAGCGGGCATCCCCGATGGCTCGTGCATCTTTGACAACCTCGACTGCGGTGTGTTCTTCTCGGAATACGGAGAAGGCGGGGGCAACAACAAGTACCTTGAAATCTTCAACGCGACCGGCAACACGGTGTTCCTGAGCCAGTACACCCTCGGTAACTGCAACAACGGTTGCGACCAGCCGGACGCAGCCTACGTGTCCGACCAAGTGGACTATTGGACGTTCAACTTCCCTTCTGATGCGACCATCCCAAGCGGTGGCCACTACATCGTGGCGCACCCGTCAGCGGACGCGGTCATCTTGGAGTTGGCGGACATGACGTACCAATACCTCTCCAACGGGGACGACACGTATGTGTTGGCCGAGTTGACGGAAACCGATACGTTGATTGTGGACCAAATCGGCACCATCGAAGGCGGCGACCCCGGCAGTGGCTGGGAAGTGGCTGGTGTGACGAACGGCACCGCAAACCACACGCTCGTGCGGAAGTCCAGCATCTCCAACGGTAACATGGGCGACTTCGCAGCTTCTGCGGGAACGAATGAATTCGATTCCGAGTGGATTGTGTTGGACCAAGACGACTTTTCCAACCTCGGCCAGCACGCCATCGATGCCATCTGTGCGACCACGTTCGACGGCTGCACCGATGAATTCGCATTGAACTACGATCCGGCAGCGACCAACGATGACGGGTCTTGCGTGTACATCCCCAACTTGACGGTTCAAGAGATCCACCAGACCAACGCGACCGGCCAGGTCATCACTTCGGGCATCGTAACGGGTGTGTACCCGCCGCTCGGTGATGTGGCCGGCAACGCCAGCTACGTGATCCAGAACGGCACCGGTGCCCAGTCGGGTGTTTGGGTCATCGGGGAAGGCGTGGCCATCGGCGATGAGGTCGAAGTCACCGGTGTGGTGGCGGACGTTTACGGTTTGGTCCAAATCCAGGGTGCCGTGGCAGAAGTGATGTCTTCCGGCAACGCATTGCCAGCGGCGGAGTTGCTCTCAACGGATGCGGTTTCAGACCAGCAGTGGGAGAGCGTTTTGGTCCGCGTGGAAGCGCCTGTTACGGATGCGGTCGGCAGCTACGGCGAATGGCAATTGAACGATGGTTCGGGCATGATTCGTGCAAAAGACCATGCGTTCTCAGCCATCGATGCGGTGGTGAACGTGGACGGGACGGACTACCCGCTCCTTGAGGAAGGCACCAACTACCGCGTCACGGGGCCGAACTTCTACTCGTACGGTTCCTACAAGATGATGATCCGCGACGCGAACGACGTGTTGCGTTTGGGTTGCACCGATACCAGCTTCTTGAACTACGACGCCCTCGCCCAGGAGGACGATGGTTCGTGCTCGAGCGTGACGGGTTGCATGAACCCCGATGCAGACAACTACGACCCTGCGGCTGTTGCCGATGACGGTTCTTGCTTGGTGTCGGGCTGCGGAGATGTGAATGCCTTGAACTTCGATGAAGCGGTGAACAACCCGACCAACGAAGACTGCTACTACACCCTCCCGAACCTCATCATCAACGAGATCAGCTACAACCCTTGCTCTGCTCAGGGCGACGACTTCGACTACGAGTTCGTCGAGATCTTCAACGCGGAGGACATGGCGGTGAGCTTGGCAGGCTTCGCATTCTACAACACGTCAGGCGGCAACGCTGAATTGGCTTACGAATTTGGCGACGACGACATGCTCGCCGCAGGTGAGTACGCCCTTTTGACGGTCAGCGCAAACGGAACCGCAAACTACGCGTACACCGGAGCGCAGATTTTCGAAATGTTCACGGGCAACTTCAGCAACAGCGGTGAAGCGGTCAGCCTGCAGGACAGCTACGGCAACATCATCGATGAAGTGGTGTACGATGACGCCGGCTCATGGCCCAGCACGACGGTGAGCGTCCTCGGCAACACCCTCGTCCAAAGCCCCGACGGCGACTGCTCAACGCTCGAGTTGATCGCGACGGACTTGAACAACGACGATCCGGACAACTGGCAAGGCAGCTGGGTGGACTTCGGTACCCCCGGTGCAGCGAACTCTTCTGCGTTCGGTTGCGCAGATCCGACTGCCTGTAACTTCTCAGCAACGGCGTACTTCGACGACGGCAGCTGCGACTACGCTTGCCAAGGCTGCACCTACGCAGACGCGGCCAACTTCGACATGAACGCCACGATGGACGACGGCACCTGCACCTTCGACCTGGTCGATCCGTGCCCAGCCGACTTGAACGACGACGGATTCGTTTCGGCGGTTGACTTGTTGCAGTTCCTCGCGCAGTTTGGATTGGACTGCCCGGAGTAAGGCGCTTACAGTCTTTACAATTTGTTGATTCAGGAAGGGCGTCCGGTTGGGCGCCCTTCTTCTATTTTCGCGCTCCTTATCTTCGTTCCTTCATGAGCGCATTGCATTTCATTCTCACCTTGTTGGGCGGCCTGGGGCTGTTCCTATTCGGCATGCGCACGATGAGCGATGGCATCCGGCGGGGGAGTGGGGCGTCGATGCGCTCGTTGCTCGGGCGGTTGACACGCAGCACGGGGCTGGGGGCAGCCACGGGGACGTTGGTGACGGTGATTTTGCAGTCGAGTTCAGCCGTGACGGTGACGTTGGTGAGTTTGGTGAATGCGGGGATGATCACGGTCCGCGAATCGGTGGGGGTCTTGCTCGGAGCGAACATTGGCACGACCATCACGGCGTGGCTGGTGGTCCTTTCGGTCGGCGGCTTGTCGTTTGGCGACCTGTCGCTGCCGCTCATCGGGCTCGCGCTCCCATTTTTCCTCACGGAAGGGGCCAAATCCCGCAACATCGGCCAAATCGTCATCGGCTTCGCCCTGCTCTTCATCGGCCTTGGCGTGCTCCGCGACGAATTCCAAGCCCTCGACGCCGCCCACGTCCTCGGCCAGTGGAACACCGGCTCCATCAACACGCTCGCCCTCAACCTGTCGCTGCTCGCCTTCGGCGCGGTCCTCACTGCCCTCATCCAGTCTTCAAGCGCCGCCACGGCCCTGACCCTCGCTGCGGTGCTCTCCGGCGTGATGAGCCTCGAAAACGGCGCTGCCATGATCCTCGGCGAGAACATCGGCACCACGGTCACCGCGAACCTCGCTGCGGCCGTGGGCAACCGCAACGCCCGCCGAACCGCCCGCATCCATTTCCTGTTCAACGCCATCGGCGCGTTGTGGGTGGTGTGGTGGTTGCCGGTCATCGTCGACGGCCTCGCTTGGGTGTGGCGCGGGGTGGCGGTGACGGAGGAGCACGATGGCCTTGTGCTCGCGAGCTTCCACACCCTGTTCAACGTGACAAACGCCCTGATTTTGGGGATGTTCGCCGAACGGCTGGTCAAATGGAGCGACCTCCTCGTGCGCGGCGGAGGCCCGGTGGACCCGGTGCACGACGACCTCGATGCAGACTCCGTGAAGCAGCTCCCACCGGAAATCGGCATCGAGCGCGTGCAGCAAGAACTGTTGCGGTCGGCCCGGCTCGCGGCGCGGATGAATGGTTTGGTCCGAAAAATGCTCTCGCCGATTGACGACCTCGATCGCGAAGACCAACTGAGCCTCATCCTGCGGGCGGAAATTCGCCTCGATGAAGCGGAAGGGCGCATCGGAGATTCCCTGCACCACATCACGCAACTTGAGCTGTCGTCGGAGCTGAGTGAGCGCATCCAAGCGTGCATGAACGCGAACACGGACATCGAACGGATCGGGGACGTTTACAAGTCGCTCGCGCGCAAGCTCGGGCAGCGGGAAATGTCGTACAGCTACTTCATTCCGAAGCAGCGCGAGCGGTTGAACCGGATGTTCGACCTGGTGGAGGAGGCGAACGAGCTGATGGTGAAGTCGCTGGATTCGCAACAAACCGTGCTCAGCGATGCCGTGGCGGAAGTGGAGAGCCGCATCAACGGCTACCGCGATGTGTTGCGGGAGAAGCACCTGAAGGACACCGACCGGGGGAAATACCCGCAGGTCAGCGGCTTGCTTTACCACGAAGTGGTGACGTCGCTCGAGGAGATCGGGGACCGCGTAGCGCACGTGAGCAGCCAGTTCGCGGCGGACAATTGATCAGGGCTTGGCGAAGGCCGGGGTGGTGAGTGCGTTGGAGGCGTTCAAGGCCCGGTCCCAAATCACGATCCGCCACCGCATGGAATCGGCCGGAGTGGCCAAATGCCACGTGGGCATGTCAACGGCAATGGTGCCATGCAATGCCGGGTTCGCGCCGCTGGGCTCCACCCGCGGGATGCGGTAGTAGAATGGCACTTGGCCCTGCGCAGGATCCAAGGGCACCCACGTCCAACCGGAGTCGCGCAACTCCTCGTATTCGCAGTGCAGGTTTTGGTGATGGGGACACGTCGCGCAAAAATCCGGGGCAAGCGTATCCCCCTGATCCAGCCCAAAATCCCCATCCCCGTCCGAAAATTCCAGCACCAATTCGCGGCCACCTCCCGGCGACTCATCGAATGAAACGAAGGCCACTTGCGGCTCGTCCGGATACGCCGGCTCCGGCAGGCATCCGCTGAACGCCGCGGCGGAAAGTACAAGCCCCATTGAAAAATGTCGTGCGCGCATGGTGGTCCAAAGCTAACGCATTTGCACCTTCGCATCCGGAATGATGCACGCAACTCCCCGTCATTTAACGTCCTTTCGAAGCCGTTGGCAACCCGCGCCTGCGACCCCTGCGCCGCTGCGTGCCCTCCGCGAGGGTTTGGCGGATTGGGTGGATGCTGGCTGCCTGCCGGATGCTGATTGGGAAGGCCAAATCGCGGCTTATCAACGCGCGCACAACCCCGTTTACGCCGATTGGCGCGCGGCTTGGCCCGAACGTTTCCTCCCGGTGGAGGCCTTCAAACACCGGCGCGTCCTCGCCACCGGGCTTCCCCCGGCCCAGACCTTCCAAAGCTCGGGTACCACCACCACCGGCGCCCCAGCGCAGCACCACCTCGACGACATCGCGTGGTACGACGCCATGGCGCTCGCGGGCTTTGAGTGGTTCTACGGCGACATCACCTCCTACGAGGTGCTTGCCTTGCTCCCGGGCTACCTCGAGCGCGGCCAATCCTCCCTTGTCCACATGGTCGCCTCGTTCCGCCGCGCTTCCGGCGCGACCGATGTCGCGGGCGGGTTCTTCCTGAACGACTTGGCCGGCCTTTCCGATGCCGTTGCCCGCGCGCAACAGCGGGGCAAGCAGGTCCTGGTGGTCGGCGTGACGTACGCCTTGCTCGATTGGGCCGATCACGTGGCCGTGGCCCCGCTGGCCTGCGATGCCGCCTCCGTGACGGTCATGGAAACAGGGGGCATGAAAGGGACGCGGGCCGAATGGGACCGTTCCACGTTGCATGCGCACTTGCGCGAGCGCATCGGCACGCCCCACATCCACAGCGAGTACGGCATGACTGAATTGCTTTCGCAAGCCTACGCGCTGGAGGGCGGCCGGTTTCGTACGCCCCCGTGGTTGCGCGTGGTCATCGGCGACCCCGGCGATCCGCGGGCGTGGAAGGCCGTGGGGGAGCGCGGCCGCATCCATTTGGTGGACCTGGCGAACGTCCACAGCTGCAGCTTCCTCGCGACGGGCGATGTGGGGCGTTTGTTCGAGGACGGCACCTTTGAGGTGCTCGGCCGCTTCGATGCCGCCGAAATCCGGGGCTGCAACCTGATGGTGCAGTGAAGGTTTTCAACACCCCCGCCCAAACTGCTGAAAATTCCTGCAAGGCATAACATAGAATCTTTGGACAAGCGGGTTGCACGTGCCATCTTGCGGCCGCAACCTCAATTCAGGACCGCCCCATGGAGTTCGCCATCGCCCTCATCGGCTTTTCCCTTGCTGCTTACGCGGTTGTAGGGAACGACTGCATCCAAACCTTGGGCACCTTTTTGTCCTCCAACGACCACCGCCCGTGGTGGCAGTTGTGGCTTTTCGCCGGCAGCATCATGGCCATCACCCTTGTCATGGGGTACCTCGGCCTCGGCCACTACCTCGGCGGCGCCGACGCGCACGATTTGACCTTCGGCAAATTCAACAAGCTGTTCTCCCCGGAGAACCCGTTCCCCGCATTGTCGTGGTGGTACGTGTTGCCGCCGCTGGTGCTCCTCGCCATCACGCGCCTCGGCATCCCCGTGAGCACGACCTTCTTGGTCTTGTCGTTTTTCAGCATCAAGAGCTTGCCGTCCATGCTCACGAAGAGTCTGGGGGGATACGGCGTGGCGTTCCTGTTTGCCGTCGTGATGTTCCTGCTCCTGTCGCGCTTGACCGAGCGGTTTTTCATGGATCACCCCATGGAGGAGGGCAAGGGCGTGATGCGCAGCCGGCGGTTTTGGACGGTGCTGCAGTGGGCGAGCACCGGGTTCTTGTGGAGCCAATGGTTGACCCAAGATTTGGTGAACATCATGGTGTACCTCGGCAATCCCGAGGAGGTGGGGCCGGGGGCCTTCACCTTCGCGCTGGTCACGCTGTTGGCACTGCTGGGCTTGATTTTCTACCAACGCGGCGGCCGGATCCAGGACATTGTTTTGGCCAAAACCAACACGACCGACATCCGCTCCGCCAC
>CBFHPD010000095.1:0-11688 GCA_965657495.1 uncultured Flavobacteriales bacterium
CGTGTCGAGCCCCTCACATTCCAAATGGGTGGATGCGTCGGCCCCCCACCCCTCGGGAACCGCCGCGCGCTGCGTCATCCGCCATGGCACCTCTTCCACCCATTGCACCACGGGCTCGTTCGTGCCGCAGTAGGCATCAGGCACCAGCCCCGCCGCCTCCAAATCCAGCAACACATGCCCGGGCACCGTTGCGGCCACCGCCGAATCGCCCACAGCGAGCACCCAGCCGCGCGACAGGGTCACCGACGCCGGACCGGTCGCCCGGGCGCATGCAAACAGCGTAAGAAAAAGGAACCACCTGCTCATGGCAGGCGAAGATATCGCACTCAGGTCTCCTGCAACGCCCGCAAAAGCAGCCGCTTGGAAATCGGCAGGAGGGTTTCCTCCAAGGGGAAGCCCATGGTCACCCGCGCGAGGAACGTCGCTGGGTTGGGCAAGTCGCTGAATCGCTTGATCAGCCCCAGTTTCACGCTTTCAAACGATTCTGAAAGTTTCTTGAAGCGCTCCTCCACGGGCTCGAAGGAGACGCGGATCATGCGGTCTTCGTCGAGTTCAACCCAGCTTTTCTCGTAGCGGTAGGCGCGCAGGAAGTGCTGGCTTTCGTCGTAGAGGAAGAGGTAGCCGTCGTTGGTGTAGAGGGGGGTCAGGCCCACGGGGGTGAGGTGGATTTGGTGCTCCACCCAATCGAACAAATCCCGGCCCTCCGCGAAGGCTTTATCGAGCTCCGGCAGCGCAAACTCCAGGCACTCGTCGAAGTACGCTTCCAAATCCGGGTGCTCCGCCGCCGCTTCGAACATCGGTCGCAACTGTTCCCAGTCCAAACCCACCACGCGCCCCAGTTGCTGCTCCCGGTGCGCCCTCCGCGCCTCGTCAAAGGCGTGCAATTGCTGGTGCTGCACGATGACCTCACCCAGCGCCGGGTAGATCCGCGCGTGATCGAATTGCCGCCGCACGGCCTGCATCCAAGCGAGGAACAGGTATTGCTTGTACTCGGCGTCGAGCGTGCCTTGCGTCAGCCATTGTTGCGGCAGGGAAGGAGTGGACATCGTCATAGCAGTGGGATTCACCCCTTGCTTACGAACCAAATCCCGCACAGGTTTCACATTCAATTTCTTGTGAATATGCACCGCTTGCGTATTTTCGTGCCGCATTTAATCTGCAAGACATGAAAAAATTGCTCTACACCCTCCTCGCTGCAGGAGTATTCGTTGCCGCTGGTTGCGGTGGCGAGACCACGGAATGTGACGCTGGCGACAAGGCCATCATCCGCGTGGTGAACAACACGGTTTGCACCCCCGACATCGAGTTCGATGGCGATTTGATGGAGGCGGACATGCCCATCCTCGACTCAACCGAGTACGAAGTGGACGCAGGTTCCATCACGGTGCGCGCGAAGATGGCTTTCATCTCTGCTTGTGAAGACCGTTCAGAGACGTTCACGACCGAGTGCGGCGGATTCTACCGCTTCGAAGTCTACGTCGACTGATTCATTCGACCTTGAAATGTTAACCCCCGTGGCCCGCGCCACGGGGGTTTTCTTTTTGCGGTAGTTTTGGGGGCATGAACACGATGCGTTTTTCCCTGTTGGCCGCTTTGGGCCTGTTTTTACTAGCGAACACCGGTTGCGAAATCACCTTCCGGGGGTGTTTGGATCCCGAGGCGGTGAACTTCGATGCCACGGCGGACGAGGACGACGGGTCGTGCCTGTATGAAGGGCAAGCCGTGTTTTGGTACGATGCCGACGTGGCCTCCGACCTCGACGCCTACCTCAGCGACAGCTTGACGTTCTACATCGACGGCGAGCCCCTGCTCACGGCCGAGACCAACACCTACTGGCTCAGTGCCCCCGATTGCGGGCTCTACAACTCGTACACCATCACGGCGGGCCTCGAAGCGGGAGAAGCGCGCGTGGCCACGTACCAAGTCATCGACAACTTCGACGATGTGCTGTGGGACGGCGTGGTGGTCTTCAACAACAACGGCTGCACCGCCATCGAGCTCAACTGATCACCAGCAGTTCGTACCGAAGACGCTCAGCATGGCGAGCATGTCCGCCACGCTCGTGACGCCGTCGTCGGTCAGGTCTCCGGCACACGGCGGGGTGGAGCAACCGAAGTCGCCGAGGAGAATCAAGATGTCCTGGATCTCAACCAGCCCGTTGCCATTCAGGTCTTCCGGGCACGCGTTCAGCGGGTTGCCGGCGCAGTCGTAGCCCGGTTCGGGGTAGGTGCACGCCGCGGAATCCGTGGCCGCCGCATCGTAATTGCAGCCTTCAGGATCGGTGCACCCGGGGATTTCCAGTTCATCGCACACCCCGTCGCTGTCGCCGTCGTTGATGCAGTCGCCGCCGCACGTGAGGAACTCCTCGGCGTAGGTGCACGACCCGTCGTCCACCGTCGCTTCTGCCGCGAAATTGCAGGCTGCTTCGTCGGTGCATCCGGGCACAACGCTTAATTCGCACAACCCGCCTACCACGATGACCACGTCGTAGGCTACGTCGTTGCTGGTGCCCCAGCCATTCATCACTGAGAAAGTCCATTCCCCTTCACCGGAGAGGTCCAAATCGGCGAGGTCTGGATTGGCGATGGCTAAATCGGTGAGGTCGATGGCAGCGGTGTACGTGCCGGCGTCCGCGACGTTCCAAGCGGCGGGCCAACTTCCGGCGTCGGTGTAGCCGAAATCCACGTCGTAGCCGCCGATTTGGACGCACGTCCCGGTGGGCGTGCAGATGCCGAGGACCATGTCGCCCGGCCAGCTCGAGCCGTTGGTCGTGAATTGGAACGTCACATCGAGGGTTTCCAAGGTGCCGGTGGCCTGCAAGGAAAGGTCGGTGGAGGCGCCTCCGGCCAAACTTTGGTTCACGGACAATACCGAGGCGCAATCGCATTCCAATCCCGGCAGCGGGTAAGTGCATGAGCCATCGTCCAAGGTGGCCGCAGCGCTGTAATTGCAAGCCGTTTCATCCGTGCAGCCACATGCGGTGCAGCCGTCGAAGCAGCCGGTCTCAAACGCGGATGCTGCCGCATCGTTGTCCGGGTTTTCGTCCACCAAACCACCGGTCAGCGCCACGTCCACGTCGAGGGTGTGCAACCCGGTGGGCGCCGCCAAGCACGCCCCACCGCTGCACGCACTGACGTCCACCGATGCGAGGTAGGGCAGCGAGCCGGTCCAGTTCACCGTCACTTCCGAAGCCCCACCGTCCACCGCAAACGTCACGTCGAACGCCGTCAACGTCGTTTCGCCCAAATTCGCAATCGTGGCCGTGGGGTTGATGGCGTCCCCGCACAACTCGCCCGTTCCATCGGTCACCCCCGAAACCCACGCATCGATCGCCACAGGATCCACGGCGGCCTCCACGGTGAAGTCCAAGTTCGAGATGTCGAAAAAGAAGTTGTCCGCCGCCTTCACCTTCACGCGCGCGCTGGAAGTCGGCAAGTTGGGGAAGACCACGGTGGCTGCGCCGTCGTTGGGTTCGTCCGAAGCGAGCAAGTAAGGCCACGTGTACCCGCCGTCCGTCGAGAGGTAGATGTCCACGGCTGCACACGACACCGGTGGTGCATCCGTGTTCGCCACGTCCCAAATGACGCTCGCCGGCTCGCCCGCTGTGTACGCCACGATGCCGTTGGGCGAAATGAGTTGGAAAGGCCCCGTCGCCCCGTCCACCGTCATTTCGATGAGGTCGTCTGCCACTCCGCCGGTGGGGCTGTTGTCGCGCACCGTGCACTTGAAGCTCATGTCGCGCCCGTAGTCCGGCAGGTGTTCCCCGATGACCGTGGTGCCCGCTACAAGGTCTTCGATGCGCGGGAAGACGCGGGTGGGGGAGGTGCTCGAAGGCCACGACCGGAAGATGGGCTGGTTGCCGCTGGGATTTGTCAGGTTGTTGTCGCCGCTCGCCGTTGCTGGGCCCAAATCGTATTGTTCCCAATTGTACGTCAGCGTCCCTGTGCCGTCCACGTCCCCCGCCACAGCCGTCAGCTCAAAGGGTGTGGAATGCGGTAAGGTCTTGCCAGAAGGCCCAGCGTCCACCGTGGGCGGCGTGTTGCCCGAAGGCGTAACAACTGCACACGTGTTGCCGCCGCCGTTCACCGAAAAGCTGACCATTTCGTTGTAGCTGTGGTTGTGGAAGTGGTCGTCGGAATTGCTCTGCAGGTTGGGCGAACAGATGCCCGCGTAGCCCATGATGGTGCTCGCGCTCCCGGGCTCGTAGGCGGCGGAAGCTGCGCGGTTGCAGGAGTTGTTCTGGGTGTGGTTGGCGCCAAACTGGTGCCCCATTTCATGGCACACGTAGTCGATGTCGAAGGGGTCGCCCACGGGATTCGCGCCCCCGGTTACGCCCCCCGCCTTGATGCTTGAGCAGGGCGATTGGAGGTAGGCCACGCCCCCACCACCGGTGGAGAACACGTGCCCGATGTCGTAGTTGGCGAAGCCGATTTGGGCGTCGCACGCGGTTTGGTTTTGGGACAGCATCGCCCCCCCGTCGTTGTTCGTGTACGGGTCGGTGGAGGCATTGAGGTAAATCACGGCATCGTTGTTTGCCACGAGTTCCATGCGGATGGCGACGTCGCGCTGGTAGACGCCGTTGATCCGGACCAGCGAGGTGGCCATGGCCGAGAGGGCGCCCGTGACCGTCCCGCCGTGATAGCTCGCGTATTCGCCCGTGCAGGCGAGGGCCAAACGGTAGGTGCGCAACTCCGAACCGTTCGGGGTGTTGGCCGCTTGGGGCGCCACCGCCCGGGTGTGGCCTGCGGGGCGCAGGTCGAGCCCCATGCGCAGGAGCTTGCCGCCGGTGGGGGCGACGTCCTCGGGCGCGCCGAAGCGGCGGGCGTCGCAGGTGGGCCGGGATTTGGCCGTGGCCGCATAAAACGCCGAGCGCGTGTACGCCATGTACTGCCCGCTCGCCCCATCGCGGTCTACCGGGTCGATGAAAACGGTCTCCTCACCCGGCGTCAGCACCATCGCATGGAAGCCCCGCGGCGTCCAATCGAAATGCACCGTGCCGCCCCGGCCATCGGCCGCCACCCCACTGAACGTGCGGATCGACGGGTACCGAAGCTGCAACTCCTCCGCCATCACCCGGTCTTCCGCCACCCGAAAGGTGCGCCCCGTGCCATCGGGCATCGGGAAGGACATGGTCACCTCGGACCCAGCGCCCTGCGCCGGAATCCGCTCCACGAAAGCCCCGAGCGCTGCCTCGTCCAAGGCCATTCCGCGGAACTCCACTGCAGCAATCACAGGCTCCACGCCGCGCGGCAGTTCCGTGTCCTGCAGGGGCGAGAATTGGGCGAACAACGCGGAGGCACTGCCCAACAGGAGCGCCAGCAAAAAAGTCGAAAGGGAGTGGTTCATGCGGAAAGCGGTTGCTATCCACAAGATACGGAGGAACGCCTTACGCCGGCTGCCCGAGGGAGCGCAGCATCCGCGTGTGCACGCGCAGGGCCGTCCAGAAGGTGGTCTGCGAGTAATAAGGCAGGCCGAATTCTTCGGCCGTTTTCTTCACGATCGGCGCCAGCTTCCGGTGATGCACGTGGCAGACGTTGGGGAAGAGGTGGTGCTCGATTTGGTGATTCAAACCGCCGCACAGCCAGGTCAACAGCCGCGACCTCGTACCGAAGTTGGCCGTGGTCCGCAATTGGTGCGCCATCGGATCATCCTCCATGACTTCACCTTTCACCGCCGCGGGGAAGGTGTGGTGCTCCATCACGTGGGCGAGCTGGAAGATGGAGGCGAGGCCGAGGCCGGCCACCGCGTGCATCACGACCCAACCGACCAACACCTGCCACCACACGAGGTCGGAGAAAATGAGCGGCAGGGCGATCATGTACGTGAAATGCAGCGACTTGGTGATGACGAGGTACGTGATGAGCTTGGCCTTTGTAGTGCCCGACCGCTCGATGAGTCCGATGCGGTCGTAGCGGCTGATGGCAATCCAGTCCTTCGCCGTGATCCAAAACAGCGACATGATGGCGTAGAAGAACCACGCGTAGATGTGCTGGAACCGGTGCCAAGGCTTGAGCGGGCGCTGCGGGGTGAAGCGCAGGGCGCCCGGCGTGTCGATGTCCTCGTCCAGTCCTTCAATGTTGGTGAAGGTGTGGTGGAGGACGTTGTGCTGCATGCGCCAAAGCGCGGCATTGCCTCCGACGAGGTCAAGCGTGCGCCCGAGCAGGTCGTTCACGATTTTGGACTTGGAGAACGCACCGTGGTTTGCATCGTGCATCACGTTCAATCCGATGCCGGCGAGGCCCAAGCCCATCACGATTTCAGCCACCCAAAACCATACGCCGGTGCCGGTCACCCCAAAGGTGAACAGCGCCCAAGGCACGAAGTAAAGCGCCAGCATGACGCTGGTTTTCAAGTACATCCGCCAGTCGCCTGTGCGGTTGATTCCGTTTTCTTTGAAGTAGGTGTCTACGCGTTGGCGCAGGGTTCGAGTGAAGGCTGAGGTGTCCCGTGGGAAGCGAACAGTGGGTAAATGCATGGGCCAGATTGAAGTGCGAATATACGGCCTATGGCAAGACGTGACTTGATTTGGCTATTTAGAATGAGACCAAATAAAAATACCCGCTTTGTGGGATTGCCTCGTCGCTTCCGCTGCCGGCAATTTTGTCCCATGCGATTGCCCCTCCCATTGTTGCTCCTGTGTGCCGCGCCCGTGGCCGCCCAAATGCCGTTGGATTCCCTGTATTTGATGACCCAAATGTGGCACGACCTGCCCGCAGCCGAGGTCAAGGCGGTGGGGTTGGCTGCCGGGGCGGAGCGGCCGGACGAGGTGACGGGAGCGCTGACGGTGCTGACGGCACGGGATTTGGCCCCCTTCCGGCACGCCGATCCGATGCGGGTCTTGCAGCTCGTGGCAGGGGTAAACGTTTCGGAGGAAGATGGGTTTGGCCTGCGCCCCAACATCGGCCTGCGCGGCTCCGGCAGCGAACGCTCCGCACGCATCACGGTCATGGAAGACGGCCTGCTCGCGGCCCCTGCGCCTTACACGGCTCCCGCCGCTTATTACTTCCCCACCATCGCCCGCATGTCGTCGGTCGAGGTCATGAAAGGCAGCAGCCAAATCGCTTTCGGCCCCGCCACGTCCGGCGGCGCCATCAACCTCGTTTCCACGAAGATTCCCAATGTGCCGCTGGCCGGTTCAGTTTGTATTGAAACAGGCGAGTTCGGCGGGCAACGGGCCCATGTTTCGGTCGGCGGCACGGAATCTTTCAATCGCGGCGATCTCGGTTACCTCGTGGAATACCTCGGCCAATCGAGCGACGGGTTCAAGGAGGTGGACGGCGGCGCGCCGAGCGGGTTCGACAAAGCGGACCGGCTTGTGAAGCTGCGGTGGAGCCCGTCCGGTCGGTTCGCCGAGCACTGGACGTTGAAGGTGGGCGACGTGGAGGAGGTCAGCAACGAGACGTACGTCGGGCTGTCCGATGCCGACTTCGCTGCGAGCCCGTTCCGGCGGTATGCGGGCACAGCTGAGGACGTCATGACGGCGGCGCAAACCCAGGTCAGCTTGACGCATGAGCTGGAAACGGCGCGCTGGTCGGGTTCGACGGCGGTGTACCGGACGACGTTTGAGCGGAATTGGTACAAGTTGGACCGGCTGGTGGACTCGGCGGGTGCGGTGGTGCGCTTGCCGGATGCCTTCGAGGGGAGCGCGTTTGAGGTGTTGCGGGGGCGGACGACGGTGGGGGCGGAGCGCTTGGACGTGAAGTCGAACAACCGGGTGTATTTCGCGGAGGGCGTTCAGCACCGCGGGGTGTGGGGGCAGCCGGGCGCGGCGGTGCGCGTGGCCTACGGGGTGCGGGCGCACCGGGATGGGGTGGACCGCTTCGAGTGGCGCGATGGCTACCGAATGGAGGAAGGCCAAATGTTCCTCTCAGCCCCCGGGACGCCAGGCTCCGCTGCGAACCGCGTAGACGGCGCTGAAGCGCTGGCCGGCTTTGTGCGGGCCACGCTGCGGAAAGGGGAGTGGACGCTGACGCCGGGCGTGCGCCACGAATCGATCCGGATGGATCGGACGACGTACGCGACGGAGGACCTTGAACGGATGGAGACGGGGACGTTCCGGGAGAACCGCATGCGGGTTTGGCTGCCGGGCGTCGGCGTGCACCGCAGCTTCAACGCGGGCTTCAGCGCCTTCGGGGGCGTACACCGGGGATTTCAGCCCGCGGGCTCCGCGCCCGGCACCGCGCCGGAGCGCAGTTGGAACAGCGAGTTGGGCATCCGCCTGTCCCGCCAGGTGCTCTCGGCCCAAATCACAGCCTTCCACACCCACTTCCAACACCTCCTCGGTTCCGACATGGCCGCCTCCGGGGGCACCGGCTCAGGCGACGCCTTCAACGGCGGCTCGGCGCGCACCCAGGGCGTTGAATTCGAGTGCGCTTGGGACCCCCTCGTGCGCTCGCAGGGGATTTGGTCCCTCCCCATCCGCGCCAGCTACACTTACACGGACGCGCGCTTCACAGAAAGCTTCGAGAGCGACTTCGACCCTTGGGGCACCGTCACCACCGGCGACCACCTCCCGTACCTCGCCCCCCATACCGCCGCCCTGAGCGCCACCCTCACCCGCGCCACCTTCCACCTCGACCTCGCCACCCGCTACACCGCCGCCATGCGCACCAGCCCCGGCACCGCACCCGACCCCCTCGCCACCGACCCCGCGCTCCTCCTCGACGCGGGCCTCCGCGCCGACCTGACCCCTCAACTCCAAGCGCGGCTCAGCGCCACCAACCTCCTCAACACCGTCTACGCTGCCGCACGCCGGCCCTACGGACTCCGCCCCGGCGCACCCCGCCTGCTCCGCGCCGCGCTCACCTGGACCCTCTAAGCCCTACCGCACCACCACCCGCACATCGTCCCGCCCGAGTCGCAGCCTGAGCCACGCTTCCAACCGGTCCGCCACCCCCGATCGCGCCGCCCCAGAATCTCCCTGCCAAACCACATCCACCCACGGCACCACATCCGCCCCCGCCGCCGCGCGCCCCTGCTCCATCACCATCCCCACCCGCACCGCCGCAATGCCCGAATCCTGCAACAGCACCTCCGCGGGCAGGGAGGCCGGCACGGCAGCCCCGTCCAGTGCGGTCCGCGCCGCCGCCAGTTCGTCCCCCAACCGGCGGATCTCCGCATCCCGCCCCGCGAGCTCTTCCCGCCCCGCCGAGTACAAGTCCACCAGCCGCTGCATTTCATCCAGTCCGGCCGTGGATTGCTGGTTCTGCACCACGTGCAGCTCGGCCGCGGGCACGACTTCGGCGAGTCCGGCCTGCCATTCCGACACCAGCGCCTCCGGCACGAATTCGCCCAGCAGCACCAGGTCGACTTGGGCGGCGCCGTCGGAGAACTGCACTTCCTGCTTGACGACTTCCATGCCGGGGTAGCGAACGTGCTCGGTGAGGTAAGACGTGATTTGGCCTGTGTGAATGCCCTCGGTCACGGTCCGGTAGAAAATCCAACCCGACGGCAGCACGAGCGCGAGCAACGCCGCCACGAAATACCGCTTGTACTTCCGCTCCTTCATCGCGTCCGGCTGGACCGCCATCGGGAATCGCAAGTAGCGCACAACCAACGTAGTAGCGGTTGCAATCAAGATGGCATTGATCAGGAACAGGTAGAAGGCGCCGAAGAAAAAGTGCCAGTCCCCGTGCGCGAGGCCAAAGCCTGCGGTGCACAACGGCGGCATCAAAGCCGTGGCAATGGCCACCCCCGGGATCACGTTGTTCTTTTCCTTCCGCGAGCCCGCTAAAATCCCGGTCAACCCGCCGAAGAGTGCGATCAACACATCCAACAACGTCGGGTTCGTCCGCGCGAACAGTTCGTTCGACGGCGCGTCCAGCGGCGAAATCAAGAAGTACACCGCGCTCGCTGCAATGGAAATCCCGGCGGCCACGCCGAGGTTCAACACGGATTTGCGCACCATGCTCAGGTCGTTGATGCCGACGCCCAGCCCGAAGCCCATGATCGGTCCCATGAGCGGGCTGATGAGCATGGCCCCGATGACCACCGCCGTCGAATCGACGTTCAGGCCGATGGACGCGATGACGATGGCAAACCCGAGGATCCAAACATTGAACCCCTTGAATTCGATGTCCTTTTGGATGCCCGCAATGGTGGCTTCCGACTCGGCGAGGTCCACGATGCTCAGGCGGTCGAGCAGCAGCGGCCGCAGGATGGCGAGGATGCGCTTGAACGGGCTGATTGACGGGCCCGCTCCTTGCTCTTGAGGTGCGTTTTGCATGCTCCGAAAGTAGCGCATGCGCCCAAATTCCAATCGCCGAAAAAAAATTTCACCCCGGCGGCCAAAATCATTGCCGAATTGCACAAATGTTCCGAATGTTGCATCGCCGAAGCGGCACACACAATCGCGCTGCAAAGGCACCTAACCGAGATGAAAGGCCCCTCCCTCCGCACGACCCTTCACGGGTGGATGCTCCGCTTCCTGCAAGGAGGCTGGGGGTGGCGCGGCGTGCGCGCATTCATCATCCGGCTCTGAATCGAAGGGAACCTTGCGCGCAGGCGGGCGGAAGCCGCGCCGCGCGGTAGGCTGATTCACCGCGGCCACCGCCGCACATCCCTTCTTTCAAATGAAACTGAAATACATCGACCTCGTTGAGCAGACCTTCGATTGGCCTCAAGAGGAATTCAACATCGACGCGCACGGCCAGCTCGATTTCCACGGCATCCCCATGCGGGAGCTGATTGAGCGGTTTGGCACCCCTTTGCGCTTCACTTATTTGCCGAAGATTGGCGCGAACATCCAGCAAGCACACCAATGGTTCGCCGATGCGATGCAAAAGCTGCACTACAAGGGCGCGTACCACTACTGCTACGTGACCAAGTCGTCGCACTTCCGGCACATCACCGAGGAAGTGCTGAAGCACGGCGCCCACATCGAGACCAGTTCGCCGTTCGACCTCGACATCGTGGCCGCCCTCGAACGCTCCGGCCACTTCGACCGCCCGTCCACCGTGATCTGCAACGGGTTCAAGACCGCGGCTTACATCGACCGCATTGTCAACATGCGCCGCGACGGCTTCACCGGCATCCTCCCGGTGCTCGACAACGAGCAGGAGTTCGGCCGCCTCAACGCGGTGGTGCGCGAGCCGATGGACGTGGGCCTGCGCATCGCGTCCGAGGAAGAACCGAAGTTCGAGTTCTACACCTCGCGGCTCGGCATCGGCTACAAGCGCATCATGCCGTTCTACCGCGAGCGCATCGAGCACCACCCGTTCATGAACCTCCGGATGCTTCACTTTTTTGTGAACACTGGAATCCGCGACACGGCCTACTATTGGAATGAATTGAACAAGGCGCTCAAGGTGTATTGCGACCTGCGCAAGGTCTGCCCGACACTGACGGCGCTCAACATCGGGGGCGGCTTGCCCATCAAGAATTCCCTGGCGTTCAATTACGATTATACGTACATGGTGGAGGCCATCCTCGAGCAGGTCCAAGCGGCGTGCAAGGAGGCGGGCGTGCCGGAGCCGGACATCTTCACGGAGTTTGGCTCCTTCACCGTGGGCGAGGCGGGCGGCACGTTGTACAAGGTGCTCTATCAAAAGGCCCAAAACGACCGCGAGGCCTGGAACATCATCGACTCCTCCTTCATGACGACCCTCCCGGACACCTGGGCCATCAACCGGCGGTTCCTCATGCTGCCGATCAACCGGTGGGAGTCGCCGTACGAGCGCGTCTTTCTTG
>CBFHPD010000096.1:0-1361 GCA_965657495.1 uncultured Flavobacteriales bacterium
TAGGCGTCCTCCAACTCGCGGTAGGTCTTGCCAAATTTGGCCAACGCCAACTCGTCGCGCAACTCGTTTACCGCCGATTGCAGCTCGTTCTGCACCTGCAGGTAAATGTCGTACGACGTGTTGTTGTCGTTCTGCATGGAGATCAACGCCGAACCCGGAAGTTCCTTGTAATCGCCTCCGAACAACTCGATGGCCGTCAGCTTCTCGTTCAAGTGATCGATCAGCTTTTGGTAATTCCGCTTTTGGACCTCGGTGGCTCCGGCCATCATGCCTTGGTAGTTGGCAATCTGCGCGGTCAACTCGGCCTTGCGCACCCAGACCCGCTCGGGGAAGGCTGCGTTGGTCTTGCCGTTGGCTCCCGTGATGAACTCAACCTCGCGGGTCTTTCCGGCGGTTTCCCGGCCCACCGGGTGGGCCATCACGCCGTCACCGGTGGCAACGAGGAAGTTTTTCGCTTGGTCTTTCAAATCCCCGATGTCCAACGGCGCGCCTTCGACGAGCAGTTGGTCCAAGAAGTTCACTTTCACGTTGAACACGTTCTGCTCCTTCACCGGCGGCACATCCACCAAATCCTCCGGAACAGGCGGCGGCAACTGGCGCTTGATCCCCTCATCCGAATCGATGGTCGTGGTGACCAACCAGAAGATGAGCAGGAGGAACGCAATGTCCGCCATGGAACCCGCGTTGATTTCAGCTAATTCTCGACGCGCCATGCTCCTTCCTTATTTAAAGATGCGGCTCACTTCGGCCCAAACAATGGATGCCAAAGAGATGAGCCCCAACAAGTAAACAAACCACAAGCCGCCGCCCGCGAACCAGCTCTCGCCTTCCGTGACCACGATGCCGCTCGCCTCGTAGGCGCGCAAGACCGTGGAGTCTGAAAGTTGGTAGAAGCTCACGAGTCCGACGATGGCGAACCCGATGACGCCCACCAGGGTGCCGATTTTCTCGCGGAAGCGCATCAGGAAGAACACCAGCCCGAAGAGGACTGCTGCCACGCCTGCTGCTGCGCCGACTGCGTAAATGATGTAGAAGAGCTGATCCAGGTACTGTCCGTAGGCCTGGTCGCCTTCTTGCCATGTTTCTTCCGAAACGCTATTTGACAGGATAATCCATGTCAAGGCAGCGCCTGCGACAATGATCGCAATCCGGAGGATGGACAGGCCGATGCGAAGTCCTTTATCTCCCATGATTGCAATGATTATCCGTTCAGCTTACGCTTGTACAACAAGTCAACAAAGTCCATGGAAGCCTCCTCCATGTCCAACACGATGCTGTCGATCTTCGACAGGATGTAGTTGTAGAAGATTTGGAGGATGATGGCCACGATCAAACCCGAGACCGTCGTGATCAAAGCGACC
>CBFHPD010000097.1:0-2123 GCA_965657495.1 uncultured Flavobacteriales bacterium
CAGCAGGCGTAGGCGCCTTCAGCCGGCACGAGTTTCAAGTGCAAGGTGGGGGCCAAATTCGCCGTCGGAATGCCCCACTGCCGCCCCCGTCCTTCGCCCCGGACCACCCGCCCCGTCAACGGGTACGGCGCCTTTAACCACTGTGACGCCGTGGCTACATCGCCCGACATCAAGGCCTCCCGCACCTTCGTGGAACTCACCCGCGTCTCCGCTTCGTAGTGCGCCGCCAATTCCTCCACCTCGAAGCCGTGGACCAGCCCGAGATTCACCAAGGTCTCGAAATGGCCCTCCCGGTTGCGCCCAAACCGGTGATCGTAGCCGACAATGACCCGTTCCGGCCGGATGCCCGCTGCAAACAAGTCCTTCACGTATTCCTTCGGGGTCATGCGCGCCAGATTCAAGGTGAATGGATGCACCACCAAATGGTCCACTCCCACACTTTCCAACAACGCCGCTTTTTCTCCCAACGTGTTCAACAGCCGCAATCCGTGGGGTTCCGGCTGAAGGACCGTGCGCGGGTGCGGGTCGAAGGTCAGCAGCACGGTTTGGGCTTGCAGCTCAGCGGCCCGCGTGGCCACCTGCTGCAGCACGGCGCGGTGCCCCGCGTGCACGCCATCGAACGTGCCGATGGTCAAAACCACCGGTTCATCGGCTTGGAAGTTGAGCGCGTTTTGGTGAATCTTCACATCCACAAAGTTAGGTTGCTAACAATGCACATTTAGGTGTACTTTTGCCGCGAATTTTACACGGAACAACCGAATCCCTCATGGCTTCTCAAGGTATCATTTCCCAGGTCATCGGTCCAGTCGTGGACGTGACTTTCCCTGCTGGTGTCGCGCTTCCCGAGATTTTGGATGCGATGGAAATCGACAACAACGGCACGAAAGTGGTGTTGGAAACTCAGAAACACGTCGGTGATGATACCGTTCGTGCAATTTCGATGGATGCCACAGAAGGCTTGAGCCGCGGCATGAAGGTGACGGCCATGGGCCAAGGCATCACCATGCCAGTGGGTGACCAAATCAAGGGCCGCCTCTTCAACGTGGTCGGCACCGCGATTGACGGAATCGACGAGGTGTCCAAGGACGGCGGCCGCGCCATCCACCAGGAGGCTCCGCGTTTCGAGGACCTCTCCACCTCAACCGACGTCCTCTTCACGGGCATCAAGGTCATCGACCTGATTGAGCCCTACGCGAAGGGTGGTAAAATCGGTTTGTTTGGCGGCGCAGGTGTGGGCAAGACGGTCCTCATCATGGAGCTCATCAACAACATCGCAAAGGGGTACGAGGGCATCTCGGTCTTCGCCGGTGTCGGTGAGCGGACCCGGGAAGGAAACGACCTCCTCCGTGAAATGATTGAATCCGGCGTCATCAAGTACGGTGAAGCGTTCCAAGAGAGCATGGAAGCCGGCGGATGGGACCTCTCGAAAGTGGACAAAGCGGAATTGGCGAACAGCCAAGCGACCCTCGTGTTCGGTCAGATGAACGAGCCTCCCGGAGCCCGTGCCCGCGTGGCCCTCTCGGGATTGACGGTTGCGGAGTACTTCCGCGATGGGGATGAGCAGTCTGGTGGCCGTGACATCCTGTTCTTCATCGACAACATCTTCCGTTTCACCCAGGCCGGTTCTGAGGTGTCAGCCCTGCTCGGCCGGATGCCTTCAGCGGTAGGTTACCAGCCGACGCTCGCCACTGAAATGGGGGCGATGCAGGAGCGGATCACGTCGACTAAGCGCGGTTCCATCACCTCGGTGCAGGCGGTCTACGTTCCCGCGGATGACTTGACGGACCCGGCTCCGGCCACTACGTTTGCTCACTTGGATGCGACCACGGTATTGAGCCGGAAGATTGCTTCTTTGGGCATCTACCCTGCAGTGGACCCGCTCGACTCGACCTCGCGGATTTTGACTCCGGAGGTGGTGGGCGAGGAGCACTACAAGTGTGCTGAGGATGTGAAAGAAACCCTCCAGCGCTACAAGGAGCTCCAGGACATCATCGCCATCCTCGGTCTCGACGAGCTGTCGGAGGAAGACCGTCTCACGGTGTCGCGTGCCCGCAAGATCGAGCGCTTCCTGTCGCAGCCGTTCTTCGTCGCCAAGACCTTCACCGGTCTCGACGGTGAGTACG
>CBFHPD010000098.1:0-1014 GCA_965657495.1 uncultured Flavobacteriales bacterium
ACCTCTCAGAAGGCAGTACTGCCCAGTTTTTGAACCGCATCCACGAGATGGATTCGCTGACGTACCTGACCGATGGGGCGGTGCCCTTTACGTACACCACGCAATACGGGTGGCAATGGGAATCGCGCTTTGCGGACACCGGTGGGCCAGTGGTGGGCCTGGTGGAATGGGTCGCCCTCATCGGAGGCATGGAGAAAGGCATGTTCCTGCCTTCGTTTTCGAGCCTCGTCGGCATCCGGTCGGAGAAGGGGTTTGAGTTTGCCACGGGGCCGTCGGTTTCGGCGTCAGGCCTCAGTTTTGTCTTTGCTTTCGGCTACAATTACACCAAAGGCGACCTGAACTTACCGATCAACATTGCCCTCGTTCCCGACAAGCAAGGCCCCAGGAATTCGGCCTTGTCGGACATCATGGACGCCAGCGACTACTTCGACCAAGTGCGCTTGCGCAACACCGGCTACCGGCTGACGGTTTCCGTCGGGTTCAACCTGCGTAAAAACAGCTGAGGAACGGTCACTCAGTCGCTGTTTGGGGTAACAGGCGTGCCGTGGCGGTGGCATGCGCTTCGATGTCGGCGCGGTCCATCCGCATCCGGCGGAATTGACCGGCGTGGTACAGCGGGGCTTGATCCGCGTAGTGTGGGCTGAGCACGTTGCCGGATTGGCCCGTGGGTAAGATGCTCTCCGCGGCATCCACGTCGCTGAAGTCGATGGCGATCCGCATCGACGGGCCTGAAAACACGCTGTAGTCTACCTCCTCCTTCAACTTGAACTCGTATTTGTTCAGGGCGTCTTTCGCGGCGGGCAGGCCGAAGGGACCCACGCTCAACCAATCGCCCACCACCGGCACGTCGGCCATGGCGTGGCGGTGCGTCACGGTGTGCAACCGGTTGTAATGCCAGGCACTTGCATCCTCCCCCAACGCCGCACGCAGGTCGGCGCGCGCTTGAACCAATGCAGCAGCAACGACTTCCGCAGCAGTCTCTACCCGGTCCGTGACCACGTTGTCCCACCATGG
>CBFHPD010000099.1:0-13738 GCA_965657495.1 uncultured Flavobacteriales bacterium
ATGAAGACGAACGTGTAGTCCGTGCCTGAAGCCAAGTCGAAGTTGAAGGTGCCTTGGCCAGAGCCCTCTGGGCAGGTTGAAAAAGCCTCGCCGACTTGACCACCTGCCTGCGAAATGACATTGCCATCCGCGTCTTCAATGCGCCAGCCCACTTCGGTAGCGTAGCTGGAGCCGTTCACGATCAACGTATAGTCGTCGACCGACTCGCACTGGGCGGATGCACCCGGCGCGGAAAGGAAATAAAGTGCGAACACCGCGAGGATGCTACAACACTTTGTCAGTTTGTTCAACATGGGATTTGGTTTTGGTAAGAATTCTACAGAATGGTTAGAGCGAAGATTTCAAAGGCGCGACACGCCTGTCGGAGACCTCGGTAAACCTTAGTCGCAACAGCCGCTTGGTGGTTGCCTCGATGCGTCACTTTCCGTGAAATGCAAGTTAAGATTTGCGAAGAGACGCGTTAAATGTAGCGAAGAGAAGTTGGAATCCCAACGTTTTTTGGGAGAAAAAATCTCCGCACGGAAACAACTTCATCGAACAATACGACCGGCTCAGGACGACCAAATCGCTATTCAACCACTTGTTTATCAACCATCGCGGAAATCACCGCCACATGGTCGCGTGCCAGCTGTCGCGGAAATGCTGCACCCCGGATGCGCGCCAATCGCCCTTGGTCTTCGCCAGCGGGTTCACCAACCGGATTTCGTCGTGGACGCGTTCGGCCTTGCGCAATGCCCAGAAAGCGTGCATGGGCGTAGCCGCCCACTGGCCTGCCTCATCCTCATGCAACACCTGCATCCGGTCAAACCAATCGACCCCCAGATCACGTCCTAGCGCCTGCACCGCATGGGTCAGCGCATCGATGGAACAACCGCTCGCGGGATGCACCTGCTCCTCCACCCCCACCACCAAAACGCGCGCACCCCAAAGCGACCACCCCCCAAGGAGGGGAACCTGGTGCGCCGCCCAGCCCGCTGTGAACGCGTTCATCGCCTGCCCAACGGCCTCCACGTCCGTGGCTGCCAAGGCGCGATCACCGATGTAAATCCACACCCGAGCGGCGTCCGACAGCGCTTCCCAGCGGCCTCCGGCGACTTCAGCGCCCGGCACGATAGCTTCCTCCGTTTTCACCTTACAATAATACGTGTTCCTCGACGAGTTGCGAAGCGCACCATGGATTCCTCCCCTGCCGTTGCGTTGGTAAGCAAAACCTTCCGAAATTGCGGCGATGTCCGAACCCAACTCAAATGCACTGATTGACTGGAGCAGCTTCCGCCCCTACCTGAAGTTGGTGGCCCAAAACTGGTGGCTTTTCATCCTCCTCGCGGCCACCGGCTATGTCATCGGCACCCTCATCACGAAGCGGCAACTGGACGTCCACAACGCCACCTCGGAAATCCTGCTCGAAAGCCAGGAAACCTTCAACTACCAGGCCCAAATGCTCGGGACACTCGGCGCGAAGAGCCTGAACAGCAACGTCCCCAACCAGCAGCGCATCCTGCAATCCTACGACCTCATCGGCCGGGCCGTCGACGCCATTGCCGCCCCAGTCGATTACTTTTTCGTCGGACGCCTGCGAACCACCCAAGTCAGCGGATTCAGCCAATACGACCTGCAGGTGGAGCCGGACCTGTGCCATCCTGAGCTGCTCGGGAAGCCGATTGACCTCGCTTTGCTCGACGAGGATCAGTACGAGCTGACGTTCACCGCGCCCAATGGGGAAACCGTGGAGGAAGTACACCGGTTTGGGGAGCGGTTGGACGGTCCGTATTTGGCCTTGACCCTTCACCTGCAAACGCCCGGAAGCGGCTACACCGCAGCAGACCTGAACGACATGCGCGATCAGCACCTCCGCATTCAGATTTACAACCGGAATCAGCGCATCAACCAATACCGCAAATCACTGACCATCAGCCAGGTCGATCGCACGAGCATCTTGAAACTCGAAGCCACGAGCACCCTCGACAAGCAGCCAGCAGCCTTCCTCGACACCCTTTCGCGCATCTACATCGCCTACACGCAAGAGGCACGGCTCGATGCAAGTAACCGCACGGAAGCGTTCATCAACCGCCAGCTCGAAGAATTGACGGGCATCATGGACAGCTTGGAGCAGCAAGTGGATGCCTTCAAGGCTGACAAGGACATCCTGGACCTGAGCCGGGAAGAAACCGAGTTCTTCAACACCCTCGTCCAAATGGAATCCCAGTTGCGGAGCTTGGACCTGCGGCTTGAAGGCATGGGGTCGTTGCGCGAGTTCCTTGCGGCGGGCACGGGGGATTTTGGGTTGCCGCCGACGTCCTTTTTGTTCGAGGAAGACCCGTTGCTCGTGGAGCAGGTGAACCAGCTGTTTACATTGCGTTCCGAGCGCGCGAGTGCCTTGATCGATGTGACGGAGGACAGTTATCAGGTGCGGCGGTTGGACTCTGCACTTCGGTCGACGCGGACGATGATTGCGCGGTATATTCAGGATACAGAAGCCGCTCTGCGCGAGCATTATTCGGATTTGGAAGACCAAATCACCGCCCTCGAAAAGCAACTGCAAAACCTCCCAGCCACCCAACGGGACATCCTCAGCATGGAGCGCAAAATGCAGGTCAATGAAGGCCTCTACATCTTCCTCCTCGAATCCAAGGCGTCGACCATCATCTCCCGGGCGGGCATCGCCCCCGAAGCCACCATCATCGAGGCCGCTCGCTACGGCCGCATCATCGGTCCCAACAAGCAACGCACGGTCCTGACCGCAGCGGGCATCGGGTTCCTCATCGCCTTGCTCATCGCCGGCATCCGGATGCTGTTCTTTGAACGGATCCAAACCATCATCGAACTCCGCGAATCCACCCACCTCCCTGTCATCGGCGGCGTCCCCCACTACGAAGCCATCGACGACGAGCCCATTGCCATCCTCCAGGACAGCCGCTCGGCGGTCACGGAATCGTTCCGCTCCCTGCGTGCGAACCTGCAATACATGCTCACCCGCACAGACAGCAAAACGCTGCTCATCAGTTCGTTGCACCCGTCAGAGGGCAAGACGTTTACCAGTTCAAATTTGGCAAGTGTCTTGGCGAAGGCCGGCAAGCGCGTGGTGCTGGTCGACTTCGACATGCACAAACCGAAGGTGCACAAGAACATGCGCTTGTCGAACAAACAGGGCCTCTCCAACGTGCTCATCGGGCGGGCGGAAATCGACGAGGTGCTCCAAGACGGGCCGATTGAGAACCTGAAGGTGTGCGCGGCCGGGCCCCTGCCACCGAATGCTTCAGAATTGGTTTTGGGCGATCGCCTCCAGGGTGTCTTCGACGCACTGCGCGGCCAATTCGACTACGTCTTGCTCGACACCCCGCCCATCCTCCTCATCTCCGACGCGCTCATCCTCATGCAGCACGTCGACGCTTCCTTCCTCGTGACCAACACCGAACGCTCTTCGAAGCGCAGCATCACCCACCTCGAAAGCATCCTGCACCAAAACTCCCTCTCCGCCTCGTTCATCCTCAACAACATCCGCATGAACCGGTGGCAGCGCGTCTACAGCAAATACGCTTACAAATACGGGTACGGCTACGGCTACGGCTATGGCTACGGATACGGCTACGGAAGCGCCGCATATGGCGAATCGGAGGAGTGAACTGCATCGGAGGCAACAATTCGCGCGCATTCAGCGTCTTGAAACCGCAGTGATTAACTTTGTCAACATGAATCGCCCGCTGTTGCATCCGCTTGCTTGGCTCGCCGCTTTTGTGGCGTGGGCTTCGGCTGTTTCAGGCCAAATGGACGTTTCCATGCAATGCGTTCAGGTCAACCAAGCGGGCAACACCACGGTCGCGTGGACTCCGCCCGCCGACCCCGCGGGCCTGTTCTACCAATACGTATTCCACCAGTTCCCGGCGAACAACCCCGCGAACATCTCCACCACCAACATGCCCAACATCGCCCCGAGTTCCGTCGTGGCCCCGGGCGTGAACGGCAACCAAGGCGCCGTGTGCTTCTTCGTGGTCACCATGGCCACCGACGGCAGCAGCACCGTGTCCGACACCATCTGCAACACGTACTTGACCGCCACGCCCAGCCTCACGCCGGGATTTGCGGACCTCAGCTGGAACAGCCCGCACATCGCGACCGACGCTACCGGCGGCGACTTCACCGTCCAGAAGGCAGACGGCCTCGGGAACTGGATCGACCTCGGCACCGTGCCCGACAGCGGGGGCATGCACTCCTTTGAATACGAGGTGGAGGAGTGCAGCGAAGAACTGCTCTTCCGCGTGGTTCAAGCGGACGCCGTGGCCGCTTGCCAGCATGAATCGAATCAAGCGGGAAGCCAAATCAACGACGAACTCGACCCGGACGCTCCGAGCATCACCGACATCGACGTGGACCCCGAGACCGGTTTCGCAGTGTTGAACTGGAACCCGAGCCCGGCTGCGGATTTGGCCGGTTACATCATCTACCAATGCGCGGGAGGCAGCGTGCCGCTCGACACCATTTACGACCCCACCGCCACGAACTACACCAACCTCAGTTCCAACGCGGGCAATTACATCGAGAGTTACAACGTGGCCGCGTTCGACTCGTGCTTCGTGGACGGCGAGCCGGATCCCGGTGCGGCCAGCCAAGCGTGCGCCTCCACCCTGTGGATCTCCGCTTCACGTCAGCCGTGCACCGACGCCGCAGAACTGAGTTGGGCCGGCCCCTACGGCCTCGAAGGCGCGGTAGAGACCTACGAAATCTACGCCGAACCGAGCACCGCAGGCGGCGCTTGGGGGCCCGCGGAATGGCTCGGCACCGTGCCCGCTGGGACCAGTGAGTTCTTGCACGAAGGCGCCACCCTCGGCATCGCTTACCGCTACCACATCGAGGCCATCAGCAGCACGGGAGCCGTTTCTTTCTCCAACACGGAAGAACTCGACTTCCAATACCCCGGTGCGCCTTCCTACACGCACATTCTGCGGGCCAGTGCCTTGGACTCCGCAGGGGTTGAAGTGGTGGTCGACTTCGATGACAACATGTCGGACCAGCACCATTTCATCCTGGAGCGAAAGAAAGCGAACGATCCGGACGCCCCCTTCCTTCGACTCGATGCGGTGACGGCCGTGGGGGGCATGGACGTCAGCTTCACCGACCTCGGCGCACACAGCGCGGTCCTGAGCTACACCTACCGGGTGCGCGTGGAAAACATGTGCAACGACAGCGTGGACGTAAGCAACGAAGCCACCACCATGCTGCTCGACGGAACCGCCGACGAAGAACAGCTCGTGAACACCTTGTTTTGGAACGCTTACGACAACTTCCCTGAAGCCGTAGCCTCCTACCGCATCTACCGCTCTGAAAACGGCGGCAACCCCCAACCGCTCATCACGCTGCCGGCATCCGTCACCACCTACGAAGACGAGTTGGACATGGCGCCGGAGAGCACCGGCGAGTTCTGCTACCTCGTGGAGGCCGTCGATGCCAACCCCGGGCCCAACGGCGGCGTCAATTACGCCCTGTCCAACACCACGTGCCTCTCGGTGCCACCGGTGATTTGGGTGCCGAACGCCATCACGGTGGAGGGCTTCAACCCCGTCTTCAAGCCGGTCATTTCTTATGCGAACCTCACCACGTTCCGGATGGAGATCTACAGCCGGTGGGGGGACGTCATTTTCGCCACGGATGACATCGAATTGGGGTGGGACGGCACCGTGAACGGCGCCATCGTTCAAGAGGGCGCTTACGGGTACACCTTGTGGGTGCAAGATGGTGCTGGAGCCCAGCACGTGCGGTCGGGTTTGGTGAACGTGCTGGTCGACCGGTGACCTGGGTCGGGGCGTTCATACATTGATAAACAATGGGCACACGTCCTTCCGTCATTTTCAGTAACTTTGCCCGAATCTTCACCGAAGGCACACGCCGGGTGGATGGTTCACGAATGGCAGCACTGCACAGTGCGCCCATTGGGGTTCGCGAACTGCTCAACCGCTGTGACGGAGGAGAAGCACACAACCGAAACCCCATCCATGAATTCCGAAAAAATCCTCGGTGAAGGCCTCACTTACGATGACGTCCTGCTCGTCCCGGCCTATTCAGAAGTGTTGCCCCGCGACACCCGCTTGAGCAGCCATTTTTCGCGCAACATCGAATTGAAGACCCCGGTCATTTCAGCGGCCATGGACACGGTCACCGGAAGCGCCATGGCCATCGCCATGGCCCGCCAGGGAGGCATCGGTGTGATCCACAAGAACATGACCATTGCCCAGCAGGCGGCCGAAGTGCGGCGCGTGAAGCGGTCGGAGAATGGGATGATCCAGGACCCGGTGACGCTGCTCGAGGACGCGTTGGTGGGCGATGCGCTCACCATCATGAAGGAGCACCGGATCGGCGGCATCCCGGTGGTGGACGAGCAGGGCCGGCTGGCCGGCATCGTGACGAACCGGGATTTGCGGTTTGAGAAGGACGCCAAGCGGCCGATTGATGAGGTGATGACGAAGGAGGGGTTGATTGTGACGGAAGATGGTTCGGATTTGGCCGGTGCAGAACAAATCCTGCGCGAACACCGCATCGAGAAGCTCCCGGTCGTCGACCGCAACGGGCTGCTCGTCGGCCTCATCACCTACCGGGACATCATCAAGCTGAGCGAATTTCCGAACTCCTGCAAGGACCAATACGGGCGGCTGCGGGTCGCGGCGGCATTGGGCGTCACCCACGACACGATGGAACGCGCCGAGGCGCTGGTGCAGGCCGGCGTGGACGCCGTCATCATCGACACCGCGCACGGGCACAGCAAAGGCGTGCTCGAAGTGCTGAAGCAGGTGAAGGCGGCCTTCCCGTCGGTGGACGTGGTGTGCGGCAACATCGCTACGGCGGCGGCGGCACTGGCCCTCGTGGAGGCGGGTGCTGATGCGGTGAAGGTGGGCATCGGACCGGGTTCGATTTGCACCACCCGCATCATTGCCGGCGTGGGTGTGCCCCAGCTGAAGGCGGTGATGGACGTGTCGGAGGCCTTGGCCGGAACCGGCGTTCCCGTCATCGCAGACGGCGGCATCCGGTTCACGGGAGACATCGTGAAGGCCCTTGCAGGCGGCGGAAACACGGTCATGATCGGCTCGATGTTGGCCGGCACGGAGGAGAGCCCGGGAGAAACCATCATCTACGAGGGGCGGCGATTCAAGTCGTACCGCGGCATGGGCTCGATGGAGGCGATGCAAAAGGGATCGAAGGACCGTTACTTCCAGGACGCGGAGGACGACATCAAGAAGCTCGTGCCGGAGGGCATCAGTGGCCGCGTGCCGTACAAGGGATCTGTGAAGGAGGTGATGTACCAAATCATCGGTGGCCTCCGGGCCGGCATGGGCTACTGCGGCGCAGGAGACATCCCGAGCTTGCAGCGTGCGCAATTCGTGCGCATCACGAACGCCGGGATCAAGGAGAGCCACCCGCACGACGTCATGATCACGCGGGAAGCGCCGAATTACAGCATCCGGTAAATCCGGCTTGCCGGTTTGGGAGCAGGCCGTTTAATTTTGCTCTGCTTTATGCAAAGCAAGCGGTGCCCCGCTTGCCTGCTTGAATGAAACTACGCACATGAAATCTTTTGTCCCCTTCTTGGGAGCCCTGCTCCTCGCGCAAGTTGCCTTTGCTCAATCCCTGACGGTCCTGACCGTGGGTGACGAGGCCGTCAGTTTGGCCGACTTTGAGCACATCTTCTTGAAGAACAACCGGGATGCAGCCATTACCCCGGAAAGTTTGGATGAATACATGGAGCTGTTCATCAACTTCAAACTGAAGGTCCTCGAAGCCGAAGCCCTGGGCATGGACACCTCGGCCACCTTCCAGCGGGAGCTCGACGGCTACCGCAAGCAGCTCGCACGGCCCTACCTCACCGACACGGAGGTGCTCGATGGGCTCGTTCAGGAAGCGTTCGACCGGAAGCAAGAAGAAGTGCGCGCGCGGCACATTTTGATTTCGTGCGACGAAAACGCCGCGCCCAAGGACACGGCCAACGCCTACCGCCGCATCAAACTCCTTCGCGACCGCATCGTTGACGGGGCGGATTTCGTTTCTGTGGCGCGTTCAAAGGGCGGGTCGGATGACCCCAGCGCCGTGGAAAACGGCGGCGACTTGGGCTGGTTCACCGCCTTTCAAATGGTGTACCCGTTCGAGACGGCTGCGTACACCACCCCCGTGGGGGAAATCAGCGAGATCATCCGCACGCGCTATGGCTACCACATCTTGGAGGTGACAGGGCGCCGACCGGCGCGCGGGGAAGCGCACGTGGCCCACATCATGGTGCGCACGCCCGACGGCAACGATGCCGGCGCGGTGGTGCAAGCCCGTCGCCGAGCGGATGAGATCTACCGCATGCTCGAAGATGGCGCCGATTGGAACGAGATGGCCATGAAGTACAGCGAGGACGTTTCCTCGGCCAGCAAAGGCGGGGTGCTGCCTTGGTTTGGCACGGGCAAGATGGTGGAGGCGTTCGAGGACGTGTCCTTCGGGCTCGAGGCCGATGGCGCCATTTCCGAACCGTTCCAAACCGAATACGGGTGGCACATCGTGAAGCGCCTCGAGGCGCGCGGCTTGCCCACCTTCGAGGAATCCCAGCGCGAACTGGAAAAGAAAATCAGCCGCGATTCCCGTGCCGAGCGCACCCGGGACTCCTTCCTCGCCAAGCTCAAGCAAGCGTATGGCTTCGATGCGAACGACAACGAAATCAAGCAGCTGGTGCGGGCCGCCGCGCGGGTGGACAGCGTGTTCTACGACGGACACCCCCTGCCCTCCACCAGCCGCGACAACCAGGAACTCGTCACCTTCGCCGGGCAAGTGCACCGGGTGGGCGACTTCGTGAACTTCCTGAACGTCACGAAGATCCGCAACCCGGAGGCGGGGGCGGAGCAGGTGGTTCGGGAGCAGTTTGGGATTTGGACCGAGAACTTGCTGTTCGCCTACGAGGACACGCAGCTCGAGGCCAAGCACAACGACTTCCGGTTGCTCGTCGAAGAATACCACGACGGCATCCTCTTGTTCGAATTGACGGACGACGAAGTGTGGTCCAAGGCGGTGCGCGACACCGCGGGATTGGAGGCCTTTCACGCTGCCCATGCAGACCAGTTCATGTGGGGGCCGCGGGTCGAAATTCGGGTGTTCACGTGCGCCGACGAGAACGGCTTGAAAGCGGTGCGCAAGGCCTTGAAGAAGGGGCGCGACAGCGAGGAAGAAATCGCGGCGTTGCGCGCGGAATTGAACGCGGACAACGCCCTGACGTTGCGCGTGGAGTCCGGCACCTTCGAAGCAGGTGGCAACCCGTGGGCGGACAAGGTGTTCGAGGCGAACCTCGACGGGCCACAAGTGGTGGAATTCCCGGCGGGCGATGGGGCGACCGTTGTGGTTGACGTGATCGATGTGCGCGGCCCAGAACCGAAGGAACTCGAGGCGTGCCGGGGCGCAGCGATTGCGGCGTACCAGGACGAGTTGGAACGCGTTTGGATTGCCGGGCTGCGGGAAAAGTACCCGGTCACGGTGAACCGCGAGGTGTTGCACACCTTGGCGGACTGACGGATGGGCCGCACGGCGATTTGGGGGCTGGTGGCGGCGCTTGCGGCGGGGTGCGCGTGGTTGCCTGGCGAAGCGGAGCCCGTGGAGGAAACGGCAGCGGAGGTGTACGGGCGGACGTTGCCCTGGCGCGAGTTAGCGGACCAAATCCCGGACGACCTCGCCGCCGAGGACAGCGCCATCATGGCCACCCGGCTGATGGAAGGCTGGCTCCGGGAACAGGTGATGCTGCACCAGGCTGAGCTCGAATTGGGGGCGGCGGATTTGGACTTCACTGCGGAACTGAAGGCCTACCGGAACGCGCTGGTGACCCACCGCTACGAGGAGCGCTACATCGACGAGCGGCTCAACGGGGAGGTCACCGAAGCCGAGGCCCTCGCCTTTTACGAAGCACAACCCGACCTGTTCACGGTGGCCGACTACGTGGTGCGCGCCCGCTTCCTGCATTTCCCCGCCGATGGCCGCGAGCCGGACGAAGCGCGGGACTTGTTCCTGTCAGACGACAGCCTCAACGTGGCCGCCCTCGAGTCGTGGTGCGTGCAGCATGGCGCGACGTATAGCATCGACCCGGAGATCTGGTGGCTGCTGGACGATTTGGTGCGCGAAGTGCCCTTGCAGCTGTACCGCCCTGAACGCCAAATCGCGGACCGCCGCCTCATCGACTTCGAGCAGGAAGGACGGGTTTACTGGCTGCAATTCCTCGAGCATTCGCTGAAGGATGCGCCGGCGCCGTTTGAGATGGTGCGCGAGCGGATCGAAGAGCTCATCTTGCACCGCCGCCGCACCGAATTGCTGGCCTCGCTGCAGGAGCGGCTGCTCGAGAAAGCGCACGGCGAAGGGGCCATCCTCCGCAGCGAAGCCCCTTTGCAATAATTGGAACCGCCTGTGCGGAAGCCGCGCTGTATCTTCGCCCCGTGAAGGAAAGCACTAACTATCGGAAATGGAGCGCGCTCGCGTGGGCGCTGTTGGCGGTTTTACGCGTGGGAGCCACTGCGGACAGCACTGATTTTCAAGTTCTTGACGCCGTGGTTGCGGTGGTCGGTGACGAGTTTGTCCTCCTCTCGGACATCCAAGCCGAGGCCTTCAATGCCCGGGCGCAAGGCCAGCAGGTGGATCAGCAGGCTGAGTGCCGGATCATGGAGGATTTGCTGTTCCAAAAGCTGCTTGTCCACAACGCGCGGCTCGACAGCATCGAAGTGACGGAGGCGGAAGTGTTGGATGAAATCGAACGGCGTTTGGCCTATTACATCCAAATGTTCGGCAGCATCGAGGCCTTCGAAAGTGAATACGGGCAAAGCGTGAGCCAGTGGAAGGCGGAATTTGCCGAGCCCATGCGCGAACAACTGATGGCTTCGCGGATGCAAGCGAACATCGACCAGCAGGTGCGGGCGACGCCGGCGGAAGTCCAAATCGAATACGCGGCTACGCCCGAGGACAGCTTGCCCCTCATCCCCGAAGCGATCAGCTACAGCGAAATCGTGCTCCAACCGGAAATCACCGAGGTCCAAAAAGCCGCCACGCGCAACACGCTCGACTCGGTGCGCACCCTCGTCGCGCAAGGCAAGCTGTCCATGACGCTCGCCGCCATGCGCTACTCGGAAGACCCCGGATCGAAGTACAAAGGCGGCTGCTACACCGACATCCAGCGGGGGCAGTTCGTGCCGGAGTTCGAGGCGGCGGTGTTCGACACGCCCATCGGGGAACTGTCCGCGGTGTTCGCCTCCGACTTCGGTTACCACTTCGTCAAGCCCACGGATCGGCGGGGCGAGTTGTTCAGCGCGTGCCACGTACTGATGTCACCGAAGGTGGATCCGAATGCCCTGAGTGCTATGAAGGTCGAAATCGACTCGCTCGCAGCGGATTTGGAGCGCGGGATGTGGGCGTTTTCTGAGGCGGCCCAGCGCTTTTCGACGCGGGAGGAATCGAAGAACCAGCGGGGCCAGGTGGTCAACGCGCGCGACGGCTCGACCCGGTTTGGGGTGGACGAGCTCGACCCCAACGTCTTCTTCCTGCTCGACAACCTCGAAGTCGGGGCGTGGTCGGTGCCGGTGGAGCTGCTCGATGAGGAGGAAAATGGGTATTGGGCGATGTTCCGGCTCGACAAGCGGTATGCGGCGCACCGGGCGAATCCCCGGGATGATTTTGCCCTGTTCCAAACCCAAGTCGAGAACCGCCTGCGCGCCGAGAAGATGAGCGCTTGGCTCACCGACCACATCAGCGAGACGTACGTCCGCATCGACCCGCCGTACGCGACGTGTCCGACGGAGCACGACTGGAGCGGAATCCAAGCCATCGACTGACCGGCGATGAAGCTCTCCGTCATCACGGTGGCGTACCAAGCTGAACGCACGATTGCACGGGCGGCGGCCTCCGTCGTGGGGCAACGCCGGGACGGCTTCGAACTGGAATACATCGTGGTCGATGGGGCTTCAACGGACGGTACGCTGAAGGCTTTGGAGCCTTTTTCAGGCGGGATTGACCGGCTGATTTCCGAGCCCGACGCGGGGCTGTACGATGCCATGAACAAGGGGTGGCAGGCGGCGACGGGCGATTTGGTGGCTTTTTTGAACGCCGACGACGTGTACGCCCACGACGGGGTGCTCGCGCGGGTGGTGGCGGCTTGCGGAGAGGGCGTCGGCGGTGTTTACGGGGATTTGGTTTACGTGGAGGGCGAGCGGATCACCCGGCATTGGGTGAGCGGGGCGTACCGGGCCGGGGCGTTTGGGCGGGGATGGATGCCGCCGCACCCGACGTTTTTTGCGCGGCGGACGGCGTTTGTGGAGTGGGGCGGATTCCGCACCGAGCTGCGGAGCGCGGCGGATTACGAGTTGATGCTCCGGTTCATCCACGTCCACGGGTTGCCGCTGGCATATGTACCGGAAGTGCTCGTGCGGATGGAAGTCGGCGGGGTCAGCAACGCGAGCTGGCGGCACCGCGTGCTGGCAAACCGGGAGGACCGGTTGGCTTGGGAGCTCAACGGGATCCGGCCCTGGCCATGGACCCGCTGGATGAAGCCGCTGAGGAAATTGGGACAATTCGTCAAACGGCCGCGATAACCGGCGGAGGCGCGTTAAATTTGGGAACATGAAGTATGCATCGGACAAGGAGGCGCTCGACGCGCTGAAGGAGAAGCACGCAGCGCTGGTTGCGGAGGTGGGCAAGGTGATGGTGGGCCAAGACCAGGTGATCCGGGAGGTGGTGACCGCGATTTTTGCGGGCGGCCACGTGCTGCTGGTGGGCGTTCCGGGGTTGGCCAAAACCCTGCTCGTCAACACCATCGCGCAAGCCCTCGGCCTCGATTTCAACCGCATCCAGTTCACGCCGGATCTGATGCCGAGCGACATCGTCGGTTCGGAAATCCTCGACGAAAGCCGGCACTTCAAGTTCGTGAAAGGGCCGCTCTTTGCGAACATCGTCCTCGCCGACGAGATCAACCGGACCCCGCCGAAGACGCAGTCCGCTTTGCTCGAAGCCATGCAGGAACGCAAGGTCACGGCCGCCGGCCACACCTACGACTTGCCCGCTCCCTTCTTCGTGCTCGCCACCCAGAACCCGATTGAGCAAGAAGGCACCTACCCCCTGCCGGAAGCCCAGCTCGACCGCTTCATGTTCAACACGTGGGTCGACTACCCGACTTACGCCGAGGAACTCAGCGTGGTCAAGGCCACCACGACTGGCGTGCACGCCACCGTCAACCCGGTGGTGAGCGGCGAGGAAATCGCCTACTTCCAACAGCTCATCCGCCGCATGCCCATCGCCGACAACGTCATCGACTACGCCGTCGGCCTCGTTGCCAAGACGCGGCCAGGCCGCGAGCGCGCCACCGAAGAAGTGAACCGCTTCCTCTCGTGGGGCGCCGGACCGCGGGCCTCGCAGTACCTCGTCATCGGGGCGAAGGTGAACGCCGCCCTCAACGGCAAGTACAGCCCGGACATCGAGGACGTGAAAGCCGTCGCAACGCCCATCCTCCGCCACCGCATCGTGCGGAACTACAAGGCGGAAGCGGAGGGGCAGTCCGTGGAAGCCATCATCGACCACTTGCTGTAATCCACCGACCGGAAGCGTTTGAAAGCTGCAGGGGATTGCGTACATTCCCTCCGATGACCCTGCGCCCCTTTGCCTACTTGCTGATTTTAAGCACCTTCGCTGGGTGCAAACCGGAAGTCTTCACCTTTGAAGACAACCCCGTCCCGGGCTACACGGGCATTCCGACGGTCTT
>CBFHPD010000100.1:0-2432 GCA_965657495.1 uncultured Flavobacteriales bacterium
AAGCAACCCGAAGGCGCGGTAAATCTCGTCGCCCTCCACCAACCGGTCTACATCGTACCGGTAGTTCACGCGGTATCCGGCCTGGACGGAGAGCCAAATGAAATCCTTTACGGACGCTTCGTAAACCAACCGGATCCGGGCCTCACCGCGGCGCACCTCCAAGTCCTGCGCTTGCAAATCTGCCCCGCTTTCCGGGTTGTTCCACAACCGGTAAGATTGGCCTTCGAGTTCGTACCCGAAGAACAGCATCTTGCGCGGCGTCAACGTCCGCCGGACGTGGGCACGGGCAGGGAACAGCACCTCGGCTCCCCACTTGTTGCGGGCGTCGGTCGCGTTGTACAGCACCACCGGGATGTAGTTGATTTCCCCTACGCGGTACGTGCGCGCAAGGCCCACCCCCCACTGCTTTCGCTCGCTCGGCCGCTGTCCGTAAAGGAGCGCCGCTGAGTACTTCAAGTACTTCGCCGGCATGAAATCAAACCCGTAGGTTCCGCTCAAATCCGCCGACCCTTGGAACAGGAAGAACTGCTTGTCGTCGAGGGGTTTGAATAGGGTGGTGTTGATGCCCGTCGTGCGCAACCCGTGTTCGGCGAGTGCTTGGTGCAGCGGGTTCGCATCCGCCGAAGGGGCGGTGTCGTAGGCGTATCGGGTGTTCCAGTAGTTGGCCCCCATTTGCCAAACCACGCTGGTCTTGGAAACCACCGGCACATTGAATCCCACGCGCATCCCGCGGGTGGCATTCACGCGGGCCGACGAACCAGCGAACAGCACACTGCCGTCCGCCGCGAGCACATCGCCTGCATCCACATCGTAGCCGCCTTGGAAGTCGTAGCCGAGCCAGATGAGTTTGGCCGGGCTCAGCCCTTCGATCTTGGGGCTGCAAAAGCGCTTGGCCCCTTCATCCGCAAAACCCAGGTCGTCGTACAGGCTGAAGTCAATCTCCTCCTCCCACACGTCCGTGGTATCGGTTTGGGCCACGCCCACGCCCGCCGCTGTTAACGCCGTGAAGCACGCGCAGGTGGCCAGCAATCGCCTGCTCATTTCCGCTTGGGCATTGCGAGCCGCTTCCACACGTCGGTCCGGCCGAGGGCCTGCACCCCGATGTAGCCGCGGATGTCGAGCGTGTTTTTGTCGGTCATCGTGATGACGCAACTGTACGTGCTCCCGTTGAGTGGGTCGTAAATCGTGCCCTCTGCCCAGGTTCCATCCGCTTGGTAGACGAAGTCCTTCAGCATCCGGTAGCCCTTCAGTGGCACGTTTTGCAACTCGGGATCGGGGTTGTTTTTATCCGTTTTCGGCTCGCCCGTTTCCGGGTCATTGGGTTCGATGAGCCAAACAATGCGGCCGTAGTACTTGTTGCCGATGCGGTCAATCTTTACACGAGCCCGTCCATTGCTCGGTTCCCAAACTCCAATGAGCTCATCCCCTTTCGAGTCCTGCGTGGGTGACGTAAAGCTCAGCGTGCCCAACGCCAAGGTAACAAGGGCAACAATCCATCCAAAAGTGCGCAACATGACTTGCTTATTTTAAGGTGATTTCCATCGTGTAGTCCAACAAAAAGGAACGGCTGCCGTCCCACAGGTCTTCTGCCAAATCCACATCGAGCACCAAGTAGACTTGATCCTCTGCAACATGCGCTCCCAACTCCGCCTGGGCCGCCACGTCGAGCGCCACAGCCCCGGCTTGTTCTGGCACCGGGTTCTTGAACGCCGCTTCTTGCATGGCTACTTCTGCGTTGTCACTGGCAAAGGACAAAACGAACGAGCGGACCTGCCCAAAACCCATTGAATCTGCAGGGTGGACCGTGGCGGATAACAGGCGCGCATCGGACACGCGCCGGCCTTCCGCAGCACCGAGGGTGGCCGGAAGGTCGAGTGCCAACGTGACCTGCCCTGAATTTGGCCCCTCAAAAAGCGGACCTTCCAATGTGAATTCCAATGCATCCTGCTGCCATTCATGCACTTCACCTGGCCCAGAGCAGCTGCTGATCAGCATCACCACGGCGATCATGGCGGCAATAGAGAAGGAAATTCGGTGGATCATCGGGAGGGTATTTGGGCGGCAAAATAGCACATCTCGAACAGAAGAGGCCATGCCGACGAGGTGGAAACAACCCAAGGCCGAAGTCCGTTCAATCGGTGCCCTTGAGGCGCTCCCAAAACGCCGAAAGGAAGGCCTCTTGCTGCTCCGGGGGTGGCCCTCCCTCCGCGCCGCCGAACATGTAGTGGGTGCCGGCGTCACGCACCGCGAACCGGAAGATGAAGTCGTCCCCGGGGCCGAACGCCCCAAAGCGCAAGTCACTCATCTTCAGGTCGCTGCCATTGCGCTCAACGTGCAGGTAGCCGTCACTGAACCACCGAAGCACGCGCACCACCTCATCATCCTCCCGCAGCCCGTCCCAGCCCTTTTCGATGCGGCGGAACGTCGGCAGG
>CBFHPD010000101.1:0-2492 GCA_965657495.1 uncultured Flavobacteriales bacterium
CCAAAAACTACATCGTTTCGCATGCTGCAAAGGTATTCTTGCGAACTTCGCCGCATGGAATTTTTGGACACCATTTTCCTGGGCAACCCGCTGCGCGAGTGGGGAGTGGCCCTCGCGTGGCTCCTCGGCGGCGTGGTCGTCGGGCGCCTGATTTACCGCTGGTTTTCGCGCCGGGTGAAGGCCTTGGCGGCGCGCACGTCGTCCGACATGGATGACCTGATTGTGGACCAAATCGAAGAACCCATCGCCCTGGCGGTCGTCCTCCTCGGCGCTTGGTTCGGTTACGACCACCTGCGCTTCGGCGAGGGCGTCGACACCTTCATGGAGCACGTCTTCTCCATCGCCGTCGCCCTCGACGTCACGTGGCTGGCCGCCCGGCTCATTGACGCTGTGGTCGGCAACTTCCTCGCCCACGTCACCGAGCGTTCCGAGTCGAAGATGGTCGGCCAAGTCACGCCCATTTTACAAAAGACCCTCCGCGCGACGGTTTGGGTCCTGGGGGTCATCATGGCCCTGAACAACGCCGGATACGACGTCGGCGCCCTCCTCGCAGGGGTCGGCATCGGCGGCCTCGCCATGGCCATGGCCGCCAAGGACTTCGTGGCCAACATCTTCGGCGGCATCACCGTCTTCGTCGACAAGCCCTTCGTCGTCGGCGACCGCGTCCAAGTGGCCGGCATCGACGGCACCGTCCAAGAAATTGGCATCCGCAGCACGCGCATCAAAACCCTGGCCGGCCGCCTCGTCACCATCCCCAACCACAAGTTCACGGACGGCGTCGTCGAGAACGTCACCGCCGAGCCGGCCCGAAAAGTCCGCATCGACCTCGGCCTCACCTACGACACCACGCCCGAACGCATCGAACGGGCGCTGGCCATCCTCGAAGAAATCATCGTGGCGCACGTCGGGACGCAGGACAACACCACGGTTTGGTTCAGCGGATTCGGCGACTTCAGCCTCAACGTCAGCGCCGTCTATTACGTGCTCAAAGAAGCTGACGTGACGCTCACGCCAGGCGCGATCAACCTCGAAATCCTGCAGCGCTTCAACGCCGAGGGCCTCGCGTTCGCCTTCCCCACGCAGACGATTCAAGTCGAAAACGCATAACTTCCGCGGGTCAAACTTCGGAAGCCATGCGGTACGATGTCATCATTCACGCGGATGAGCCGCGGTATTGGGCCATGCTCCTGCTCACGTTGGCGGGGGGAATGCTCCTGATCAAAGCCATGGATCGCCTCGATGCGGAAGCGCGGGAGCGGCTGTTGCCCCGCCTCGGCTGGTTGCTCATCGGGTTCAACTTGCTCCTGCCGTTGTACGCGACGTTGCATCCGGAGCAGTCGTTTTCGGTGCACCGCTCGCTGCCCCTGCATTTCTGCGGGATGAACTTCGTGCTGGTGGCGTTGAACTGCTTTTGGCGCAACACGTGGGTGTACACGTTCACGGCGTTCCTCGGGACCATCGGCGGCCTACATTCGTTCATCACGCCGCAGCTGACGGTGGGAGATGCACCGTTGGTGCTGGTGGATTATTGCATCCGCCACGGGGCCATCATCTTCATGCCCATTGTGATGACGCGGCATTACGGGCTGCAGTTTCCGCGGCGGGGGTGGCTGAAGACGTATGGGTTCGCGGTGGTGGTTTCGACGGTGGTGGGGAGCGTGAATTGGCTGCTGAACACGTATTTTCCGGTGCCGGCGGACCAGGTGGCGAACTATATGTACATGTGGGAGCCGCCGAAGGTGAACAGCCCGCTGGTGCGCGCGGACTGGGGGTGGCCGGGGTATTTGGCGCCGCTGCATGTGGCGCTGATCGGGCACCTCGTGGTCATCAACGCGATTTACCGGTGGGCCGAGGGGCGCCGGGTGGTGGGGATTGTGGAAGATTGATGGGCGGGTGAGCGGGATGGCGGGTTATTTTTGGGCCAAATGCAAGCCTACCACGACCTCCTCCGCCACCTGCTGACGAACGGCGTCGAGCGGGAAGACCGCACCGGCACCGGCACCCTCGGCTGCTTCGGTTACCAAATGCGCTTCGACCTGCGCGACGGGTTCCCTGTTTTGACGACGAAGAAGCTGCACCTGCGCAGCATCATCCACGAGTTGCTTTGGTTCCTCCAAGGCGACACGAACATCGGCTACCTGAAGGAGAACGGCGTGCGGATCTGGGACGAATGGGCCGACGAAAACGGCGACCTCGGGCCGGTCTACGGCTACCAATGGCGCAGCTGGCCCAACCCCGATGGCACGGCCACGGACCAAATCACCAAGCTCATCGACGGCCTGCGCAACAACCCGTACTCCCGTCGCCACGTGGTGAGCGCTTGGAATCCCAGCTTCATCGATGAAATGGCGCTGCCGCCGTGCCATTGCCTCTTTCAGTTCCACGTGGCGGAAGGACGGCTGAACTGCCAGCTGTACCAGCGGTCGGCTGACACGTTTTTGGGGGTGCCCTTCAACATCGCTTCCTACGCGCTGCTGACGATGATGGTGGCG
>CBFHPD010000102.1:0-1341 GCA_965657495.1 uncultured Flavobacteriales bacterium
GGTGCTTTCGTACGTCACGTCGATGGACTCGAGGTTCGCGTCCCAGCCGGTGGCCGTGCCGTTGTAGCCGGTTTCGTTTTGGTAAACGATTTTCAGGCCTTGGCCCTGGGCCGTCGGCGGGTTGCTGTGCAGGCTCGACTCCGAATACGTGCCCTGCAAGTTGAGCAGCAGCTGGTTCGTCGTGGCGTCGTAAACGTACAGCCGGTCGTCGTAATTGCTGTAACCGTCGTAGAGGTCGAGGTGGGTGAACGTCATCCGCAGTTCGTTGTTCTGCGTCGCCGGCCAGAAGTATTTCGTGTAGTTCACGTTCGACGCGTTCGCGTCTTCGCCGCCCGAGTCAAAAAACCGGCCGCCGTCGGTGATGATGGTGCCGTTGTCCATGATGTAGTAACCGCCAAACGTCGGCGGGCAAACCGTGGCGGTGAGGGTTTCCCCGCCGTTGGGCTCGTTCACGAGCACCTCGGAAACGATGGTGAACGGCGTGTCGCTCGCATCGACGCGGCAGCTCACGCTTTGGTCTTGCACGCGGACGAGGGCGTCCGTGCTGGGGTCGTTCGGTACCGTCCAGCTGTAGGCGCCGCCGTTCTGCGAGGTCACAATCGTGGTCCAGCTGTCGCCGCCGTCCACCGAGTACGACAGGTTCACGTTGTTCGCTGCGGCCGTTTTGATGTAGTTCAGTTGACGGACCTCGCCCGTGTACCACGTCTCGCCGCCGTTGGGCGAGAGCGTGACCACATCCTCGGTCTTGATCAGGTCGAACGACACGTCGCTCATGTCAGTCTTGCTTGCATCAGCCGCATCGCTTACGCGGATGCGGGCGTCGGCCGTCGTTTCGTTCGTGATGACCGACCAGTTCCAGCTCGTGCCGCTGGCGCTCGTCGTCAGGTTCGTCCACGTGGCTCCGCCGTCCTGGCTCAGGTCGATGGCGTAGGTGCCGCTCGTGCCGCCCGCTTGCCACTGGATCGTGGTCGAGGCGCAGCCGTCCAGCTCCTCCCCGCCGTTCGGGCTCGTCACCGTGATGTGTGGGAGGATGGTGAAGTCTGCGTCGCTCACGTCTTCCTGGCCGGGCACGCCCACCGTGGCCACCTTCACGCGGGCCGTCGTCGAAGCCGTGCTCGGGAGGAGCCACGTGTAGCTGCCGTCGTTCTCCGTGTTCGTGATGGCCGTCCAGGTCGCGCCGCCGTCCAGCGAGTAGCTCAGCGCCACCACGCTCCCCGTCATGAAGTTCGACACCCACTCGATGTCGTGCTCCGTGCCCGCGAACCAGCCTTCCCCGCCGTTGGGGAACGTCACGCGCGGAGCTGCGGCGCCGATGGTGAACGGGGCGTCGCTCACGTCCAC
>CBFHPD010000103.1:0-4257 GCA_965657495.1 uncultured Flavobacteriales bacterium
ACGTCGAGGTCGATGATCAGCACCTGCTTCACCACGCCTTCCGCGAGCAGCAATTTGGCGGTCAAGGCCAAATCATTCAACAGGCAAAACCCCTCGCCCCGATCGCTGAACGCGTGGTGCGTCCCTCCCGCCACGTTCATGGCCACCCCCGCCCCCGCAATCGCCCGCCGCGCGCACTCCAGCGTGCCGCCTAAAATCAGCACCTCCCGCTCCACCAGCGCGCGCGACTGCGGAAACCCCGTCCGGCGCTCCTCCGCCCGGCTCAACCGCAGCCCCTTGAGCTTCTCCCAGTACCCCGCATCGTGCGCCACCCGCACCTGCTCGTCGGTGAGGGGCGTGGGCGCGAAGATGTCACCCGGGGCGCAGGTGCCTTCGTAGATGAGCTGCTCGGGGATGAGCTCGTATTTGGCCATCGGAAAACGGTGCCCCTCCGGCAAGGGATGGGCATAAGGCGGGCTCCAAGCAACAGGGATCATGCGGATTCAGTGTTCGACCAGCAAAGGGAACACGCGGGGCCCGCCGCTGGTTCCCACGGCGCGCACTGCGTACCACCCCGCCGGCAAGGCACCGGTGTCGAATCGCACTACCGCCCCTTCCGCTCGCTGCTCTTGCACCACCGCGCCCAGCGCGTTCCGGAGCTCCCATCGGCTCCCCGCCTCCACCCCGCTGAGCACGGCCTGCCCGTCCGCCGGGTTCGGGAAAAGGGTGGCCGAGCGATCCAGCGCCTCCACCGAAGCGAACTCCACCGGGAACGTCACCGACTCCGGAGGGGCACACGGCCCGTACGCAGTGGCGACCAGCGTGACTGGCACCGCCGCAAAGGTGGCCAACTGGCCATCCGCAAGGGCAAAGGACTCCAGGCCGGAATCCACCACCACGCTGTCGAGGTAGGGGTTCGCCTCCACGGTCACAAGGGCACCGCCAGCTTGCGGTTCGATGGCCAGGCCGAAGTCGGTGTAGGCGTACTGCTTCCACGCGTCGGGCTGGTTTTGCCACATGGACCAAACCGCCGCATCGATCAAGGCCCGGTCGGCCGCGTCGATGTTTCCGTCGTAGGTCGCCGCCGCCGGGTCGGTTCCGAGCAGGGCCACGGCCATCGTGCTCGCCGCGGCGTAGGTGCCGGCTGCAGACGGATGCGATCCATCCGCGCTGTACAAGTCGATGGCCGACGTTTCTCGCAGCTGTTGCCACACCATGCCGACGGGGGCACACCACGCATCACTCAAGTCAGCGGCTTCGAGGTAGCGCTGGGTCAAAAGCGCCTGCATACCTTCATAGGTGCAGACCGGCGGCCAGACCGGGCAGTTGGAGGCGTCGCCGTTTTCGCGGCCCCACGTCATGAACAACATCGGGATGGCGCACGGGTTGTGGGCGCGGATGGTGGCGGTGAGGGCGGCGACGGCCGGGAAGAAATCGGCTTGGACCTGGTTGTCGGGGAAGGAAGGGATTTGGCTTTGCTCTTGCAGGATGACCAAATCCCAGCCGCCCGCCTCGATGAGGGCATTGCTCGTCGCATTGCTCGCATGCCCCTGCAACGTCGCGCCCCCCGGCGCATTCGACTGCCACGTGACCACCGTACCCAGTTCGGCCGCCAACTCCGCCAGCACCGTAGGCAGGCCGTTCGACGCGGTGTAGCTGTTGCCGAGGAACAAGACATGCAGCGTGTCCGTCTGGGCGTGTACTGCGGCGGTTAAGGCCAGAGACAGAAGTAAGAGGTATCGCATCGTGCAAACCTAATTCAACCGAGGTAACTCCCCGAAATCGGACATGACGCACATCGAAGTCGATGCGCTCATGATGGTTGGCGCGATGCGGGGAGCAGTCAACTGCTTATTTTGGTCCAAAGTTCCCCGAAAAGATGAAAGACTGGCACCGCATTTCCTTGACATCGCTCCTCGCTACGGGCATCTATGCGGGATCGTTACACTATGGATTTACGGCCATTGACGACGGTGGTCAAGTGCTCGAAAACCCCTTCGTGCATTCGCTCAACTGGGACAACATAAAAGGCATGTTTATGAGCGAGACGATCGGCATGTACCAGCCGCTCACAACGCTGCTTTTCGCGCTCGTAAACGCTGCCTTCGGACACGATTCAGCTACGCCGTTTCACTGGCTGTCATTGTTGCTCCACGTGGTGAATGCCGCGCTGGTTTTTCAGGTAGGAAAGCGCCTGTTTCAACGTGCCGAAGCCGCCTTCATCTTGTCGCTGCTCTTTGCGGTGCATCCCCTCGCGGTGGAGGCTGTGTGTTGGGTGTCAGCCACAAGCACGTTGCTGTTCACGGCGTGCTTTCTCGGGGCGATGTTGGCGTATGACCGGTATTTGGTGGAGGGTTCTCGCAAGCTGTATGCCGTGGCATTCACGCTATTCGTGCTGGGCTGTTTTGCCAAGGTCCAAATGCTGCCCTTCGTCGGGGTGATGTTCCTGTTGGACCACCTTCGCGGTCGCAAGCTGCACCAGCTTTTAAGCCAAAAACTGCCCTTCGTAGCCATCGCCGCAGGCTTCATCGCCGTCGCTTTGCACTTCCGAGGCGGCCAGACCGCCTTTACCGGTGACTATCCCCCCTTGCTCCTCCTTCCCGCGCAATTCATGTGGTACGCCTGGAAGGCACTGTTACCGAAAGATTTGGGCATTGTTTACGATTGGCCCACCCGGCCTTGGACCCTCTGGACGGTGGCGGCCTACGTGGCCATGAGCGGAGTGGCAGCTGCATTGTGGAGATTCCGCCAGCACAGGCTTTTCGTTTTCGGCGTCCTCTTTTTCTTCGGCAACCTCGTCTTGCACACGGCATTGGCATCCACCTTCTTGGGACCATATGCCGATCGGTACGGTTACTTGTCCGTCCTGGGACTGTGGATTGCTCTATTCAGCCTTGTCAGTGACCGGAAATGGGTGTGGAGCGGGGGCGCAGTTGTTGTTTTGGTGTTTGCAGGTTTGGCCTACGCTCAGACGCAACATTGGCGCAGCACCATCGACCTATGGACACACAACCTATCCCACGAATCAGCCACCTTCTCCAACGGCATGCGGGGGGCACTTTATTACGAGCGTGGCCAATTCGCGCAAGCAAGGCAAGATTTTGAGCAAGTAGACCGAACGCCTGACCCGCGGTTTGAACCCGAGAAATACCATTACCTCTACACTGCCCTCGGGGTGATGACTTCGGACTCAGAACCGAAAAAATCGTTGCAGTACTTCAAAGAAGCAGCCAAATGGAAACCCCATTCGGAGTCATTTGAGAACATCGCATTGGCCGCCAAAAAGCTGGGGGATTATCAAACCGCTGAAGCGTTCTACCTCCGGTGCTCCAAGGAATTCGAGCCTCCTTCGTTCTACATGAACCTGAGCACCCTTTACTTCCAGACCCGACAATTCGAGAAAGGAGCCGAAATCATGAACCAAGCCATCGAGGCGGGATGCAGCGACATCCTCTGTTACAAGATGCGGTGCTTCTTCCGAATCGAGACCCAGGACATCCCTGGAGCGTTGGCCGATTACGAACAGGCATTGGCATTGTTCAATATCATGCCCGATGCGAAACCCGACCCCATTTTAAATAACCTCCGCAGCATGCTGGTGCAGCACATGGAAAAATGAAGCCGTCAAATCGATTGCAATGAACGCTCCCTGCGCTGGCTCAACACGGCCTTCAGACAGGCTGTAAAAGAGCTCCACCTCCTGAAATTCGACAACACCATCTTCCCCGAGTCGCCCTTTGCCTCACCGCATGGACTCGGCCCTAAAAAACGCACCAACAAAAAAAAAGCCGGTCCCTTGCAGGACCGGCTTCATATTTAAGCGCATCTCGAATGGACATCATCGCAAGCGGAATGCTTGGCCGCGCCTTAATTCCACATGCGCTTCAAACTAAATGAGGCAATCCGGTATGAGGGCGCTTGGCGCCCAAGAACGAATAGTCAAATAGCCGAATAGCCAATTGGGCCACAAGAACCCGCGGTCAATCCCGAACGCAACGAACAGAAAACCCGAAACCTAGGGGTACTTGGAGCTGACTGACAGCGTCATTACCGGGGTTGAGCCCCCGACACCAAGCCAAGGAGCTGCTCGGCGAAGAACTCCAGTAGTAGGCGTAGTTGCCCACATTGTCGAAGTCTCCATTGTAGTCGCGGTAGCCGCCCGGCAACGCCGAAAAACCAGAATTGTTAGAGCCGTCCCAACTAGGTGAATCGGATGGTGAAGATTTCATGTGGCTATGTGCGTCAGTGCCCCCTCCTAAATAATTTTCCAACTCAGTG
>CBFHPD010000104.1:0-8546 GCA_965657495.1 uncultured Flavobacteriales bacterium
GTAGTTGCAAGCCGTTGCATCGGTGCAGCCATCGATCTCGTCCACATCGCACACGCCGTCGTCATCGGCGTCGTTGTCGATCACCGTGCCCGTGCCATCGGTCGCGCCGCTGCACTCGTCGCATCCCAGGGCGAAGGTGCATTCGTCGTTGGTGGCAAACTCCGCATCCATGTCGTAGTTGCAGGCGGTCTCATCCTTGCAGCCTGGCAGGTTTGCAGGGAAGGTCAAATTCAAATCGTTGACCACGTGTGTCACGTGCTCCGAATCCCGGAATTGGAAGTTGTACTTCACGGAAACTACCCCTTCAGTGGTGAACTGCCCCAACAAGATTTTCCCATCCTGCGGGAAGGCAAACGGGCTTGCATCAGGCGTATAATAGATGCTTGCGCCCACTGCCGTATTCACAATCACATCGCCTCCGTTCGCCGTGAAATCAGCGGTGAACACATCGAGGCCGATGTCCGCTGGACCGGGTGAATCACCGGGCCCTGCACCAAAGGCAAACCACGAGTCATACACCAAACCTTCAATGACCGGGAAGAAAGCAGGGTTGATGTTGTGTCCCAACAACCCACCGGTGGACTGCTGGATGAACGGAGCCGTTGAGGTCAACTCCCACGGCCACTCCGATGTGCCGTAGCAAGCTTGCATTTGGATCGCGTCGCTGTTGAACTCCGCGTACAACCGGTAAGTCGTCGCATCGCCCACCGTGTTGTACCCTACCACTTCGTAGCTCAAGCCCATGAAGAACTCGTCCGTCCACACGCACGTGCCGTCGTCGTCGGTGGCCGTGGCGTTGTAATTCGTAGCCGTGGAGCTGGTGCATCCCGGGACCTCGAAGTTGTCACACACCCCATCGCCGTCAAAATCCCCTTCGCACTCGGAATCGCAGTCTCCTCCGATGGGTGGGTAGATGCAGCCCGCATTTTCCGTGGCTGCTGCGTTGTAGTTGCACGCCGTTTCGTCTTCGCAGCCGACGATCTCAAGTTCGTCGCACGTACCGTCGCCATCGGTGTCGTTCAGGCAATCGCCGTTGCAATCGTAATGCGTGGCCAGATAGGTGCAATCCTCGCTGTCTTGCGTGGCACCCGCGACGTAGTTGCAGGCCGTGTCGTCCATGCAGCCGTAACACGAGGTGAATTCACACGAGCCGTCGTCTTGGGTAGCGCCAGCGTCGAAGTTGCAAGCGGTGTTGTCCGTGCAGCCTTGGCAGCTCAAGAATTCGCATGTCCCATCGTCCTCGGTCGCGGTCGCGGAGTAATTGCATGCTGAATCGTCCGTGCAACCATCGATTTCGTCTCCATCGCAGGTGCCATCGCCGTCGGCATCTTGCAACACCACTGTACCAGCAATGCACACCTCACAGGCTGCTGTTGCATAATCGCAGGTGCCCGCATCCGTAGCTTCAGCGTTGTAGTTGCATGCGGTGTCGTCTTGGCAGCCGAGGATTTCGTCCGCATCACAGATGCCGTCTTCATCCGAGTCAGCCACCACTGCCAAACCCTCCTCACAGATTTCACAAGATGAAGCGTCAGGAATGATGCACGATCCGTCGTCCGTAGATGCGGATGCATTGTAGTTACAGGCAGCATCGTCCATGCAGCCTGGCAAATCGGTGATGAAATCGGATGAACTCATTTGGTCACCTTCGAAGTAGCTCGAGGTGCCCGAAGCATCCTTCCATTGCATGTTGAGTTGGAAATCAAAATGCCCCGGGTTTCCGTTCGAGTCGTCCGTCATGGTGATGTGGGCTAAGAGCACCCGTCCGTCCTCACCTGCGACCCAATGCGCAGCAGGTCCAGAGGTCGAAGCGACGAACCACGCACCTCCGCAATTGTCAAATCCACTGCCTGTATTGAACGTTGCAAAGGCCTCATCCATTCCCGCACCTTGTGGTCCCGACATGGAATTGTCCTCCGCTCCGATGGTCAACCAACTGTCGAAATAATAGTCGTCAACCAACGGCGCGAACATGGGATTGATTTCCTGTCCAAAGTTTGGATTCAAATTGAAGCCATTCGACGTGTGGTAAATCGATGCCCCGCCCGTCGCAAGAAGGCTCATCGGCAGGTTTCCTTCCCCCCCCGTCAATCCGTAGATAGAACTCACCCAGTCGCCGGGATCATCGAACGTCGCATACAAGCGATAAGTGGTGCCGTATTCCGAAGTGGCGTGCACCTCGACGTCGAAGCCTGTCACACTTGCGAATGCAGCAGTGACGGACAACAGGAGACCCAGCACGAGGGTGGAAAATCTTTGCATGGCAGCAAATTTCAAGTGACTCTTCATCGTTCGAGAATTCGATTCTTCATATAAATATACCGCTTTTATCCGGATTTCAAGTACGTTCGGTTAATAATTAACGCGATTGAGCGAAACAATTCACCGAACACACTCGCACCTGGACCCAACTCGGTTCCCTTGCTTACGGGATTGAATCAAGAAGGTTTCAGCGACGAAAATCTTTGGTTGACAAGACAAATCTAACGAATTATCGAGCGCAACCGAAGGCCCGTCGCTTTTCGAGAAAATGCGTATTATCTTTCCCGTGGACCGTTTACACCACTTCACCGACCATGTTACATCGCCGCCACATGTCCTTTTGGATTGCCGTTTTTTGGATCTTTGCCGGAGCCGCCGCCGTGGGAAATGTGCAAGGCCAGTGCACGGAATGGGAGCTGCCCTATGCGTTGATGGCCCCGGCTGAGTTGGAGGACGAAGCCCTGCCCACCCGCACCCGGGAAGCGGCTATGGGGTGGCAGTTGGATGCGGAACAGCTGAAGGACGTGCGCGGCGCGAATTTGGAACGCTGGCAGCTCGTGCTGCCGGTGCCGGGGCACCCGAAAGCGGTGTGGGAATTGCAGCGGTTCACGGCGTACACGCCCGATTTGGTGGTCGGCCAAACCCAATCAACAGGACTCATCGAGCGGCACTACGCCCCCCAACTGCAATCCTTCCGGGTGATCGCCGTTCGGGAAGGCGAGCGGCGCTTTCCCAAGGCCGGCGGAACCTTGGTGCTCCTAGCGAACGAGGTGGTCGGCAGCCTGCGGTGGGGGGACGATGTCTTTGAAATTGCGCCCGTTGGGGAAGGCGGGTTGCACGCGACGTATGTGCTGGCCGACAGCAAGTTGGAATCGAATTTCAGTTGTGCTGCGGAGGATTTGGCCTACAACGCCCTGCAGAAAGAGCGGCTGCCGCGCGAGCCGGGACACCGAACGGCTACAAACCCTGTTGTTAAGTGCGTCGAGGTAGCGATTGATGTCGACAACTATACATTTAACACCTTCGGAGGGGTGTGCGACAACACGGTGGAATGGGCGCTGGCGATGCTCGCAGGGGTCCACGAAATCTACGTGGATGAGTTGGCGAACCTCGTCAGTTTGCAGGCGAGCTATGTGCATGTTTGGGAAGAGACGGATCCGTATGCAGCCTATGTCCAAAACGCAGGCAGCATGCTCGATGCGTTCCGGTCGGAATGGGTGACCAACCCGGATTTGTCCGGCATAGACCGCGACCTGGTGCACCTGATGACGCGTCGGACGAATACGGGAACCGGCGGCATCGCCTACCTCGACGTGGTGTGCAGCAGCCAGTTCTCGGTCGGTTTCAGTTCCTATTTGAGCGGGACGTCCAGCTACACGGGTGGCTACAGCTGGAACTTGAATGTGGTGGCGCACGAGCTCGGGCACAACTTCGGGGCGAACCACACGCAATGGTGCGGGTGGCCAAACGGTCCGATTGACAACTGCGGGGCGCTCGAGGGTTCGTGCGCGGGCTATGTGAACAACCCAACGCCGCAGGTGGGCACGATCATGAGCTACTGCCACGCCATCGGCGGGGGGTCGGTGAATTTGTCCTTCCACCCCATCGTGGAAAACGTCGCGCTGATTCCGACCATCAACGCGGACGGCTACTGCTACACGGTATGCGACACGTATGCGACCAACTGCGCGGTATACGGGTGCATGGATCCGGCGTATTGCAATTACGACCCGGAGGCGGAGTTCGATGACGGGTCGTGTGCGACCGTGGATGCGTGCGGGGTGTGCGGCGGGGATGGGACGTCGTGCTTTGGCTGCACGGATGAACTGGCCTGCAATTACGACCCGGAGGTGACGGAGGATGATGGGTCGTGCTTTTTTGCACCCGGCGGGGGCGGATGCGATTGCGAGGCGGAGTTGACTTGGGATGTGGCGTTGGCGGGGGGCGAGAGCACGTCGGCGACGGTGGCGGGCGTGGGGACGTTGGCGGCGATGTATGCGACGGTCATGTTCAACAATGCGGCGAACGATCCGGCGGCGGCGTTGTCCGATTTGCGGGTGGAACTGACGGGACCGGATGGGGTGTGCCAAACCGTGGGCGGGTTCGACGTGGCGAGCAGCTGTGCGGTGGCCGGGATTTGGCCTCCAGCGTGGAACACCTCGGTGAGCGGCACCTACCAAAGCTCGGTCATCATCGCCAACGACATCACCGGCCAAGGCAACTGGACGGTCACCCTGACCAACGGCTGGAGCGCAAGCCCAACCATGGAATACACGGTCGCCCTTTCCTTCTTCAACCTGTGCCTGAGCACCCCGCCCCCGGGATGCACCGACCCCACGGCCTGCAACTACAACGCCGCCTCCACCGAGGACGACGGTTCTTGCGAGTACGGCACGTGCAGCGGCTGCACCGACCCCACGGCCTGCAATTTCGACTTCCAAGCGAACGAAGACGACGGCTCGTGTGACTACACCACGTGCGCCGGTTGCATGGATGCGGGCGCGTGCAACTTCGACTTCCTCGCCACCTTGGACGACGGCTTGTGCGAGTACTTGTCATGCGCGGGATGCACGGATTTCGAGGCCTGCAACTACGACCCCGCCGCCACGATCGGGGACGATTCCTGCGAATACACCTCGTGCGCCGGCTGCACGACGAGCTACGCCTGCAACTACGACCCGGCGGCTACCATCGACGACGGTTCGTGCGAACTTGAAACCTGCGCCGGATGCGACGACCCCAACGCCTGCAACTACGACCCCACGGTCACCCTCTACGACGCCTCATGCGACTACGCGAGCTGCCAGGGCTGCATGGACCCCACGGCGTGCAACTTCGACATCACCGCCACCATCGACGCGGAAAACTGCACGTACGACTGCACGCCCTGCCCCGGGGACTTGAACGGCGATGGGGTGGTGAGCGTGGCCGATGCCCTGACGTTGTTGAGCGACTTCGGATGCGTGACGCCGCCGTGCGCAGGGGATGCGAACAACGATGGCGTGACGAACATCAGCGATCTGTTGGTGCTTTTGGGGGCCTTCGGGCTGCCTTGCCCGGGATGATTTGAGCTGAATCAGCCAAACTTTGCCACAAAGGGTTAAATTTAACCCATGAACCCAACCACATGCGCACTGAAAGCCCGGGGAGCCTCGTCCCTGCTGCTTTTCCTGATGGCCGCCCTTGTCCACGGCCAAGTTCAAATAGTCGAGGATCCGGGAGCTCTTGGCGTGGCCTTGGCCGACGGGGACTGGGCCCTCTTCGAAGACGAAGGCGGGTGCACAACGTGGACGGAGAGCCAGCCGTTGTTCGTTCCCACGGAGCTGAGTGAGTCGGCTTCTCCGACGTGGCGCTTGGAGCAGTCGCGGGGCTTGGCGCTGGACATGGAGGCCTTTGCCTTCGTCCGGGAGCGGAAGCCGAATGCCTGGACGCTGCCGTTGCCGCTGCCCGATGGGGAGGTGGTGACGTTGGAATTGGAGTCGTTTTTGGCCTTCAAGCCGGACTTGGTGTTGGGCCAAACCACCGCCGCAGGAGAGCGCGAGTCCCGCCACATCCCCGGGCTGCTGTCCTACAAAATCACCACTCCCGGCGTGGTCGGTGTCGTGAACATCATGCGCGACCACGTGCTGGCCACTTTCCAGTACGGCGGCCAGCAGTGGGAGCTGTCTCCCGCAGTGGGCGATAAAATGAACGGGTTGCACGCCCTGTTCAACACGGCGGACAACCGGTTGGACTTGTCGTTCGCATGTGGCACCGATGAGTTGGCGCAAGCCCAAATGGCGCGCCTCGACCACGCGCCCGCCTCCTCCTCCCTGCCCACGGCCGCCTGCGTCGAAATCGGCCTCGACATCGACTACAGCACCTACCAAACCTTCGCTTCCTGCAACGATGCCGTCGACTGGGCCCTCGCCATGCTCGCCGGCGTTTCGGTCATCTACGAATCCGAGCTGGGCAACCAAGTCACGTTGACGGCCACCTACATCCATGTTTGGGGTATCACCGATCCCTACGCCAGCTACGTGAACAATGCGAGCCAAATGCTCGACGCCTTTCGCACGCAGTGGTACTACAACGCGCCTTTCAATACGCAATCGTGGGACCTGTGCCACCTCTTGACCAAACGGACCAACACCGGCACCGGGGGCATCGCCTACGTCGGCGTCCTCTGCGACCCCGTATTTACGAACTACGGCGCCGGCTTCAGCCAAGGCCTCGACAACAGCAGCTCCTACACCGCCGGTACCTACGCGTGGAACTTGAACGTGGTGGCCCACGAAATCGGCCACAACTTCGGTTCGCACCACACGCACTGGTGCGGCTGGACGGGCGGCCCCATCGACAACTGCTCCAACCTCGAGGGCACCACTGAGGACGACGGCTTGTGCGATCCCTACACAGACAGCCCCACGGCCCAAGTCGGCACCATCATGAGCTACTGCCACGCCATCTCCGGCGGCTCGGTCTTACTCAACTTCCACCCCACCGTCGAGGCCGAAGCCCTGCAGGTCCGCATCAACAACTACTCGTCGTGCATCGGAACCTGCGACACCCCGATTTCTTCGTGCGGGTATTACGGCTGCACCGACCCCAGCTTCTGCAACTACTCCGCCGACGCGGTGGTGGACGATGGGAGCTGCGCGGACTATGACGATTGCGGGGTTTGTGCCGGGGACAACACATCCTGCGGCGGCTGCACCGATCCCACAGCATGCAACTACAACCCCATTGCAGTCTTGGAAGCTGGCAACTGCGAATACGCCACCAACGGCCTGCCGTGCGGTTGCGTGCACACCACCTCCTTCACTGCGAATAACCTGGATCCTTTGGGCGGTGCCGGCGTTTACCACACGATGTCCGGAGACTTAGCGGAAGTCTACGTCTCCGTGGATTGGTCGCGCAATTCGCCTTTTGACCCGCAATCCGATGCCAGCGATTTGTTGCTTTCGATCGGTACGCCTAGCGGGGACTGTGCGGAGGTCGGCGGAAACGGAGTGACGGCCAATTGTTCTGAAGTTTCCGGCATGGCATGGCCGAGCGATTGGAACTCGACTTCGGCGGGAACGTACACCGCGACGTTGGATTTTTCGAGTTTGGGGTTATCCGGTTCTGGCAGTTGGACGTTACTCGTTTATAACGGTGACATCAATGGGGGGAGCATCAATGCCGATGTCACCTTCTCCTTTGCGGGCATTTGCGACAGCGGCGCTGAAGGGTGTACGGTCCAAATGGCGTGCAACTACGACACCGCAGCCACCGCCGATGACAACTCCTGTGTATTCCCCACTGACTGCGACACCTGCTCGGGCGAAACCGACGGCACCGGCACGGTCGTCCCGGGCGGCGATGCGGACGAAGATGGCATTTGCGACAGCGACGAAATCACCGGCTGCCAAGACGACACCGCCTGCAACTACGACGCCACCGCCACCGATGCCGGCGCATGCACGTACCCCGACACCTACTACGACTGCGACGGCAATTGCCTGAACGATGGGGACGGCGACGGCACGTGCGATGAACTCGAGGTCGTGGGCTGCCAAGACGACACCGCCTGCAACTACAACGCGGCGGCGACCGATGCCGGCGCATGCACGTACCCCGATACCTACTACAACTGCGACGGCAATTGCCTCAACGATGGGGACGGCGACGGCACGTGCGATGAACTCGAGGTCGTGGGCTGCCAAGACGACACCGCCTGCAACTTCAACGCGGCGGCGACCGATGCCGGCGCATGCACGTACCCCGATACCTACTACAACTGCGACGGCAATTGCCTGAACGATGTGGACGGCGACGGCACGTGCGATGAACTCGAGGTCGTGGGCTGCCAAGACGATACCGCCTGCAACTACAACGCGGGGGCGACCGATGCCGGCGCATGCACGTACCCCGACTCATTCTACGATTGCGATGGGGAATGCCTCAACGATGGCGACGGGGATGGCACGTGCGATGAGTTGGAAATCTTGGGCTGCCAGGACGACACCGCCTGCAACTACGATGCGGCAGCCACCGATGCCGGCGCATGCACGTACCCCGACACCTACTACGACTGCGACGGCAATTGCCTGAACGATGGGGACGGCGACGGCACGTGCGATGAACTCGAGGTCGTGGGCTGCCAAGACGACACCGCCTGCAACTACAACGCGGCGGCGACCGATGCCGGTTCCTGCACTTACGCCGACACCTACTACGACTGCGACGGCAATTGCCTGAACGATGGGGACGGCGACGGCACGTGCGATGAACTCGAGGTCGTGGGCTGCCAAGACGACACC